>NZ_JBHWKO010000002.1:447973-452376 GCF_042731035.1 Streptomyces sp. NPDC059895
TCGATCCCGCCGAAGCCGTCGCATCCGGCCAACCCGTTCGCATTACGCCCGTTCGACACCCCCCCGTCCCCCCCCGCGGGGGGGCCCCCCGCCCGCCCGGGCGGCCCCACAGCGCGTTCAGTCGCCGGACGCGTCCGGCAGGTCGTGGCCCGCGAGGAACTGCGTCGCCGCCAGCTCCGCGTAGAGCGGATCGGTCGTCACGAGCTCGCGGTGCGAGCCCACCGCCCGGACCCGGCCCGCCTCCATGACGACGATCCGGTCCGCGGACGTCACCGTCGACAGCCGGTGGGCGACGACCAGGACGGTGGTCGTGCGGGCCACGTCGGCGACCGTGTCCCGCAGCGCCGCCTCGTTGACCGCGTCGAGCTGGGAGGTCGCCTCGTCGAGCAGCAGCAGGCGCGGACCGCGCAGCAGGGCGCGGGCGATGGCCACCCGCTGGCGCTCTCCGCCGGACAGCTTGGTCCCGCGGTGCCCGACCAGCGTGTCCAGGCCCTGCGGCAGCCGGGCGACCAGGTCGTCGAGCCGGGTCGTCTTCAGCACCTGCCGCACGGTGTCGTCGCCGGCCCGCGGATTGCCCAGGAGCAGGTTGTCGCGCAGGGTCCCCGACAGCACGGGCGCGTCCTGCTCGACGTAGCCGATGGCCGACCGCAGGCGGGGCAGCTCCCAGTCGGTGAGGGGGCGGCCGTCCAGGGTGATCGTGCCGGAGTCGGGCTCGTAGAACCGTTCGATGAGTGAGAACACCGTCGTCTTGCCGGCGCCGGACGGGCCGACGAACGCGGTCATGCCCCGGGACGGCACCTCGAAGGTCACCCCGTGGTGGACGTACGGCAGGTCCTCGGCGTACCGGAAGCGCACGTCGGTGAAGGCGACGCGGGCCGGTGCGGCGGCGGGCGCGGGCAGCGCCGCGGGCCGGGCCGGCGGCTCGGCGGGCAGCCGCAGCGCCTCCTGGATGCGGGCGAGGGCCGCGGAGCCCGTCTGGTACTGGGTGATCGCGCCGACGACCTGCTGGATCGGCGCCATCAGGTAGAAGACGTACAGCAGGAACGCCACCAGGGTCGCGACGTCGATCGCGCCCGTCGCGACCCGCGCCCCGCCGACCGCCAGCACCGTGATGAAGGCGGTCTGCATGGCCAGTCCGGCGGTGTTGCCCGCGGCCGCCGACCACTTGGCGGCCCGCACGCTCTGCCGCCACGACTCCTCCGCCGCCGCGTGCAGGACCCGCTCCTCGCGCTCCTCGGCGCCCGACGCCTTCACCGTGCGCAGCGCCCCGAGCACCCGCTCCAGCGAGGCGCCCATCACGCCGACCGCGTCCTGCGCCCGCCGGCTGGCCCGGTTGACGCGCGGCACGATCACCCCGAGGACGGTGCCCGCGCCGAGGATCACCGCCAGCGTGACCGCGAGCAGCACCGGGTCCACCACGCCCATCAGCACCACCGTCGCCACCAGCGTCAGACCGCCGGTGCCGAGGCCGACCAGCGAGTTGGTGGTGACCTCTCGCAGCAGGGTGGTGTCCGAGGTGACGCGCGCCATCAGATCACCGGGCTCGGTGCGGTCCACCGCCGTGATCCGCAGCCGCAGCAGGTACGACGACAGCGCGCGCCGCGCCCCGAGCACCACCGACTCGGCCGTGCGCCGCAGCACGTACGAACCCAGCGCGCCGACCGCCGCGTTGGCGACCACCAGCCCCGACAGCGCGAGCAACGCGCCCGTGATCGCCCGGTCCCGGGAGAGGTCGTCGATCAACCCCCGCGCCACCAGCGGCAGCAGCAGCCCGGTGGCCCCGGTGACCAGGGAGAGCAGCGCCCCCGCCAGCAGGGCCCGCCGGTGCGGCCGTACGTACCCGAGCAGCAGGCGCCACGGGGGAGGGACGGCGGCGTTCTCTGCGGTGCTCACGGGGCTCCTCACGGGTGGGTCCGGCCGGCGCCGCTCAGGCTACGCGGACCGCCCCGGCGCGTGGTGCCCAGGCGGCGTCCCGGGCGATGACCTGCCCTGTTGTGCGTGCCGTTACCGATCGGTGGCGCGTAGGGTCGGACTGGGACAGACGGTCGCCGACGAAAGGGCAGCACCATGGCGCAGGAAGTGCGTGGCGTGATCGCACCGGGCAGGGACGAGCCGGTGCGGGTGGAGACGATCGTGGTGCCGGACCCGGGCCCCGGAGAGGCCGTGGTGAAGATCCAGGCCTGCGGGGTGTGCCACACGGACCTGCACTACAAGCAGGGCGGGATCAACGACGACTTCCCCTTCCTGCTCGGGCACGAGGCCGCCGGGGTGGTGGAGTCGGTCGGCGAGGGCGTCACCGACGTCGCCCCGGGCGACTTCGTGATCCTGAACTGGCGGGCGGTGTGCGGGCAGTGCCGGGCCTGTCTGCGCGGCCGCCCGTGGTACTGCTTCGACACGCACAACGCGCGGCAGAAGATGACCCTCACCGACGGCACCGAGCTCTCCCCGGCACTGGGGATCGGCGCGTTCGCGGAGAAGACGCTGGTGGCGGCCGGGCAGTGCACCAAGGTCGACCCGGCGGTGTCGGCCGAGGTGGCCGGTCTGCTGGGCTGCGGGGTGATGGCGGGCATCGGCGCGGCGATCAACACCGGCCGAGTGGGCCGGGGCGACACCGTCGCCGTGATCGGCTGCGGCGGGGTGGGCGACGCGGCCGTCGCCGGGTCGCGGCTGGCGGGCGCGGCGAGGATCATCGCCGTGGACATCGACGACCGCAAGCTGGAGACGGCGCGCGCGATGGGCGCCACGCACACCGTCAACTCGCGCGAGACCGACCCGGTGGCGGCGATCCAGGAGCTGACCGGCGGGTTCGGCGCGGACGTCGTGATCGAGGCCGTCGGCCGCCCGGAGACGTACCGGCAGGCGTTCTACGCCCGCGACCTGGCCGGGACGGTCGTCCTCGTCGGGGTGCCCACTCCGGAGATGAAGCTGGAGCTGCCCCTGCTGGACGTGTTCGGCCGGGGCGGGGCGCTGAAGTCGTCCTGGTACGGCGACTGCCTGCCCTCGCGCGACTTCCCCATGCTGATCGACCTGCACCTCCAGGGCCGCCTGGACCTGGGGGCGTTCGTGACCGAGACCATCGCGCTCGACGAGGTGGAGAAGGCGTTCGAGCGGATGCACCACGGGGACGTCCTGCGCTCGGTGGTGGTGCTGTGATGACCGCGCGCATCGAACGCCTCGTCACCTCCGGCACCTTCAGCCTCGACGGCGGCACCTGGGACGTCGACAACAACGTCTGGATCGTCGGCGACGACCACGAGGTGATCGTCATCGACGCCGCCCACGACGCCGAGGCCATCGCCGCCGCCGTCGGCGACCGACGGCTCACCGCGATCGTGTGCACCCACGCCCACGACGACCACATCGGGGCCGCGCCCGCCCTCGCGGACCTGACCGGCGCCACCATCTGGCTGCACCCCGACGACCTGCCGCTGTGGAAGCTCACCCACGCCGGCCGCGAGCCCGACGGCCATCTGGCCGACGGCCAGGTCATCGAGGCCGCCGGCGCCGACCTCACCGTCCTGCACACCCCCGGACACGCGCCCGGCGCGGTCTGCCTGTACGACCCCGGACTCGGCGTGCTCTTCACCGGCGACACCCTGTTCAAGGGCGGCCCCGGCGCCACCGGCCGGTCCTGGTCCCACTTCCCGACGATCATCGCCTCCGTCCGGGACCGGCTGCTGACCCTGCCGCCCGAGACGAAGGTCCTCACCGGCCACGGCGACCCCACCACCATCGGCGCCGAGGCACCCCACCTGGAGGAGTGGATCGCCCGGGGCCACTGACGACCCGGGCCGGCCGGGTCGTCCACCGACGGCCCGGCCCGCCGCTGACGCAGGAGGTTCTAGTGCCGCATCAGGCAACGTTTGCCCTCTTGTGATGTGACGCGCCGTACCGGTGCTGGGCCGGGCGGCGCGGGACGGTCACCCTGTCGGGGTGGCAGAACGAGTACGCGTGCGCGAGATCGACGATGACGAGGGGCGGCGGCTGCTGCGGATCATCCGCAGGGGGACCGGGTCGGTGGTGACCTGGCGCCGGGCCCAGATGGTGCTGCTGTCCGCACAGGGCATGCCGGTGGCGAAGATCGCCGAGGTGTCGTTCAGCAGCGACGACCGCGTCCGCGATGTGATCCACAACTTCAACACCGACGGCTTCGCCTCGCTCTACCCGAAGTACAAGGGCGGCCGGCCGAAGACGTTCACGCTGCCCGAGCGCCGCGAGATCAAGAAGATCGCCAAGTCCAGGCCGACCGAGCACGACCTGCCGTTCTCGACCTGGAGTCTGACCAAGCTGGCGGACTTCCTGGTCGCCGAGGGGGTGGTCGACGACATCAGCCACGAGGGCCTGCGCATCCTGCTCCGCGAGGAAGGCGTCTCCTTTCAACGCCTGAAGACCTGGAAGACCTC
>NZ_JBHWKO010000003.1:0-386277 GCF_042731035.1 Streptomyces sp. NPDC059895
ACCGGTGGCGCGGGCGTCGCCGGGGCCGGGCCGGGCACCGGCCGTGCGACCGGGGCGCGGACCGGCCCCGTCGGCGGACACGCCGTCGGACACGCCGGCGGACACGCCGTCGGACACTCCGGCGGACACACCGACGGACGCACCGGCGAACACGCGTTCCGCGCGGGTCGCGTCGCCGAAGCCTCCTCCTCCGGCTCCTCCGGCGGGCTGTGCGCCGTGCGGCTCGGTGCCGGCGCCCGGCCGTGGGGCGCCCCCGAGCTGTCCCGCCACGGTGGCGCCGAACGCCAGTGCCATGCCCGCCATCTGCACCGCCGTCAGCGACTGTCCGAGCGCGGCCCAGCCGACGGCCGCGGCGGTGAGCGGGGAGAGCGGGCCTAGGAAGGTGACCTGCGGGGCGGTGAGCCGGCCGATCCCGCGGAACCAGAGCCAGTACGCGACGGCGGTGTTGGCCAGGGCCAGGTAGAGGTAGCCGCCGACGGCCCGGGCGTCCAGGGCGGGCGGGGCACCCTCGACGAGAAGGGCGACGGGCGCGACGAGCAGGCCGCCGGCGATGAGCTGCCAGGCGGTGAGCGCGAGGGGGCCGGCCCCCTCCGGGCGGCCCCACTTCTTCGTCAGGACGGTGCCGGCCGACATGGAGGCGGTGGAGGCGACCGCCGCCGACACGCCGATCGCGTCGAGCCCGCCGGCCGCCTTCAGCACGACCAGGCTCACGCCGCCCGCGGCCGCGACGCCGGTCAGCAGGGTGCGGATGGTCGGACGCTGCCCCAGCAGCGGGGCCGAGAGGCCGACGACGAAGAGCGGTGCGAGCGAGCCGACGGCGGCCGCCGTGCCGCCGGGCAGCCGGTAGGCGGAGAGGAAGAGCAGCGGGAAGAACGCGCCGATGTTGAGGGCGCCGAGCACCGCCGCCTTGGCCCACCAGATGCCGCGGGGCAGGACCCGGGCGATCGCGAGCAGCAGCAGACCGGCCGGCAGCGCGCGGACCAGCGCGGTGAACAGGGGGCGGTCGGCCGGGAGGAACTCGGTGGTGACGGCGAACGTGGTGCCCCACGAGAGGGGGGCGAGGGCGGTGAGCAGGACGGTGGCGGGCCGTCTCATGGCCGGCACCCCTCTCCGAGGCGAATCGAACGTCAGCATGGTCGCTTGACAGTCATTAGCTTAGCTCTAAGCAACTTGCCGTCAAGCCACTTTCTTGCGGGCGGCCGGAATCCCGGCGGATACTCCCCCCATGAGTGCACAGCGCAGGGACGCCGTCGACGCGATCGTCGCGCAGTGGGCGGTCGAGCGGCCCGACCTCGACACCACCGCCATGGAGGTCTTCGGCCGCGTCCAACGGCTCGCGCGCGCGATCGGCGACCGCGTGGAACGCGCCTACGCGGCGCTCGGGATCTCGCGCGGCGAGTTCGACGTCCTGGCCGCCCTGCGCCGCGCCGGCGCTCCGTATACCCTCTCGCCCCGTGAGCTGTCGGCCACGCTGATGCTCACCACCGGCGGGATGACCGGCCGTCTCGACAAGCTGGAACGGGCCGGGCTGCTGCGCCGCTCCCCCGACCCGCACGACCGCCGGGGTCTTCAGGTGACGCTCACCGGGCAGGGACTGGACCTCGTCGAGGAGGCGGTCGGCACGGGGCTCGCCGTCCAGACGGAGGCGCTGTCCGCCGCCCTGGACACCGAACAGGCCGGCCATCTGGCCGGCCTGCTGCGGGAGTTGCTGCTCACGACGGACGACCACCGGTAGCCCTGGCGGGGGCTTTCCAGCCGGAGTGAGGGGCCGTCAACCGAGGTGCGCCGTCAGCGCGGCCTCGATCTGCGGCCGGTCGGCGGTGTCGGCCGCCCAGGCCACGTACCCGTCGGGCCGCACCAGCAGCGCCGTCCGCCGGTCGCTCGCCCAGTGCTCCAGGTCCAGCCGGTCCGCGCGGCGGACGTCGGCCCGGACGTCGGCCCGGACGTCGTCGGCGTCCTTGGGGGCGACGAGGACGAAACGGCCGCCGCGCAGGGCCTCGTAGAGGCGGCCGCCACCGGCGAGGGCGACGTCCGGGACGCGGGTGCCGGTGAGGCGGTGGGCGCCGGACGGGGCGGGGTAGCGGTAGCCGATGCCGGAGATCTGGGCCAGCGCCTTGCGCCGGACCGGGCCGGACAGGCCGGCGAAGACGGTGACGAGGGTGCGCGCGGTGCGCGGCAGGGGACCCCGCGCCCGCGCCAGCCGCACCAGCGCGCCGCTGCTGCGCAGTACGGCCCTGCCGACGGGGCGGCGTTCGGCCTCGTAGGTGTCCAGCAGCCCCTCGGGTGCCCAGCCGTGGACGGCGGCGGCCAGCTTCCAGCCGAGACCGGCCGCGTCCTGCAGTCCGGTGTTCATGCCCTGGCCGCCGGCCGGCGAGTGGACGTGCGCGGCGTCGCCGGCGAGGAAGACCCGCCCGACCCGGTAGCGCGGCGCCTGGCGCTCGTCGCTGTGGAAGCGGGAGAGCCAACGGGCGTCGTGCATGCCGTAGTCGGTGCCCAGGGCGCGGCGGGTGACCTCCCTGACCTCGTCGAGGCCGATCGGAACGTCGTCGGACACCTCGTTGCGACGGTTCCAGCCCATCACCCGGTACCAGCCGTCGCCGAAGGAGGCGATCATGGCGAAGGAGTCGCCCGCGCCGTTGACGGTGAGCACTTCCTCGGGCTCGTGGGCGAGCCGGACGTCGGCGAGGAACAGCGACTTGATGACGGAGACGCCGGGGAAGGGCAGCCCGAGCGCCTGACGTACGGCGCTGTGGTGGCCGTCCGTGCCGACGACGTAGGCGGCGCGCCGGGTGACGACCGTGCCGTCCGGGCCGCGCACGTCGAGGTCCACGCCGTCGTCGTCCTGCCGCAGCCCCACGACCTCGCTCTCGTGGGCGAACCCGGCCCCGGCCTCACGCGCCCTGCGCTCCAGCAGCCGTTCCACCTCGTACTGCGGTGTGATCAGCAGGAACGGGAAGCGGGACGGCAGGGTCCCCAGGTCGAGGGAGAGGCGGCGGAAGAGGCGCAGGCCGGTGATGGTTCCGCCGGTGGCCAGCAGCGGGTCGGCGAGACCGCGGGCGTCGAGCTGCTCCAGGGTGCGGGCGTGCACACCGAAGGCGCGGGAGAGGTTGCTGATGCGGTGCGGGCGCTTCTCCAGCAGGGTCACCGCGACGCCGGCGGCGGCGAGGTCCCCGGCGAGGAGAAGGCCGGTGGGGCCGGCGCCGACGACGATCACGGAGCGGAGAGCGGGGTTCGGGTGCGCGGTGCCGGTCATCGTGGCCTCCCTGTGCCCACACTTGTCGCCCCGACACTCGTCGGTCAACACTCGTCCGTCAACACTCGTCGGCCGACGCTCCCCGATCCGACCGCGTCTTCCGCGACCAGATCCTGGCGGTGGCGGCCGCGGTGTGCCCGGCCCGAGCAGGTGCCGGCCCGGTCCGCACACCGGCACCGGGCGCCGAGCACCGGCGCCCGTCACCGGCGCAACGCACGAGGGCGCCGCCCCCGTCACCGTACGGCGGAACGCGTGTACGGCGAGGGGGCGGCGCCCTCGGTGGTGAAGCGTGCGGCGGGCCCCGCGGCAGGCCTTACGGCGAGCCGTGCGGCAGGCCCGGGCCGGTCAGGCCTCGGCCTTGGCCTTCCCGCCCTTGACGGTGATGTTGGAGCTGGTCGGGTCGTGCCGGTCCTTGGACCTGTCGAGGACCCACACCAGACCGGCGATGACCGCGAACAGCGCCAGCGGGGCCACCACGTAGAGACCCAGCGTCTCGACGACGCTCAGGCCCGTGCCGGGGTCGTCGCCGTCGTCGCGGGTCAGCGCGAGCGCGGGAGACGACATGAGCAGCATCATCAGCGTCGTACCGGCGGCCAGGGCGCCGGCGCGCAGGGCGTTCTTGTTGTCCACGGTGCCCAAGTTAGCGAACGGCCGAGAGGGCCGCGCGCTCGGGGTGCCGTACAGGGTGCTGTCCGCAGTGCGGGGCGGGGTGCCGGACGGAGTGCCGGACGGGTGCCGGACGGAGTGCCGGACGGAGTGCCGGACGGGGTGCCGGACGGAGTGCCGGACGGAGTGCCGGACGGGTGGCGGACGGGGTGCCGGACGGAGTGCCGGACGGAGTGCCGGACGGAGTGCCGGACGGAGTGCCGTGCGGGGTGCCGTGCGGGGTGCCGTGCGGGGTGCCGTGCGGGGTGCCGTGCGGGGTGCCGTGCGGGGTGCCTCACCCGCCGGGGGGCCCGGCCGCACCGTCCGTCTCCCTCAGCACGTCCAGCAGCGCCCGCACCCTCGGCGAGGCCGCCAGTTCCTCCAGCGTCACCGGGCGGCCCTCCGCGTCCGCCACGGGCAGCCGCCAGTTCGGGTACTGGTCCCAGGTGCCGGGGAGGTTCTGGGGGCGGCGGTCGCCGACGCCGTCGGGGAGCCAGACGCCGATCAGGCGGGCGGGGGTGCGCAGCAGGAAGCGGTGGACGGCCTGGATCCCGGCCTCCTCCGAGGAGGCGTCGCCGCCCGCGCCGGTGTTCCGCAGGAGCCCGAGCCGGGCGAGCAGTTCCAGCCACTCCCCCGTGTCGGCGGCGGCCTCGGCGCGTTCCTCCTCCAGGGGGCGGGTGAGCAGGCCCAGCCGGTCGCGGAGTCCGACGTGCTCGCCGGTGAGGCGGGCGGCGGTGGACGGCAGGTCGTGGGTGGTGGCGGTGGCGAGGCAGTCGGCGCGCCAGCGGCCGGGCGGCAGGGGGCGGCCGTCGCCGTCCCAGTCCCGCTCGAACCAGAGCACGGACGTGCCGAGCACCCCGCGTTCCCGCAGCGTCTCCCGCACCCCCGGCTCCACGGTGCCCAGGTCCTCGCCGATCACCACCGCACCCGCCCGGGACGCCTCCAGCACCAGGACGGCGAGCATGGCCTCGGCGTCGTAGCGGACGTAGGTGCCCTCGGTGGGCGGCTCGCCCTCGGGCACCCACCACAGCCGGAACAGGCCCATGACGTGGTCGATGCGCAGGGCGCCGGCGTACCGGAACAGCGCCCGCAGCAGCCGTCGGAAGGGGGCGTAGCCCGACTCGGCCAGCCGGTCCGGGCGCCACGGCGGCAGGCTCCAGTCCTGGCCGAGCGCGGTGAAGGCGTCCGGGGGCGCGCCGATCGACATGCCGGCGGCGAAGTGGTCCTGCTGGGCCCAGGCGTCGGCGCCCCCGGGGTGCACGCCGACCGCGAGGTCGTGCACGATCCCGACCGGCATGCCGGCCTCGCGCGCGGCGCGCTGGGCGGCGGTGAGCTGGGCGTCCGTGAGCCAGGCGAGGCGCGACCAGAACTCGACCCGGTCCCTCAGCTCGTCGCGGGCCCGCAGGGTCCGGGCGGAACGGGGGTCCCGCAGCCCCTCCGGCCACCGGTGCCAGTCGGCGCCGTGCACCTCGGCGAGCGCGCACCAGGTGGCGTGGTCCTGAAGCGCCTCGCCCTCCTCGGCGAGGAAGTCGCGGTAGGCGGCCTGCCGGCCGGGCCCGAGCGGCACGGCGGCGACCAGCTCCATGGCCTCCCGCTTCAGCTCCCACACCGCGTCCCGGTCGATCAGCGCGCCCTTGTCCAGCACGGTCTCCCGCAGCCGCCCGGCCCGTTCCAGCAGCGCCCGCACCCGGTCCGGCGCGTCGACGTGGGCGAACTCGGGCACGTCCGCCACCCGCAGGTGCACCGGGTCGGGGAAGCGGCGCGAGGAGGGCCGGTACGGGGAGGGATCGGTCGGGGTGCCGGGCACGGCCGCGTGCAACGGGTTGACCTGCACGAACCCGGCCCCCGCCGTCCGTCCGGCCCAGCCGGCCAGCTCGGCGAGGTCACCGAGGTCCCCCATGCCCCAGGAACGTGCCGACAGGAGGGAGTAGAGCTGGACGAGGAGCCCGTACGTGCGGCCCTCGGGCGCCGGCAGGCGGGGCGGGGCCACGATCAGATGGGCGTGGGCGGTGCGCCCGTCGGGCGCGGTGGCGGTCAGCCGGTGGACACCCGGCGGGAGCCCCTCGGCGGACGCGCGGGTGCCGCCCCGCTCGGTCTCGACCAGCAGGCGGGTGCCGTCGGGGAGGGCGGTCAGGGCGTCCGCCGGGCGGTCGGTCCACGACACCACGGTCGGCGGCAGCAGCCGCCCGGCCAGTTCACGCTCCCGGGCGGCCAGCGCGGCCCGGACGGCCCGCGGGGTGTCCGCGTCGACGTCCAGGGCGGCCAGGGCGCGGGCGATGGCCCCGGCCGAGGCCGTGACCGTACGGCCGGGGGAGGGCTCGTAGGAGACTGCGACGCCGTGCAGGGCGGCGAGGCGGGTCAGCTCCGCGTCGGGGGGTACGGCCGGCCGGGGTGCGGTCATCTAGGGCCTCGTGACGTCGGCGTCCAGGGCGGCGAGCGGCGGCTCGCTGGTGAGGGGTTCGGCGGCGGGCAGCGGCGGCTCGCTGGTCAGCGGGGCCTCGGCGCAGGTTCCCTCCGCGCTGAACACGAACAGGCGGGTCTCCTCGAGGTCGGCGGTCGGCACCGCCGGGCGTTTGGAATGGGCCGGGAGCAGCGGAGTGGTCGATGCGGCCACGGTGGCCTCCTTGTCGCGTACGGAGTCTGACGGGTCACCGCAGCCCTACCCCGTGGGCGCGCCCGCAGACGTCCGAGGAGCCGACCACGCGCATCTCGTCCCATTTCTCACACCGACACTCACGACAAAGTGGGGCAATCATGCCATGCCGCCGCTCGGGGAGGCGGGTGTGCACCATTGGCGGCGGGCCGGCCGGCGGACAGGGCGTGGGTCCGCCGCGGCCCCTTGGGGGCGCGGCGAGGACGGCACGGACGCGGCGCCGCCGCGGGCCGTCGCCGTGCGGGCGTGGCCCGTGCGGGCGCGGCCTATGCGGGCGTGGCCCGTGCGGGCGCGGCCTATGCGGGCGCGGCCCGTGCGGGCGGGATGGCGGGCGGGCCGAGATGACGGACGGCCGAGATGGCGGGCGGGCCGGGAGGCGTACGGCCGCGGGGTGCGGTGCCCCGGAGGGCCCAGGCCCCGTGGCCGGGTGCCGGCCACGGGGATGCGAAAGCCCGGGTCGTCAGGCGGAGATGCCGTCGATCCGGGCCAGGGCGTCGTCCGCGCCGTACGGCTGCAAGTACGGCAGCCAGCGCGGGTCCCTATGGCCGGTGCCGATGATGCGCCAGGCCAGACCGGTGGGCGGGGCGGGTTTGTGGCGCAGCCGCCAGCCGAGCTCGACGAGGTGCCGGTCGGCCTTGACGTGGTTGCAGCGGCGGCAGGACGCCACCACGTTGTCCCAGACGTGCTTGCCCCCGCGGCTGCGCGGGATGACGTGGTCGACGCTGGTTGCGACGCCACCGCAGTACATGCACCGGCCCCCGTCCCGGGCGAACAGCGCCCGGCGGGTCAGAGGAACGGGCCCCCGATAGGGAACCCGGACGAATCGCTTGAGCCGGACCACGCTGGGTGCGGGGACTGTGACGGTCGCGCTGTGCAGAAAGGCGCCGGATTCCTCGAGGGAGACAGCCTTGTTCTCCAGGACGAGGACGAGCGCGCGGCGGAGCGGTACGACGCCGAGCGGCTCGTACGACGCGTTCAGGACCAGGACATGCGGCACGGATGCCTCCTCGGGCGTCGGCGGCGCGTGGCTCGCGCCGGGACGATCTGTGGTCAGTCTCCCCTCTTGGCTGGTGAACGCGCCACCATGTCCCGGTAACGGGCTGAGAGTGTTTTGGACCACATCGGAACCATGCCCGGGTTGACAACCCGTTCAAGCGCGGGTGAGCACGGTCTCTCCTTCGCGCATCCCGCCGAAACACACACGATGCCCCGTTAGTGTGGTCATCCTGCCCGTCCGGTGACCTTTTCGTGACCTTGAACACCTTGAGCACCTTGACCGCCGCGCCGTACGGAGCAGTGCCGTACGTGGAGGTACCTGCTGTGTCCTTGTCCGCCGTCCTACTGGCCGCCGGTTCGTCGCCGTCACCGACCCCCTCGGAGTCGTCGGCGGTGACGGTCCCGACGCTCCAGGACGCCCAGGAGAGCGCGACGAACGCCGCCGGCTGGGTCGAGGAGAACTGGTCGACGTGGCTCGCGATCGGTCTTCGCGTCCTGCTGATCGTGGTGATCGCCGGGGTGCTGAGAGTGGTGGTGCGCCGGGCGATCACCAAGCTCATAGACCGGATGAACCGCACCGTGCAGGCCGTGGACGGCACGGCGCTGGGCGGGCTGCTGGTCAACGCCGAGCGGCGGCGGCAGCGCTCGCAGGCGATCGGCTCGGTGCTGCGTTCGGTGGCGAGCTTCCTCATCCTCGGCACCGGCGCGCTGATGGTCCTCGGCACGTTCGAGATCAACCTGGCCCCGCTGCTGGCGTCCGCCGGTGTCGCGGGCGTGGCGATCGGTTTCGGCGCCCGGAACCTGGTCACGGACTTCCTCTCCGGCGTCTTCATGATCCTGGAGGACCAGTACGGCGTGGGCGACCAGATCGACGCGGGCGTCGCCACCGGCGAGGTCATCGAGGTCGGGCTGCGGGTGACCAAGCTGCGCGGCGACAACGGCGAGATCTGGTACGTCCGCAACGGCGAGGTCAAGCGGATCGGCAACCTCTCCCAGGGCTGGGCCACGGCCGGCGTCGACGTGACCGTGAAGGCCTCCGAGGACCTGGACAAGGTGAAGGCCACCCTCGACGAGGTCGCCGACAAGATGGGCAAGGAGGAGCCCTGGAACGAGCTCCTGTGGAGCCCCATCGAGGTGCTCGGCCTGGACAGCGTGCTGCTGGACTCGATGGTCGTGCGGGTCACCGCGAAGACGATGCCCGGCAAGTCCCTCGCGGTCGAGCGCGAACTGCGCTGGCGCGTCAAGCGGGCCTTCGACGCGGCCGACATCCGCATCGTCGGCGGCGCCACCGTTCCGCCGGAGGACGACCCGGACGTGGACCCGACGGCCGCCGTCGCGGCCCCGTCGGTGTACGCGAACACGGCGTCCCCGCAGGCCCAGGCCGCGACGCCGATCACACCGGTGGCGCCCACCAAGTAGCGGAACGGTTCCGCGCCCGGCACCACGGGGAGTTGAATCCTCATGAAACTCACCGTGGTCGGCGGAGGCTCGACCTACACGCCCGAACTCGTGGACGGCTTCGCCAGGCTGAGGGACGCCCTACCGGTGGAGGAGCTCGTCCTCGTCGACCCCTCGGCCGAACGCCTGGAGCCGGTCGGCGGCCTGGCCCGCCGCATCCTCGCCCGGCAGGGCCACCCGGGCCGGGTCGTCACCACCTCCGACCTGGAGGCGGGCGTCGACGGCGCCGACGCGGTGCTGCTGCAACTGCGCGTCGGCGGCCAGGCGGCCCGCGCGCGGGACGAGACCTGGCCGCTGGAGTGCGGCTGCGTCGGCCAGGAGACGACCGGCGCGGGCGGCCTCGCCAAGGCGTTGCGCACCGTCCCGGTCGTCCTGGACATCGCCGAACGCGTCCGGCGCACCAACCCCCGCGCCTGGATCATCGACTTCACCAACC
Source organism: Streptomyces sp. NPDC059895 (assembly GCF_042731035.1). Lineage (NCBI taxonomy): Bacteria > Bacillati > Actinomycetota > Actinomycetes > Kitasatosporales > Streptomycetaceae > Streptomyces > Streptomyces sp. NPDC059895. Next base: position 9,442 of record NZ_JBHWKO010000003.1, read on the forward strand.
CGGTCGGCATCGTCACCCGCGCCCTGCTGCGGGCCGGCCACCGGGCGGTCGGGCTGTGCAACGTGGCGATCGGCCTCCAGCGCACCGCCGCCCGCCTGCTGGACGTCTCCCCCCGCGAGGTCCACCTCGACCACGTGGGCCTCAACCACCTGACCTGGGAGACCGGGGTGCGCCTGAACGGCCCCCGGGGCGAGGACGTGCTGCCGCGGCTGCTCGCCGAGCACGGCGACGCCCTCGCCGCCGACCTCCGTCTGCCCCGCGCCCTGCTGGACCGCCTCCGCGTGCTCCCGTCGTACTACCTGCGCTACTACTACGCGCACGACGAGGTGGTGCAGGACCTGCGGACGAAGCCCTCACGGGCCTCGGAAGTGGCCCGCATGGAGGGGGAACTGCTGCGGATGTACGACGACCCGGCCCTGGACGAGAAACCGGCGCTGCTGGCCCGGCGCGGCGGCGCCTACTACTCGGAGGCGGCCGTCGACCTGGCGGCCGCGCTGCTCACCGGGTCCGGCAGCCCGTACCAGGTGGTGAACGCCCCCAACCGCGGCACACTGCCCTTCCTCCCGGACGACGCGGTGATCGAGGTCCAGGCGGCGGTCGGCCCGAACGGTCCGGTCCCGCTGCCGGTCCCACCGCCCGACCCGCTGTTCGCGGGCCTGATCGCGCAGGTGACGGCCTACGAGGAGCTGGCCCTGGAGGCGGCGCTGCACGGTGGCCGCGACCGCGTCTTCCGGGCCCTGCTCGCCCACCCCCTGGTCGGCCAGTACACGTACGCCGACACGCTCACCGACCTGCTGATCGCGCACAACCGGGAGCATCTCGCGTGGGCCTGACCGCGAGCGTCCTCGCCGTCGACGCGGGCAACAGCAAGACGGACGTCGCGGTCGTCGGGGCCGGCGGGGAGGTCCTCGCCACCGCCCGCGGCGGCGGCTTCCGCCCGCCCACCGTGGGCGTGGGCCCGGCGGTCGACGCCCTCGCCGACACCGTCACGCGCGCGTACGCGGCCGCCGGCGTCTCCTCGGCGGCCCTTGTCTCGGCCTGTCTCGCCAACGCCGACCTGCCGGCCGAGGAGGAGGAGCTGGCGGCCGCGCTGCACGCGCGCGCGTGGGGGGCGGCCGTCGCGGTCCGCAACGACGCCTTCGCGATCCTGCGGGCGGGCGTGGCCGAGCCCCGGGGGGTGGCCGTCGTCTGCGGCGCCGGCATCAACTGCGTCGGCATGCGCCCCGACGGCCGCACCGCCCGTTTCCCCGCGCTCGGCCGCCTCTCCGGCGACTGGGGCGGCGGCTGGGGGCTGGCCGAGGAGGCGCTGTGGCACGCGGCGCGGGCGGAGGACGGCCGCGGCGCTCCGACGGCGCTCGCCCGGACGCTGCCGGGCCACTTCGGGCTGCCCACGATGTACGCCTTGATCGAGGCCCTGCACCTGGAACACCTCCCGCCCGCCCGCCGCCACGAACTGACGCCCGTCCTGTTCGCGACGGCGGCCGGCGGGGACGGCGTGGCGCGGGCGGTCGTCGACCGTCTCGCCGAGGAGGTGGTGACGATGGCGGCGGTGGCGCTGACCCGCCTCGATCTGCTGGAGGAGGAGACGCCGGTGCTGCTGGGCGGAGGTGTCCTGACGGCCGGTCACCGGCAACTGGACGACCGGGTGCGCGAGTCGCTCGCGGCGCGGGCGCCGAGGGCGGTGGTGAGCGTGGTGCGGGAGCGGCCGGTGCTGGGGGCGGCGCTGCTGGGGCTGGACCGGGTGGGCGCGGGGCCCGAGGCGCACCGGAGGGTACGGGACTTCTTCGAGACGTGAGCGCGCAGGCACGGCGTGAGCGCGCAGGCACGGCGTGAGCGCGCGGGCCCGGCGTGAGCGCGCGGGCCCGAGGGGCGCGGGCCGCGCGCCGGCCCCCGGCCCCCCGGCCTCGGCAGCCTCGGCAGCCGTGGCGGCCGTGGCGGCCGTGGCGGCCCCGTCAGGGAACCGAACACATTCCCACCGCGTACTCATGAGCAGGGGTGACTGTGATCCGATCGAGATCCCGTGAAGGCCGGTGCGCATTCCCCCTCCCGCCAGCGATACTTGCGACGGGCCATGACCATGGGGGAGGTCAGAGAACGTGGCAGACCCGGCAACGAGCAGCACCGCACCACCGCCGACGCGCCGCACGGCGTTCGCCGAGGGCGTCGACCAGGTGCGGGCCGCCGCGACGACCGAGCCCGGCCGCCTCCGCATCATCGGCGCCCTCCTCGCCCTCCTCGTCGTCGCGTTCGGCGCCGTCACGGCCTGGCAGACGTCCGACCGGGCGGCCGCGGCCGACGACGTCCTGCACAAGAGCCAGCCGCTGACCACGGCCGCCGCCGACATCTACCGCTCCCTCGCCGACGCCAACACCGCGGCCTCCAGCGGCTTCCTGGCCGGCGGGCAGGAGACGGCCGAGTCCCGCGAGCGGTACGAGAAGGACATCGACACGGCCGCCGAGGGGCTCGTCACCGCCGCCAACAACTCCGACCAGGGCTCCCCCTCCTCGGCGGCCGTCACGAAACTGAACAAGCTACTGCCGGAGTACAAGGGCCTGGTCGAACGGGCCCGCACCTACAACCGGCAGGGCTTCCCGGTCGGCGGCGCCTACCTGCGGTACGCCAACCAGAAGATGCAGAAGGAGATGCTCCCGGCCGCCGAGGACCTCTACAAGAAGGAGAACCAGCGCCTGCGGGACGACTACGCGGACGCCACGCCCTACCCCTGGGCGGCGATCGCGCTGGGCGTCCTCGCGCTGGCCGCCCTGGCCTGGGCCCAGCACCGCACCTACCGCCGGACCCACCGGGTGCTCAACCACGGCCTGGTCGCGGCGACCGCGGCCGCCACCGTCGTCCTGCTGTGGCTGGTCGTCGGCCACACCGTGGCCCGCGCGGGCCTCGACGACTCCTACGAGCACGGCGTCCGCTCACTGGACGTCCTCCAGGACGCCCGCATCGCCTCCCTCAAGGCCCGCGGCAACGAGAACCTCACCCTGGTGGCGCGCGGCGCCGAGACCGTGAAGGTCGGCGAGGAGACGGTCGACGCCTACGACCACGACTTCACCGAGGACATGGGTGCCCTCGGCGAGGGGCTCGCCCTGGCCCGGCGGCTCGCCGACGACCAGGACGGCACGACGCCGGTCACCCGGGCCGAGAGCAACATGGCGGAGTGGAAGAAGCGCCACACCGCCGCCCGCGCCCAGGACGACAACGGCAACTACGAGCAGGCGCTGGCCCTGGTGATCGGCGGCAAGGGCGCCACGGGCGAGTGCTTCGACAGCGTGGACGCCAACCTGGCGAGCGCGCTCCAGCACGAACAGAACGAGTTCAGGCGGGCGGCCGGCGACGGCCTGGCGGCGATGGGCGGCCTGCCGGCGGGCGCGGCCGTCCTCGCCGTCCTGGGCGCCGCGGGCGCGGTCCTCGGCATCGGCCGCAGGCTGTCGGAGTACCGGTGAGAGGGGGCGGACCGGTGAAGGGTGGCGTTCCGGTGGCAGAAGGCGTGACGACACGAGCGCGACGGATACGGGCCGGCCTGAAGGGCTGGGGCGGAGTCGGTGCGATGGCGGTCGTCTGCGCCCTCGCCCTGGCCTTCGTCCTGCTGCTGCCGTGGACCCAGTCGCACGGCGACGACGCCGGCACCGGCGGCCGGGGCGTCGCCGAGGGCACCCCGGCGGCCGACTCCACGTGCCAGGACCCGGAGAAGCAGACGCTGGCGCCGTCGGCCGCGGAGGGTCCGACGATCGCCGCGATCAAGGCCCGGCAGGGCGAGAAGCGCAAGCTGATCGTCGGTGTCGACCAGAACAGCTACCGCTGGGGCTACCGCGACCCGAACACCACCGGCGCGGCCCTGGAGGGCTTCGACATCGACCTGGTGCGGCGGATCGCGCAGGACATCCTGGGCGACCCCGACGCGGTGCAGTTCAAGGCCATCCCGACCAACCAGCGCATCCCCGCGATCCAGGAGGGCCGGGTCGACATGGTGGTGCGCACGATGACCATCACCTGCGACCGCATCGAGGACGTCGCGTTCTCCGCCCCCTACTTCAGGACCGGACAGACCGTCCTCGCCCCCAAGTCCTCCACGATCACCGGCTACGACGACACGCTGGCGAAGAAGAAGGTCTGCACGGCGACCGGTTCGACCGCCAACACCCGGCTGACCGAGGACCGGAAGGCCGGCCGGCTGCCCGCCACCACCGACATCTCCACCACCGTCCCCAACCAGCTCGACTGCCTGGTCCGGTTGCAGCTCGGCGAGGCCGACGCGGTCGTCACCGACGGCGCACTGGCGGCGAGCCAGGCCGCCCAGGACCCCACCGTGGCGCTCAAGGGCGCCCCCTTCACGACCGAGTACTACGGGGTGGCGATGAAGAAGGACGCCGACGATCTGGTACGCCGGGTCAACCAGATCCTGGTGCGGTACCGGGCGAACGGCTGGCAGGCGTCGTACGACAAGTGGCTGTCGGCGACACTGGGGGCGGACGCGGCGACGTCGAGGCCGCCCGCACCGCAGTACCTGCGCACGAGTTGACGGCCCCGCCGGCGGGCAGGAACCGACAGGCAGCGGGCCGAGCGGACAACCGACACAGCAGCGAGAGGTGATCGATGGGCGTCACGGGACCCCCCCGGCCGGTGATGGACCGGGACGAGGTGGACCGTGCGCTGGCGCGGCTCGGCCAGGAGCACGAGGCGATCGAGACCTCGCTCCTCGCCCTCCAGGACCACGCCGGCCGCAGACTCCTCGAGGGGGCCCGGCTCACCGGCGTCACCGAAGAACGCTGGGCGGACACGGAGGCGTCGATCACGCTGCTGTGGGCGTACTTCGACGCGTACTCCGACGCGTTGCGCGCCGCCCGGGAGATCCGCTCGCGCCGCCGCTGGTCCAGCCGTGAGGACCTGGTGGAACTGACCGAGCTGCTGCGCGGAGCGTCGGTCACCGTGGCCGGCGCGGCCCTCGCGAACGCGCCCACCCCGCACGGCACCGGCCGGCTCAGCCAGAGCTTCTCGCTGACCGGGCTCGTCGACCGGATGAACGAGCTGTACGCCTCGTCGCTGGACATGGTCGTCGCCGCCGACGCGGTGTGGTCGGCGCTGCCCGCCCGGATCGACCTGCTGGCCGCGGAGCTCCAGCGCACCCGGCAGCTCGCGCACTCCGTGGGCGTCCGCCCGGGCGAGCACCCGGCCGGTGACGACCTGGAGCGCATCACGCACACGCTGACCCGGCTGCGCGAGCAGGTCGTCTCCGACCCGCTGGCGTTCTGGGTGCGCGCGCGGGGCAGTTCGGCGCCGGGCGGCGGGCGGCCCGACACCACGGTCTACGACCGTGAGGCGCGCGCCCTGGAGGACGTGCGCCGGGAGATCGACGCGGTACTGACGGTCCGTCAGGACGCGGAGAAGCGGCTGGTGCGGCTGCGGGACGTGCTCAGCCGCGCCGACCGCACCCTGGCCGAGGCGCGGGCCGCGCGCGGCGAGGTGCTGGCGAAGATCGCCGCGACGGAGGTGCCGGTGGTCGGCGGACCGCCGACCGTCCTTCAGGAACAGCTGGCGACCGCCGCCGAGTACCGCAGGCAGGCCCAGTGGCACCGCCTGTCCCCGCTGCTGGAGTCGCTGGAGCAGCAGGCGGAGGACGAACTGCTGCGCGCCCGCGAGTCGTTGACCGAGGTCACCGCGCCGCTCGCGGTCCGCGCGGAGCTGCGCGGCCGTCTCGACGCGTACAAGGCGAAGGTCGCCCGGCACGGCCTGGCGGAGGACCCGTTCCTCGTCGAGCGGTACGACGCGGCCCGCCGCATGCTGTGGAGCGCGCCCTGCGACCTGCGCGTCGCCGAGCAGGCCGTCCTGCGCTACCAGCGGGTGGCCGCCGAACTGCTCGCCGCCCCGCGCGCGGCGGAACGGGGCGGACCCGAGGACCACAGGGGGGAGCAGGGGTCATGAGTCAGGCAGGGCAGACATGCCAGCGGCCGGGCTGCGACGGGTCGTACGAGGACGTGGGCGGCGGTGAGCTGTACTGCGACACCTGCGGTCTCGCCCCGGTCGTCGCCGCGAACGGACTGGTCGGCTCGCCGCCCACCGGGGTGACCCCCGGCGGCGCGGGCCCGTCGGGCAGCGGCGGCTCGCGCCCCAGCGCGCGCAGCGCCCACAGCGCCCGCAGTTCGCGTACGTCCTCGCAGTCGTCGAGGTCGCGCCGCTCGGTGTCCGGACGGCTCTCGCGGTCGCTGTCCGGCAGGCCGACGGGACGCTCGGTGTCGGTGCGCAGCTCCGGTTCGGCGGCCGGCTCCTCCGGGCGGGCCCGGCTGGGCGTGGGGCTGGTGTCGGTGCCGCAGGTGCCGAGGCCCGACCCGCGCGCGATGGTCCTGGAGAACCCCGAGGTGCCCGAGCGCAAGCGGTTCTGCTCGCGCTCGGACTGCGGCGCCCCGGTGGGCCGCGCGCGCGGGGACCGGCCCGGGCGCACGGAGGGTTTCTGCACCAAGTGCGGCCACCCGTACTCGTTCGTCCCGAAGCTGAAGTCCGGGGACGTGGTGCACGGCCAGTACGAGGTCGCGGGCTGTCTGGCCCATGGCGGCCTCGGCTGGGTCTACCTGGCCGTGGACCGGGCGGTGTCGGACCGCTGGGTGGTGCTGAAGGGCCTGCTGGACACCGGCGACCAGGACGCGATGGCCGCCGCGATCTCCGAACGGCGCTTCCTCGCCGAGATCGAGCACGCCAACATCGTGCGGATCTACAACTTCGTCGAACACCTCGACCAGCGCACCGGTTCGCTCGACGGCTACATCGTCATGGAGTACGTCGGCGGCAAGTCCCTCAAGGAGATCGCCAACGCCCGCCGCACCCCGGACGGCCGGCGGGACCCGCTGCCCGTGGAGCAGGCGTGCGCCTACGGCATCGAGGCCCTGGAGGCCCTCGGGCACCTGCACAGCCGCAACCTGCTGTACTGCGACTTCAAGGTCGACAACGCGATCCAGACCGAGGACCAGCTCAAGCTGATCGACATGGGCGCGGTGCGCCGGCTGGACGACGAGGAGTCGGCCATCTACGGCACGATCGGCTACCAGGCCCCGGAGGTCGCCGACGTCGGCCCGTCGGTCGCCAGCGACCTGTACACGGTCGGCCGCACCCTCGCCGTCCTGACCTTCGACTTCCAGGGCTACACGACCGTCTTCGTCGACTCGCTGCCCGACCCCGACACCATCGAGGTCTTCCGCCGGTACGAGTCCTTCTACCGGCTGCTGGTCCGGGCCACCGACCCCGACCCGGCCCGCCGGTTCGGCTCCGCGCAGGAGATGGCGGAGCAGCTGACGGGCGTGCTGCGCGAGGTCGTCTCCCTCCAGAGCGGGCGGGCGCGGCCCGCGCTGTCGACGCTGTTCGGGCCGGAGGTCAAGGTCACCGACCGGGAGCTGTTCCCCCGGCTGGACGGGGAGGTGTCCCGGCTGGGCGCCCGGAGGGCCCCCGCACGCCGGGCGGCCACCGGCCCTGCGGCCCTCCCGGCCGCCCCCGCGCCGGGCCGTCCCACGCCGACGCTCGCCACCCTTCCCGCACAGGTTCCCGCCGCCCCCGGTCTCGTCCGGCCCGTCGACGCCCCCGCCGCCTCCCTCGCGCTGCCCGCCCCGCTCGTCGACGCGGGCGACCCCAACGCGGGGTTCCTCGCCGGTCTGTCCGCCTCCGCCCCGGCCGAGCTGCTCACGGCCCTGGCCGCCGCGCCGGCGCCGTCCGTCGAGACCCGGCTGCGCCAGGTCCGCGCCCGGCTGGAGAACGGCGATGCCGGTGCCGCCCTCAGAACCCTGACCGAGCTGGAGGACGAACGGCCCGACGACTGGCGGGTGGTGTGGTACCGGGGCCTGGCCTCGCTGGTCACCGGCGACCACGAGATCGCCGCGCTCGCCTTCGACGCGATCTACGACGCCTTCCCGGGCGAGCCCGCGCCCAAGCTGGCGCTCGGCGTGTGCGCCGAGGTGCTGGGCCAGTTGGACAACGCCGCCGAGTACTACCGGCTGGTGTGGTCGACCGACCCGAGCTATGTGAGCGCCGCGTTCGGCCTGGCCCGCGTCCGGCTCGCGGCCGGCGACCGGGCGAGCGCCGTACGGACGCTGGAGTCGGTGCCGGAGTCCTCCATCCACTACACGGCCGCCCGGGTCGCGGCCGTCCGCGCCCGGCTCCGGCAGCGGACGGCGGCCGCCGCCGACGTACCCTTCCTGGAGGACCTCACCGCCGCGGCGGCGCAGGTCGAGGCGCTGGACGCGTACGGTCTGGACCCGACGCGGCGCGAGCAGTTGTCCGCGGAGGTGCTCGGCAGTGCCCTGGACTGGATACTCTCCGGTGGCCAGGGCGCCGGCCCCGGCCACCGGCGGGTGCTGCTCGGCAGTGACCTGGACGAGCGGGGGCTCCGCTTCGGCCTGGAGCGCTCGTACCGCACGCTGGCCCGGCTGGCGACCGGCGGTGAGGAGAGGATCGACCTGGTGGAACGTGCCAATCGTTACCGCCCCCGGACGTGGGTGTAGTTGATGTCCCAGATGCCCCGGCAGGCAGCCCTGCCGACCTGCCCGAGCTGCGCGGAGCCGCTCGACGCGGGTGACCGTTTCTGCGGAGCGTGCGGATACGACCTGTCCGCCGTGCCGCCCCGCCCGGACGACAGCCCGACCCTCATGATGAACGCGCCGGAACCCGGCGGGGCATCCGACGGGGGAGCCTCTGGTGCGCCCGGTGCTTCCGGTGCTTCCGGTACTTCCGGCGCTTCCGGCGTTGTCGGTGCTGTCGGTGCTGTCGGAGCTCACGGCTCGCCCGGCGCACCGCTCCCGCCTCCCGCCGCACCTGCGGCACCCGCCGCGCCCGGGGCACCCTCCGTGCCGGGCGTGCCCGCGGCCGGTGTCCGTTTCGACCGGCCCCCGGAGCCCGAGGAGTACCCGCTCCAGGCGCCCGACCCCCGGGTGGCCGCCGAGGCCGCGGCGGTGGCCGGGAGCGGCAAGGTGTGCGTGGCCTGCCGCGCGGGCCGGGTCGACGACGACGGCTACTGCGAGAACTGCGGGCACGCCCAGCCGCGTGAACGCGACCACATGGAGCAGGAGTCGGGCCCCGTCGCCGCCGTCAGCGACCGCGGTCTGCGCCACCACCGCAACGAGGACGCGTTCGGCGTCGGCCAGACCGCGCTGCCCGACGGCACCCCCGCGTCCGTGGCGATCGTCTGCGACGGCGTGTCCTCCGCGACCCGCCCGGACGACGCCTCCCTCGCCGCGTCCCGGGCGGCGAGCCGGTCGCTGCTGACGGCCCTGCCACAGGGCACGCACCCGCAGCAGGCCATGCACGACGCGATCGTCGCCGCCTCGCACGCGGTCAACGCCCTCGCCGAGGAACCCGCCACGGCCCGCGAGCACGCCCCGCACCAGAACGCCCCCGCCTGCACCCTCGTCGGCGCGGTCGTCACCGCCGGCCTGCTGGTCGTCGGCTGGGTCGGCGACAGCCGCGTCTACTGGGTCCCGGCGGACCGCGGCGCGCCTCCGGCCCGGCTCACCGAGGACGACTCCTGGGCCGCCCAGATGGTCGCCGCGGGCCTGATGAACGAGGCGGAGGCCTACGCCGACGACCGCGCCCACGCGATCACCGGCTGGCTCGGCGCCGACGCCTACGAACTGGAGCCGCACACCGCGTCCTTCAAGCCGGACCGCCCCGGCGTGGTCGTCGTGTGCACCGACGGACTGTGGAACTACGCCGAGGCGGCCCAGGAGATGGCCGAGGCACTCCCGCCGGACGCCGCCGTACGGCCGCTGCACGCCGCCCGGGTACTCGTCGGACACGCCCTCGACGGCGGCGGGCACGACAACGTAACGGTGGCCGTACTGCCGTTCCCCGCCCCCGCGCAGGGGGCAGGATCGGCCTGAGGCCACGCACAGCGCTTCGCACACGCCGCACACGGGGAAGCAGCGGCGGACCGGAGGGGACCGGTCCGTCCACCGTCATCGCCCCACGGCCGTGGGGACTAGGGGGATGTGAGTAGGCATGGCCAATTTCTCGAAGTCGAACGTGCCGCAGTTCTCGGTCGACGTCTACCAGAACGAGTACCTGCCCGAGGGCGGCCGCGAGGTCAACGCGATCGTCACGGTCACCGCGACCGGCGGCGGCACGGTCGGCAGCGCCGTCGCGGCACCGCACCTCTACGCGCCGGGCCGGGGCCCGTCCGCCGCCGTGGCCGTCATGGTCGACTGCTCCGGCTCGATGGACTACCCGCCCACCAAGATGCGCAACGCCCGTGACGCCACGGCCGCCGCCGTCGACACCCTCCGCGACGGCGTGCACTTCGCGGTGATCGGCGGCACGCACGTGGCCACGGAGGTCTACCCGGGCGGCGGGCGCCTCGCGGTCGCCGACGCCACCACCCGCGAACAGGCCAAGCAGGCCCTGCGCCGGCTCAGCGCGAGCGGCGGCACCGCGATCGGGACCTGGCTGCGCCTGGCCGACCGGCTGCTGTCCTCGGCCGACGTCGCCATCCGGCACGGCATCCTGCTCACCGACGGCCGCAACGAACACGAGGCACCGCAGGACCTCAAGGCCACCCTTGACTCCTGCGCCGGGCGTTTCACCTGTGACGCCCGGGGCGTGGGCACCGACTGGGAAGTGAAAGAAGTCACAGGGATCGCCTCGGCCCTGCTCGGTACCGCCGACATCGTCGCCGATCCGGCCGGCCTCGCCGCCGACTTCACGCGGATGATGGAGACGGCGATGGGCAAGGAGGTCGCGGACGTCGCCCTGCGGCTGTGGACCCCGGTCGGCACCACCGTGAGGTTCGTCAAGCAAGTCGCCCCCACGGTGGAGGAGTTGACCGACCGGCGCACCGAGTCCGGCCCGCGCTCCGGCGACTACCCCACCGGCTCGTGGGGCGACGAGTCGCGCGACTACCACGTGTGCGTCGAGGTCCCCGCCGCCCACCTCGGGCAGGAGATGCTGGCCGCCCGGGTGTCGCTGGTGGTGCCCCAGCCCGACGGCACGGTGCGGAACCTGGGCGCCCAGGGCCTCGTACGGGCCGTGTGGACGGACGACGTGGCCGCCTCCACCTCGATCAACCCGCAGGTCGCGCACTACACCGGGCAGGCCGAGCTGGCACGGGTCATCCAGCAGGGGCTGGACCTTCGCAAAGCGGGCGATATGGATGGAGCAACGGCCAAACTGGGCCGGGCCGTTCAGCTCGCCAGTGTCTCGGGCAACGCGGATACCGCGAAACTGCTTGCGAAGGTGGTGGACGTCGTCGACGCCACGACAGGTACTGTGCGACTGAAGGCGAAGGTCGCCGAGGCCGACGAGATGACCCTCGAGACCCGGTCCACAAAGACTGTTCGTGTAAAGAAGTGACCCAGCAGCACCCGCCGCAGCACCCTGGTGGGACACGGAAGGAAAGGGGGACGCGCCGACATGCCGACCTGCCCGAACGGACACCAGTCGGGTTCCGACGACTGGTGCGAGGTCTGCGGTCACCGCATGGCCGGTGCCGTACCGCCGCCCCCTCCCCCGCCGCCCCCGCCGCCCCCGGCCGGTGGCGGATACGGCTTCCCGCCGCCCCCGCCGGGCGGACCCGGCGGTCCCGGCGGCCGTCCCGACGGCCGTCACCTGTCCTCCGTACCGAACGCCGAGCCGGAGCTCTGCCCGCAGTGCCGTACGCCCCGTGAGGGCGGTGCGCCGTTCTGCGAGGAGTGCCGGTGGAACTTCCTGACCAACACGGCGACCTCGTACACCCCTGCCGCCCCGCGCACGCCGGCGCCCTCGGGGCCGGGCGGGGGCCCCGGTGGTCCCGGTGGTCCGGGCGCGGGTCCCGGTGGTCCGGGCATGGGTCCCGGTGGTCCGGGCATGGGTCCGGGTGCCGGTCCGGGCGGTCCCGGTGCCGGTCCGGGCGGGCCGGGTGGGCCGGGTGGGCCGGGTGGGCCGGGTGCGCGGTTCCAGCCGCCGCCGTCGTTCGGTGGCAGCGACTCCTTCGAGTACCAGAGTTCCCGTCCGTCCCAGGTGAACCGTCCCGCCGAGCCGATCCCGCCGGGCCCGCCCTTCGGCGGCGAGCCGTCGCGGCCCGTCGGCCCGGCCGGCGGCGGCCGACAGCCGTTCGGACACGAGCCGGGCGGTCCGGGCGGTCCGGGCGGTCCCGGTGCCCCGGGCGGTCAGCAGCCGTTCGGGCGGGAACCGGGTGGTCCCGAAGGTCCCGCCGGTGGTCCGCAGGGTGCGCCCGGCGACCCCTTCGGACGCGGTCCGGCCTCCGGGCCGTCCGCGGACCCGTTCGGACGGGAGCCCTCGGGCCCGTCCGGGGACCCCTTCCGGCGCGAGCCGTCCGGACGGCACCCCGCGTCGCCCTACGGACACGAGCCCACCGGACCCGGCGGCCCGGGCGGTCCCGGTGCGCCCGCCGGACCCTCGGGCTTCGGCGGCGACCCCGCACGGCCGGTCCCGCCGCCCGGCGGACCCGGTGGCACCGCGCCCGGCGCTCCGCAGGCCTTCCAGCCGTCCGGTCCGCAGGCCCCGCCCGGATTCCCGCAGGAGACCGGCCGCCCGCAGCCGGGCGGACCCTTCGGCGGTGACGACGACTGGGTGATCTCCCCTCCGTCCCACAACGCCCCCGGCGGCCCGGGCGGTCCCGGCCCCGGCGGTCCCGGTGGCGCCCAGGGCGGTGGCTACGGCTACCCGCAGCCCGGTGGCACCCAGGCGCCGCCCCCGCCCGGACTGGCGTTCCCGCAGCAGCCGGCCACCTGGACGGCGACGATAGGGCCGGACCGCGAGTACTTCATGGCGATGATGCAGCGCTCCGGCCCCGAGGCCGCGGGGCTGAACCTGCCCGCGTACTCGCCGGAGCAGCAGCGCGCGCTCGCCGGCAACCAGATCACCATCGGCCGCCGCCGCCACTCCACCGGTGAGACCCCCGACATCGACCTGTCGGTGCCGCCGGAGGACCCCGGCGTCTCCCATCAGCACGCGGTGCTGGTGCAGCAGCCGGACGGGAACTGGGCGGTCGTCGACCAGAACTCGACGAACGGCACCACGGTCAACGGCTCGGAGGAACCGATCCAGCCCTTCGTACCCGTACCGCTCCAGGACGGCGACCGGGTCCACGTCGGCGCCTGGACGACGATCACGATCCGCCGCGGCTGACAGGACTGAGGACGGGCCGGGTGCCCGTCCTCAGTCCTGACCCGGCAGGGGCCAGGCGTACGGCCCCTCCGGGTCGTCCAGCCACGCCCACGCGTGCTCGCCGCCGACGGTGATGCCGTACCGCTCCCGTCCGGGCCTGCCCTCGCGCTCCCACAGCGCGTACGCCTCCTGCGGATCGAGGGTGGCCCGGGTCAGGGCCAGCAGGAACTGGAACAGATCGCTCCCCCTGGCCGGCTGCGGTACCCCGCCGAGCGCCACCGGCTCCGGCCGGTGCCGCTCCGCGCCGCGCAACGGCACGAAGAAGGCCGGGGTGTGCAGGAAGTTCCCCTCCGCGTATGCCGCGTCCCGCACCGTCAGCGCGACCAGCCCGGTCGCCATCGGCGTCAGGATCAGGGCGCCCGGCCGGCACTGGGCGAGCCAGGCGCGCGGGACGGAGGGCAGCTGGCAGGTGGCGATGATCCGGTCGAAGGGCGCCCGCTCCGGGACGCCCCACGCCCCGTCCGCGGTGACGACGGCCGGGTGGTAGCCGGCGGCGGCGAGATGCCGCCGGGCCGACTCGGTGATCTCCGGATCGAGGTCCACCGTGGTGACCTGCTCGTCCCCCAGCCGGTACGACAGCAGCGCCGCGTTGTAGCCGGTGCCGGCGCCGATCTCCAGCACCCGGTGCCCTTCCTCCACCCGCAGCTCGGCCAGCATCAGGGCCATCAGCGAGGGCTGGCTGCTGGAGGTGAGCAGCTCGCCGTCGCGCAGCCGGGTCGCCAGCGGGGCGTCCTCGTAGGCGCCGGTCACCCAGCGTTCCCGCACGCGCGCATCGGGGCTCTCCCCCCAGCGCCGCTCGTAGCCGCCGGCTCCGCCCGCGTAGTAGTACGGCACGAAGAGGTGGCGCGGGACGGCGGCGAAGGCCTGTTTCCACGCCGGATCGGCGACGAAGGCCCCGCTCGCCTCGATCTCCCGCACCAGCGTCGCCCGCGCCGAGGCGGCGAGCTGCTCGAGGTCCTTGTCGACTGCGCGCGTACCCATGCCTCCACTGTGCGGCGCGACACGGCCGGAGGCGAGCGCCCCCCGAGCTCCCGGGAGGGCCCCAGGGGCGGGACCCGTCCACGGTCCGGACCGGAGGTCCTAAGCCTGCGGTCCTCGGTCCGCGGGTCTGAGAGCATGGGGATGTGAAAGAGATTCGGCGCGGCACGCTTCAGGAGCAGACCTTCTACGAGCAGGTCGGCGGGGAGGAGACCTTCCGTCGGCTCGTCCACCGTTTCTACCAGGGAGTCGCCGAGGACCCGGTCCTGCGGCCCATGTACCCCGAGGAGGACCTGGGCCCGGCCGAGGAGCGCATGCTGCTCTTCATGATCCAGTACTGGGGCGGTCCGACGACGTACAGCGACCGGCGCGGCCACCCCCGGCTGCGGATGCGGCACGCCCCCTTCGTCGTGGACCGGGCGGCGCACGACGCCTGGCTGCGGCACATGCGGGACGCGGTCGACGGGCTCGGCCTCTCCGAGGAGCACGAGGAGACGCTGTGGCGGTACCTGACGTACGCGGCGGCCTCGATGGTGAACACCCCCGACTGAACCTCCCAGCGCTCCCGGCGCTCCCAGCGCTCCCGGCGCTCCCAGCGCTCCCGGCCGCTCTCAGCGGACGCTGAGGTCCAGCCCGCCGAGGCCCGACCGCCGTACGGCGACCGATCCGTACGGGGTCCGCAGCCGCAGCCACGCCCCGGAGGAGAACAGCCCGGCGTACGGAGCGGCCTGCGGGTCGGTCCGCCGTTGGACGTGCCGTTCGGCCTGCCGGTCGCTCTCCTGGGGAGCGGTGGCGGTCGGGCGCAGGAAGCCCAGGGACTGGGCGGCGTGGACGGCCCGCACGGGCAGGCCGGTGCCGCCGACCGTCCGGGACCAGATCTCCCGCCCGATGCGGTCGAGTTCGGCGCGGTTGCGCCGCTCGGGCGCCAGCTCCTCGGTACGGCGCCGGAACTCGGCGACCGCGGCACCGACCATCGTGCGCAGCTCGTCCGGTGCGGGCAGCCCCGGCTCCGGCCGCCAGCCGCCGCGCGGCGGCAGCACTCCGGCCCAGGGCGGCCCGGTGACCGCGGCGGGCACGACGGCCGTCACCGCCGTCTCGTCCACGCTCTCCAGCAGCTCACCGGCGGACACGGTCACGTCCAGCGAGACGTCCAGCCCGCTCTCGTACGGCTTGGCCAGCCGCACCGCCCGGACCGCCAGGACCTCGAAGGACGGCGGCCGTCCGAAGACGGCCAGCGCGGTACCGGCCGCCTGCAGCCGGACCGCCGCTCCACGGTCGTAGCGGAGCAGCCGGGAGAGGAAGGCCGCGAGATCCGCCGCCTCCCCCTCGTCGGCCAGGTGGAGCACCGTCATGCGGCGACGGCCTCCTTGTCGTCCCGGTACTCCTCGAGGAAGGCGCGCTCCTCGCCGGTGATCCGACGGGGCCGCTGCGCCTCGAAGTCGAACGGCACTATCACCGTCGACGCGCGGACGTAGACCTGGTCGCCGTCCTTCACCTCGTAGGCGATGGTGAAGGACGCGGCCCGTACCTCCGTGACCCACAGCTCGATGTCCACGGGCGAGTGCCGGTGGACGAGCTGCCGCTTGTAGTCGATCTCGTGGCGCGCCACCACGGACCCCTGCTGGAAGTCCTTTTCCGGGCGGAACAGGAAGTCGATGCGCGCCTCCTCCAGGTAGCGGAGGAAGACCACGTTGTTGACGTGGCCGTACGCGTCCATGTCCGCCCAGCGCAGCGGGCAGCGGTAGATGTGCCGCAAGCTCGATCAGCCCCGGGTGAGCTTCTTGTAGGTGGCGCGGTGCGGACGCGCCGCGTCCGGCCCGAGCCGCTCGATCTTGTTCTTCTCGTACGACTCGAAGTTGCCCTCGAACCAGAACCACTTGGAGTCACCCTCGTAGGCGAGGATGTGGGTCGCGACCCGGTCGAGGAACCACCGGTCGTGGGAGACGACCACGGCGCAGCCCGGGAACTCCAGCAGCGCGTTCTCCAGGCTGCTGAGGGTCTCGACGTCCAGGTCGTTGGTCGGCTCGTCGAGGAGCAGCAGGTTGCCGCCCTGCTTGAGGGTGAGCGCGAGGTTCAGCCGGTTGCGCTCACCGCCGGAGAGGATGCCGGCCGGCTTCTGCTGGTCGGGGCCCTTGAACCCGAAGGCGGAGACGTACGCCCGGGACGGCATCTCGACCTGGCCCACGTTGATGTAGTCCAGCTCGTCGCTGACGACGGCCCACAGGGTCTTCTTCGGGTCGATGTTCTCGCGGCTCTGGTCGACGTACGAGATCTTGACGGTCTCGCCGACCTTGATGTCGCCGGAGTCGGGCGTCTCCAGCCCCTGGATCATCTTGAAGAGGGTGGTCTTGCCGGCGCCGTTCGGACCGATGACGCCGACGATGCCGTTGCGCGGCAGCGTGAAGCTGAGGTCGTCGATCAGGACCTTCTCGCCGAAGGCCTTGTTGAGGGCGCTGACCTCGACGACGACGCTGCCCAGGCGCGGACCCGGCGGGATCTGGATCTCCTCGAAGTCCAGCTTCCGCATCTTCTCCGCCTCGGCGGCCATCTCCTCGTACCGGGCCAGACGCGCCTTGGACTTGGCCTGCCGCCCCTTGGCGTTCGACCGCACCCACTCGAGCTCTTCCTTGAGCCGCTTCTGGCGCTTGGCGTCCTTCTGGCCCTCGACCTTGAGACGGGTGGCCTTGGTCTCCAGGTACGTGGAGTAGTTGCCCTCGTACGGGTAGGCGCGGCCGCGGTCGAGCTCCAGGATCCACTCGGCGACGTTGTCCAGGAAGTACCGGTCGTGGGTGATCGCCACGACGGTGCCCGGGTACTTGGCGAGGTGCTGCTCCAGCCAGTTCACCGACTCCGCGTCGAGGTGGTTGGTGGGCTCGTCGAGGAGCAGCAGGTCGGGCTGCTCCAGCAGCAGCTTGCAGAGCGCGACGCGGCGCTTCTCGCCACCGGAGAGGTTGATGACGGGCCAGTCGCCGGGCGGGCAGCCCAGGGCGTCCATGGCCTGCTCCAGCTGCGCGTCGAGGTCCCACGCGTTCGCGTGGTCGAGCTCCTCCTGGAGCTTGCCCATCTCGTCGAGCAGGGCGTCGGAGTAGTCGGTGGCCATCAGCTCGGCGATCTCGTTGAACCGGTCGAGCTTGCCCTTGATCTCGGCGACACCCTCCTGGACGTTCTCCAGGACGGTCTTCTCCTCGTTGAGCGGAGGCTCCTGGAGCAGGATCCCCACGCTGTAACCGGGCGAGAGGAACGCGTCGCCGTTCGACGGCTGCTCGATCCCGGCCATGATCTTCAGAACGGTCGACTTACCGGCACCGTTCGGGCCGACCACACCGATCTTCGCGCCGGGCAGGAAGTTCAGCGAGACGTCGTCAAGGATGACCTTGTCGCCGTGTGCCTTGCGCGTCTTGCGCATGGTGTAGATGTACTCAGCCAAGAGAAACCGTCCGGCAGCTTGAAATACGGCAGTGGGCAGATACACCCCATCTTGCCGGACGGCCACCCCTGGGGGGAAACCCGTCTGGCCGGGGGGCTGCGACCTGGGGGTTCGCCGTAGACGGCTGCGGCCCGTCCGTCACTGCCGGTCGCCGCCGAGTGGCCTCGGGCGGCCCAGGGACGGCCCAGGCACCTGTCCGCCGCTGCGGCCAGGTGCCGTGCCGATCACAAGATGATGAAGGGGGAGTGCTCGGCGAGCAGGAGCTTGCGCAGTGTCGAGCGGAGACGCGACAGGACTCGGCGCCGGGACGGCACAGGTGTGGGCATGACTCCTCCACGGGTAAGGTACGGCTTTCGGCGTACCTCAACGAAAGGTACGCCACCAGGCGTACCTTGTCGAGAGGGGGAGTGATGGCGCGCGACGAGCTGCCGCACCCCGGTGTGGACGATCTGGAAATCGGGCCGATCCTGCTGGCGCTCGCCGATGACAACCGACGAAAGGTCATCGCCGAACTCGCCGCACGGCCGGAAGAGGAGCGACTCTGCTCCTCCTTCGAGCTGCCGGTCGGCAAGTCGAGCCGCACCCACCACTGGCGGGTCCTTCGCGAGGCCGGTCTGGTCTACCAGCGCGACGCGGGGAACAGGCTGTACATGCGCCTCCGCAAGGAGGACCTGGACCGCCGGTTTCCCGGCCTCATCGAGGCTGTTGTCGGTGCGGGTCGGCAGCGCCCGTGACGCTGCCGCGGAGGACGCGGTCGGCGGAACGGCTTCGCGCCGCGGAAGCGCTTGACCGACTCACGGCTCACCCACATCGAGGCCGACCTGGCCCGCGGGCAGTACATCGACCCGCGCGCGGCCCGGGGACGGCCGGAGGACGGCCGGAGGACGGCCGGAGGACGGCCGGAGGACGGCCGGAGGACGGCCGGAGGACGGCCGGAGGACGGCCGGAGGACGGCCGGGGGATGGTTCAGGGACGGCCGGGGGACGGCGGCCCGGGGACTCCCCCGGGGCCGGTCGCCCGAGGCACCGGGGTCGTCACTCGCCCACCGGGGTGTCCTTGCGGCCCAGCAGCAGGAGTACCGCTCCGCCGATGACGACCAGGCCGATCGCCGTGCCGGCGATGAGGGGGGTGGCGTGGGAGCTGCCGGTTTCGGCGAGGTTGGTGTCCGTGGGGGTGGTGCCGCCGACCGTGGCGGGGCTGGGTTCGGCGACGGTCTGGGTGGTGAGGGCGGTCTCCTCGGCCTGGGTCCTGCAGTCGAGGACGCCGGTGAAGCGGGTGGCGATGCCCTGGGGGCCGTCGATCGTGAAGTCGTAGGCCTGGTCCTCCTGGAGGGGGATGGTCACCGTCTGGGACGTGCCGGCCGGGATGCTGTGCTGGGAGCCCAGGAGGTCGAAGGTGAACGCTTCGTCGCCCTGGTTGGCGGCGGTGATGTCCACACCGTTGCGGGTGCAGTCCTCCGCCGCGGACAGGGCCGGTACGGCGCCCTTCGCCGCCCAGGTCGCGGATGCGGTCGCCGAGACGGTGGACTCGCTGGAACCGGCGAGGATCTGGGTCTGGCTGCGGCTGTCGGAGGTGAAGGCCCGGCCGACGGGGACGGTGGTCGAGGCCTGGACGGTCAGCGCGGCCGATCCGGCGGCGGCGTCGGCGGGCACGTCGAAGAACAGCTGGGTGCCGTCCGCGGCGGACGTGACGTCCTCGCCGTCCTGGCCGACGATCCGCACCCCGCTGGTGGCGGCGTCCGGCGGGGGCGTGACGGTGACCGCGGTCGCGTCGGTGCGCACCGTCACGGGGCCGAGCAGTTCACCCGGGCGTCCGGAGACCGCCGAACCGTCGAGGGTGAGCGAGGCCTCGGGTTCCGCCACGTTCCGGGCGGCCTTCTGGAGGTAGTCCGCGAGCCGCTCGGCCTGCGGGTCGACGGCGTCGACGTCGGCGCCGTCGGAGTAGCGCCAGATGGCCACCTGGGTCCCGGCCGCCGCGTCCTGCTCGGTGAGGCCGCCGTCGACGCCGGCCTTCTCGGCGAGGGTGGCGAGGTCGTTGACCTGCGGGTATGAGTTCTGCAGGATCCAGCGGATCCGGCCCGCGTCCTCGTTGACGCCCAGCGAGGTCCCGCTCCAGGGCGTCTCGTGGTACTGGGCGTCCTTCTGCGTGGGGTTGTAGAGGTCGACGCAGTAGGTCTGCAGGGTGCCGCCGCCGTCGACGGACATCTCGAACAGGCCCGCGGAGACCTCCTGGTCCCCGCCGTCGTCGTGGATCACGGCCGCGCCGTACGTCTTGAGGCCCCCTATGGTCGCCGTTGCTCCGCTTCGGCTCTGCGCCGTCTCCTCGGCGACGGCCGTGCCCGCTGCGGCGACGACGGCGGTGACGACGAGTCCGGACACCAGCGTCCCGGCGGCGAGGCGGACCGCGCCCCGCCCGCGCGTGAACGGCGCGGAGAACGAAGAAATCACGTAATTCCCCTTCGAGCGGGACCCATTGACGTGGGGGGTACGGTCCCACCTGCAGAATCAGAAGCCCCGAGAGCCACGTGCGGCATCCTAGAGACGCGACGCAGCCCCCTTCCCGGTGAGGTCGGCGGAGGGGCGATCCGAATCGGAATCGTTATCCCCAAGATCGTTCACAGGCCGGGCTTATCGACAAATCCACTGGATCTTTCCGGTGGATCCGCCGATAAGCCGCCATCACCTCACCAGAGGACTTCGCCTGACATCACGTCACCGGAGGTCAGCGGCTTTGACGTCACCGGCCGTCAACCCACCGCCACCGGTTCCCGTCGCTGCGAGGTCTCCCGCTCCGGGGTGTCGCCGGCCGGTGCCGGTGTCTCCCAGGCGGGTTCGGGTTGCGGTGGCGAGCCGGCCGCCGCCGGCTCGGCGCGGCCCGTGCGGCGGAAGGCCGATGTGCCCCGCGCGAGATCGTGGCCGATCGCCACGGCGTCGATGTCGGCCGAGGTCCAGCTCTGCCCCTCGCGCGTCTCGGTGCGCACCTTCAGCCGGCCCTGCACCATCACCGGGTCGCCCACGTTCAGGGACGCCATCGCGTTCGCGGCGAGCTGGCGGTTGGCCCACACCGTGAAGAAGTTGGTGTGTCCGTCGGTCCAGGTGCTCTTCTCGCGGTCCCAGTAGCGCGCGGTCACCGCCAGCCGGAACCTCACCGACCCGCCCGCCGACAGCTCCCGGTAGACCGGCTGCGTCGCCACGTTCCCCACCGCGCACACCATCGTCTCGTTCATCGTCGCGAACCCCTCCCTCGCCCGGACGCTCACCCGGGCGGATACGCGTACGGGCCCGTCCCGTACGGCTGCGTCTGGCACGGCGGCCGCCGCGTCCGCCGCGATCGCCGTGCCATCAGACTGCCGCCGCCGGGCCGGGCCCGCCGAGCGCTGTGGACCACCCCGGGGTTGTGGAGAACCCCATCACCCGGACGAGGGATCACCTCTCCGGGATCCGGGGGTCTCCTCCGCTCCCCCGTCTTCCTCGCTTTCCTCGCTTTCCTCGCTTTCCTCGGCTTCCTCGCTTTCCTCGCTTTCCTCGGCTTCCTCGGCTTCCTCGCTTTCCTCGGCCTCCTCGGCCTGCTCGGCTTCCTCGGCCTGCTCGGCTCCGGCGGGGCGCCGCATCACCTCGCCACGGCCTCCACCCCCGTGACCCGCCCGTACTGCTCCCGCACCTCCCGGTACCGCAACAGCTCCGCGGCCACGGGATCCAGGACCCGTGCCCGGCCGCACCCGGCGGCCGTCTCCCGCAGGCGCCGTTCCGCGTCCTGTCCGTACCGGCGGGCCGGGCCGCGGGCCGCCATCCGGCAGCCCCACTCGACGAGCGGGCCGCCGACGATGCCGGCCACCATGAGCAGCACCGGCACGCCCAGGTTCGGTGACACGAGGCCGGCGATCTGGCAGACCAGCCACAGACCGCCGACCACCTGGAGGATCGTCATCGCGGCCTGCGTCAGAACGGCCATCGGCCACCAGCCCGGGCGCGGCGGCCGCCCCGGGGGCAGCCCGGCCCGCAGGGCCAGTTCGTCCAGCGCCTCGGGCAGCCCCTGGGCGCCCCGTACGGCCGCCTCCTTCACGGCCTGGGCCCAGGGTGCGGGCAGCCCCACCGAGGCCCGCTCGGACACCGTGCGCACCGCCTGCTCGACGCGCTGGCGGGCCGTGACCTCCTCGTCGGCCTGCGCACGGGCCGGCAGCGGGCCGGTGGCAGGGTCGCTCCGGCCCTGGCACCACCGCCACAGCCGCAGCCACGGCGTCCCGCACGCGCGGTTGGCGTTGCGCAGCCAGGCGCGTTCGGCGGCCTCCCCCGCGGCGGTGGCGCCCACCGCGTCCGCGAGCCGGGCGGCGAACTCCTCGCGCGCCTCCTCGCTCAGCCCCGTGCGCCGTCCCGTGGCGTAGACGGGCCGCAGCCGCCGCGCGGCGGCGTCCACGTCGGCCGAGATGCGCCGCGCCGGAGCGCCTCGTTCCGCGACGAACTGCCCGAGGAGCTCCCTGAGTTCCCCGACGCCGTCCCCGGTGAGCGCGGACAGCGCGAGCACGGTCGCGCCCGGTTCGCCGTACTCGCCGAGGGCGATGCCGTCCTCGTCGAGCAGCCGCCGCAGGTCGTCGAGGACCATCTCGGCGGCCTCACCGGGCAGCCGGTCGACCTGGTTGAGGACGATGAACATGATCTCGGCGTGGCCCGCCAGCGGACGCAGGTACCGCTCGTGCAGGACGGCGTCGGCGTACTTCTCCGGGTCGACGACCCAGATGACGGCGTCGACGAGGGCCAGGACGCGGTCGACCTGCTCGCGGTGCTGCACGGCCGCCGAGTCGTGGTCGGGCAGGTCGATCAGGACGAGCCCGCGCAGCTGGGCCTCCGCGTCCGCGCTCTGCACCGGGCGCCGGCGCAGCCGGCCGGGGATGCCCAGCCGGTCGATGAGACTGCCCGCGCCGTCGCTCCAGCTGCACGCGATCGGCGCGGCCGTCGTCGGCCGGCGGACGCCGGTGTCCGAGATGGTCACCCCGGCGAGGGCGTTGAACAGCTGGGACTTGCCGCTGCCGGTGGCGCCCGCGATGGCGACGACGGTGTGCTGCCCGGAGAGCCTGCGCCGCGCCTGCGCCTCGTCCAGGACGCGGCCGGCCTCGGCGAGCGTGCGGTTGTCGAGCCGGGCCCGGGAGAGCCCCACGAGTTCGCGCAGCGCGTCGAGGCGGGAGCGCAGGGGGCCGTCGTAGGCGAGCGGGGGGACGGTCTGGGAGCCGCCGGTGCGGATCTCCATGGCGGGGGGCTGTTCGGCGGTCTCGTTCACGCGGCGGGCGATGAGACCGTCGTCCCAGGGGCCGGTGTCGGCGGGGTCCGGGGCTGCGGCGGGAGCGTGGCCGTTGTTGTCGTCCCGTCCACGAGGACGGCGGTCGTCCTCACGCCCACGCGCGTGACCGTCCTTCCTCCCCCCACGCGCACGCCGCTCGCCCTCACGTGCGCGCACGGGGGCGTCGTCCGGTCGGGGACGGAGGGGGGCGCGGGCGGGGGCACGGTCGGCGGCCCTGTCGGCGGTGCGGTCGGGGGTGCGGTCGCCGGCACGGTCGGCGGTGCGGGCGGGGGCACGGTCGGCGGCCCGGTCGCCGGCACGGTCGGCGGCACAGTCGGGGGCGCGGTCCGGGGCCCGGTCGCCGGCACGGTCGGCGGCGCGGTCCGGGGCACGGCCGTCACCGTCCTGCCCGCGTGCCCGGTCGTCGTCCTGTCGTCCGCGTGCTCGGACCTCGTCCCGCTGTCCGCGGGTCCGGGCGTCGCCGAGCGGTCCGCGCGTGCGGTTGTCGCCGAGCGGTCCGTTCGCGCGGTTGTCGCCGAGCGGTCCGTTCGCGCGGTCCTCGTCCTTCCGTACGCGGCCCTCGTCCTTCCGCGCGTCCGTGTGCTCCTTCTCGCCCAGCGGCACGCGCGCGTGCGGCGCTTCCCCGCGGCCTGGGGCGCGCTCGGCCTTCCAGCGCGCGGGGGGATGCTCAGCCTCCCCGCTTCCCGGGGCGCGCTCAGCCTCTCCGCGCCCGCGGGCACGCTCGGCCTCCACTCGCCCGACGGCGCGTTCGACGTCCGCCGCGTCCCCGACGTCCTTGGCGCCTCCGGCGTCCCCGGCATCCCCGCCGTTCCCTCCGTTCCCGCCCTCCTCGGCTCGCTCGGCGCGCGGTACCCCGGCCTCCCCTGCCACCCCGGTCACCTCGACGCCCGCCTCGCCTGCGTCCGCCTCGCCCGCGTCCCCCTTAGCCGCATCCGCCCTGCCCGCGTCCCCCTTGTCCACGTCCCTCATGGCCCCGTTCACCCCGTCCGTGTCCGCCGCCTTCTCCGCGCCCGCGCGGCGCGCTTCCCCGGCGTCCGGCCCGGTCCCGGTGTGCTCCGCCGGGCGTCTGTCCGCGGCGTTCCCACCGGTGCTGCCGTCTCTTTCCTCCCGGGCGCCCGCCTGGGACGGCGCCTCGTCGGCGACGGCCGGACCACCGGTGTGGCTGGAGGGGAGGGAGGGACCGCAGAGCTGGCCCGCGAGACCGGCACGGCCGGCATGGCCCGCGTGAGGTGGACGCGGATCCGAGTGGTCGGAGGAATCGGAGTGATCGGGGTGATCGGCGTGGCCCGAGTGATCCGAGTGATCCGAGTGATGAGGGTATTCAGGGTGATCGGGGTGATCGGGGTGATCCGTGTGGTCGTGATCCGTGACGGCCGTCACCGGTCACCTCTCCTTCTGCAGTACGGACAGCGCGGCAATGAGCTCGGCCTGGGGTTCGGCATGGACGTCGAGCCCGTCGAGCGGGGCGAGCCGGCGCTCGCGTTCGGCGTGCACCACCCGGTCCAGGTGCTCGGCGAGCAGCCGCCCGCCCCGGTCGCGCAGCCGCAGCGCGCCGTGGGCTCCGAGGCGTTCGGCGAGCTGCTCGCCCGCCGAGCGCGCCCTGCGGCCGCCCAGCAGGGCGGTGGCGACGAGGGCGGCGACCAGTTCGGGGTCGGGCGCGGTCCCGCGCTCCAGCTCGCGCACCTCGTCCTCGGCGTACTCCTCCAACTCGCGCCGCCAGCGCCGTACGGCCATGCCGATGCGGTGTTCGGCGGTGTCCGGGGAGGGATCGCGGTCCAGGAGGTCGGGTGCGTCCGCGGCGGGTTCGAGGCGCCAGGCCTCGTCGATGCGTTCGTCGGCCGCGGTGACCGCGCACAGCAGGAGCGCGGCCAGGCTCCCCACCAAGGCGTCGAGGAGTTCCCGCGCGGTGCAGTCGAGCGGGAAGGCCCGCCAGCGCTTCAGGGCGTCCCCGGCGAGCACGGCGCCGCTCTGCAACCGTCCGCGCACGCGCGCGTACTCGCTGTCGTACGCCGCGTCGACGGCGGAGGTGAGCCGCAGTGCGGCCGCGTACTGCGCGGCGGCGGCGCCGGCCAGTTCGGGCATGCGGGACTTCAGGGAGTCCAGGACGCCGTGGACCGTGCGGGCCATCGCCTGCCTGCGGGCGGCGGGGTCCTCCGCGTGCTGGACCAGCCAGGCCCGCAGCGGGGCCACGGCGGTCGCCGGGAGCAGTCCTCCGCCCCAGGCGGACTCGGGCAGTTCGGGCACGGTGAAACGCGGTACGTCGCCCAGCCCCGCCTTGGTGAGCAGGGCGCCGTACTGCCGGGACACCTCGGAGACGACCTGGTGGGGCACGCGGTCCAGGACGGTGACGAGGGTCGCCCGGTACTCCTTGGCGGTGCGCAGGAGGTGCCAGGGGACGGCGTCGGCGTACCGCGCGGCCGTGGTGACCATCACCCAGATGTCGGCGGCGCAGATCAGTTCGGCGGCGAGGAAGCGGTTGTCGGCGACGAGGG
Source organism: Streptomyces sp. NPDC059895 (assembly GCF_042731035.1). NCBI lineage: Bacteria > Bacillati > Actinomycetota > Actinomycetes > Kitasatosporales > Streptomycetaceae > Streptomyces > Streptomyces sp. NPDC059895. Next base: position 34,774 of record NZ_JBHWKO010000003.1, read on the forward strand.
AGTCGACGTCGGGGGCGTCGAGGAGGGCGAGGCCGGGCGGGAGGGTCTCGGCGGTCTCGATGCGCAGCACGCGTCTGCCGTCCCCGCCGGGCAGCAACAGTTCGTCCGTCGTCTCCCGGTGGGGGACCCACACGCGCGCGAGGTCGGGCAGCACCCGCATGCCGCTGAACCAGTGATGGTCCTCCGGGTGGCACACCAGCACCGGGGTGCGTGTCGTCGGCCGCAGCACGCCCGCCTCACTGACGCGCCGTCCCACGAGGGAGTTGACGAGCGTCGACTTCCCGGCGCCGGTGGAACCGCCCACCACGGCCAGCAGGGGCGCTTCGGGCTGCCTGAGCCGGGGCACCAGGTAGTCGTCGAGCTGGGCGAGCAGTTCGTCGCGGTTGGCACGCGCGCGTGGAGCCCCCGCCAGGGGCAGCGGGAAGCGTGCGGCGGCGACACGGTCGCGCAGGGCGGAGAGTGCGTCGAGCAGCTGAGGCCGTACGTCCAAGGTCACCACATGCGAAGAATGCCCAATTTCGGGGGATTTATGAAGCATATGAGCATGCCTGCGCGCCGATAGGACACAAGGGACGGAAGGGGCGACCGGGACACAGGCACAGCCCAGGCATAACGAGTGCACAACACCCGGGGCCCGAGACGCCAAAAGCGGTGCACGATTCGCACCTGCCTGCGATTATCAGGACCGCTTCACTGAACCTCCACATCGAGCCACGGAGGCGAAGCGCTCGGGACAAGGAACCGGGAGCCCTATCCTTGTCCCCGGCAACGTCGAGGGTCCGCCCGCACCCCGGGCACCAGGTACGAGGCCACCACACCGGCCCCCGTAGCTCAGTGGATAGAGCAGGCGCCTTCTAAGCGCTTGGCCGCAGGTTCGAGTCCTGCCGGGGGCGCAAGTCTCCGCCCTCCCTCTGGGAGGGCTTTTTGCTGGTCAGGGCCACGTTCCGCCGGGTACTGCGATGCCCCGGACACTCCCCCGGCGATCAAGGGAAGGCTCCGGGAGCGTCCGGCCGGCACCGGGTTCTCGCGGGTGGCCGTGCCGTGTCGCATACATGTCGGCTACATGTCGGCGTTCCGGCCGGGACGGTCAGCCGACGTGCGGCGGCGGGACCGCCTTGCGCGCACCGGGCACACCTCACCGTCCGAACCATCGCGCAAATCATCCGATAATCGGACTATCGGGCACGCTTTGAAGGTCACGCTTACGGGCCGTTACTCCGCTGCGCGCTGAGGGGAGACCCGCATCACAGTGTCCCAACGCGAACCCCACCGATCGCCGCGCAGGCTTACCGGCAAGAGCAGCGAGCAAGAGCAGCGAGGGTGGGCGAGCACCTAGGAGGTACTGCTATGAGTGTGACCCTGCCGAACCCGCCTTCAATCCCCCGACTGCGAAACTGGACAACCGTCCTCGTCGTCATCCTGGTCGTCTACGGCCCCGTCGCACAGCTCCAGGACGTTCTGACCAGCTTGATCGCACTGTCAGCGGTCCTGGTCTGCGGCTCTGCCGTGAACGCGGTGTCAGCCCGACGGCCACAGACGTCCGCGTGACCGCCGACTAGATCCGACGAGCCCCCTCCCCCGGCCTCGCCTCCCCAGGAAGCCGGGAGAGGGCAGCCCGTGTCTTCCCGATCAACCGTCAGCAGTAAGGCCGCTGACGCCCTGTCGAACGCCTGCCGAAGGCCGGTCGGCGGTACGCCGAGCAGAGGGAGAGAAGCGGTCGGCGGGGGTGTGGGGCTTGATCCGTCAGGCGCCTGCTAAGCGCTTGGCCGCAGGTCCGAGTCCTGCCGGGGGCGCACGTCTGCGCCCTCCCCCTGGGAGGGCTCTTCCGTGGCCGCCGCGTTCCGGCCGCCGCGCGGCTCCCGCCCCGCCCCGATCGCCGAGTGGCGGATCTGCGGGACGGCGAGCATGACGGCCGCGCTCGCCACGGTCCAGACCACGCCGAACCACAGCAGGGGCGCGGTGCCGACCCGGGCGGCGGCCGGGGCGGCCCACCAGTAGCCGACGGTCATGGACAGGACGGTCGCCACGCCGTCGTAGGCGCTGACGCGGGACAGGACCTCGGAGGGGACGTCCGCCTGGAGGCTGCTCGTCCACAGGATGTGCAGGAGGGCGAAGCCCGCGCCGGACAGCAGCGAGCCGGCGACGAGGACGTGGACGGGGGCCTCGAGGGCGAGGAGGGCGGCGAACAGACCCAGGCCGAAGGTGCAGAAGACGGAGGCGAGCAGGGGCCTGCGGAACGTCAGGCGCATGCCGAGGACGCCTCCGAGCAGGGCGCCGAAGCCCTCGGCGGCGAGGACGGTGCCCCACTGGGCGGCGCCGTGCTCCTTGCCGCCGACGGAGGTGATGCCGAGGACCATCACCGGGCAGAGGACGAAGGTGCAGGCCAGGGAGGTGTAGGCGAGGAGGGACCACAGCCAGGTCCGCGAACGGAACTCCCGCCAGCCCTCCTTGAGCTGCCGCAGGAAGCTCTCGTCCGCGCGGTCGGCACGTACTGCCGGCGTCGTCCGTACGCCGACCAGGAGCAGCGCGCTGGCCAGGAAGGTCGCCGCGTCGATGGCGATCACCCAGGCCGGCTCGGTCCAGGCGACGAGCACACCGCCGACAGCCGGGCCGACCAGGGAGCCGATCGAATGGAGTGTGGACCCCAGGGCGTTGGCCTCCTGGAGCCGCTTCTCCGGGACCACCTCGGGGACCAGCCCGTGGAAGGCGGGGTGGAAGAAGGCCGCGGCGACGGAGAGCACCGCCGCGAACACCACGAACCCGGCCGTCGACAGCCCCGTCGTCAGCAGGACGACGACCATGGCGATCTCGACGGCCGCTCGCACCAGGTCGCTGCCGATCATCGTGACCCGGCGTCCCCACCGGTCCGCCAGCACCCCGCCCGCCAGCAGGAACACCATCAGGGGCGCGGTCTGCGCGCCCAGCACCAGACCCACTCCGCTCGCCCCGCCGCCGTTGTCCAGCACGGCGAAGGACAGCGCGATGGGCATCATGCTGCTGCCCAGCACGGAGGCGGCGTGAGCGGCGAACAGCCGCCGCAGGGTGCGCTCGCGCAGGAGGTCCAGGGGGAATCGGGCGGCCAGTCGGCCGGCGGCCGTCATCGGGCGGCCCCTCCCGTCATCGTCCGCGCTCGTGTTCCCGTACGCGCTCGTGTTCCCGTACGCGCTCGTGCTTCCGTACGCGCTCGTGCTTCCGTACGCGCTCGTGTTCCCGTACGCGTCCTCGTCCCCGTACGCGTCCTCGTCCCCGTTCGTGCTCTCGTCCCCGTTCGTGCTCTCGTTCCCGTCGGCATCCGCATCCCCGTCTGCGCCCTTGGTCCCGTCTGCGTCCTCGGTCCCGTCTGCATCCGCGTCCCCGTCAGCATCCCCGTCCGCTCCGTCACCGCGCCACCCACGTGATCCATCCGGCATCCCCCGAAGCATCCGGCCGTTCCCGCCCCTGCGGGCATTGCCGCACAGGGTAGGGGAGTTCGGCGTGCCGGCGGCTGCGTTATGTTCCTGCCATGGCGCATGCGGCAACTCCGAGAACACCGAGGGATCCCGTCGGCCCGGACGTGCTCGCCACGGCCCTCGCGGCGGCTTGGCAGGGCGTCCTGGGCACGCCCGCCGAGGAGGACACGGACTTCTACGAGGCCGGCGGCACGTCGCTGCACGCGGCCCGGATCGCCGCCGAGGCGGCCGAGTGCGCCCCGGACGTCGAGGACCTGGACGTCTGCCTGATGACCGCGCTGCTCGACGAGGCCCGCTTCGGCGACGTACGGCGGCTGGGCCAGGAACTCATCGACTCGACACACGACGCCGCCTGAGCCGTGCTCAGGTCCGCAGGTCGGCCAGGAGGCCGGCCGCGAACCGCGCGCACCAGTCGGGGCCGAAGCACGCGCGGTCGTAGGTGACGACCAGCTCCGGCCGGGTGTCGGACAGGTTCAGCTCCACGTCCAGCTGGGACGGGCGCACCACCGGCGCGGCCGGGGCCGTGTCGTCGTCCTCCTCCAGGTCGAACGGGGTGAAGGTGAGACCGGCCACGGAGGTCCGCCAGGAGTCCTCGGTCACGGTGACGCTCAGCGGGGCCAGGTCGTCGCGGGCCACGCCCTTCTCGTCCGTGAGCAGTTCGACGATCTCCTCGAACTCCACCCCCTGGTGCGCCATCCCCTCCCGCATGCCCCGCCTGACCTGGGCCAGGACGCCTTCCTCGCCGGACGGTGCGCGGGACCCGACGCGGACGAGGACGGCCTGGGCGAGTGGGCCCACGGCGTCGGAATTCATGCGGTTGGCGGACATGGTGCCGAGGACGAGGTCGTCGGCTCCGGCGTGTTCCAGGACCCGGCGGGCGGCCGCGGCGACGACGAGGACGGTGGGAGTGCAGCGGGCCGCCCGGGCGCCGGCCCGGAGCGCGGCGGGCAGGTCCGCGGGGAGGGGGAGGCGCAGTTCGGCGCCGGCCGGGAGCCAGCCCGGCTCCGGTCGCCGCTCGCCGATCCACGGCGTGGGGAAGTCGGCCAGTTCGCCCCGCCAGAACTCCCAGTCGCGGGACCGGCGGTTCTCCCGGGCGGCCAGGAGGGCGGAGTAGCGGTCGGCACGGGCGGCGGGCGGCCCGTCGGCGGCGTAGGCCTCCTGGAGGTCCGCCACCACCTGGTGCAGGGAGAAGAGGTCCATCACGAGGCGGTGGAAGGTCAGGACGAGGACGGCACGGGCGTCACGGTCGCCTTGGCCGTCTCGACGGTCGTCGCCGTCACGATCATCGGGGCTGTAGCCGTGACCGTCGCCTTCGCCTTCGCCTTCGCCGAGGATCAGCAGGTCCGCTCGGGCCGGCGCCTCCCCGGTGAGGGGGAAGGTCTCCGTCTGGGCCCCGGCCGCCCACCGGCGGATCTCCGCGAGGTGCCCGGCGTCGTCGGGACGCAGGTCGGGGCGGTACCGGACACGGGTCTCGTGGGGGGCCGCGGGGCCGAGGGTCAGGGTCTCGCCGTCCGCGTGGAATCCGGTGGCGAGCAGTTCATGACGGCCGAAGACGGAGGCCACGGCCCGGGTGAGCCGTTTCTCGTCCAGTTCGCCGTCGAGTCTCAGCGCAATGCCCGTATGCAGCAGTGCACTTCCCCGGACCGCGCATTCCACTTGCCACAACCGCAGCTGGTGCCGACTCAATTCCGTCGCGTGAAAAACCGTTTCTGTCCCGCTCGCCTGTCGCATGCGCCCCGCTTCCCGGAAAGGTGCGGCGAGTGCCACCCGGTGCCCGAGGCCGCCGGGTGGCACCCGCCGAGGGTTCTACTTGGCCGCGGCCTGGCGACGCAGCTGCTTGACATCGATCAGGGCGAGGCTCACCGAGTTGACCTTGACCATTTCGACTCCTATCGTCGCTGTTCCGTCTGCCACCGAACGGTGGCAGGGAAATGCTTCCAGCCTGGATGATCCGCCGTCAACAAGGTCTTTGGAAAAGGGCGTCCGGTTTTCGGAGTCTCCGGGAGAGGCAATCGGCGTCCTCGGGGCCCGGAAATTCATACGCCGTCCGACAACCGGCCCATGAAGTCGTGATAATTCTCGGCCACACGTGCGATTCGCTCGCCGTCGTGATAGCCCCGCTCGAACCAGAGTTCGCCGATGAGGGATCCGTCCTTCAGCCGCACGTCGGTGAAGAGGGTGGCGGCACACGCCAACGCCCGCTCCAGGCCGTTGAAGACGGGCACCGGGTGGTCGGCGGTGATGATCTGCGGGATCACCTCCACCTCCGGTGCCAGCGCCGTCGACCGGTACTGGTCCACCGGCAGCGGGCCGGTCACCCCGGTCAGCCTCAGCTCCAGGTGGGCCAGCGCGCTGCGGCAGTACGCACCGCCGTCCGACGGACGGTCCAGGATGCGGGAGGCGACCTCCGTGAACGGCAGGTCGGCGGTGTCCGAGGCCCGTCGTACGCCCTCGTGGACGGACCGGACGTACTCGGGCAGCGGCCCGCCGGCCGTCTCCAGCGGCACCGACACGACGTTGCTGAACAGGCCGAGCGTCTCGTGGGCGGCCGGTGAGGTCCGCCCGTGCGTGTACACCGAGCACACCAGCCGGTCCCGGTCGTACTCCGTGGCCACGGCCCGGGCGAGGGCCGCCAGCAGGACCGTGTGCGGGGTGACCCGCTCGGCGCGCGACCGCCGCAGCAGCCGTCGCGTCCGGTCCGCCGTCAGATCGAGGGACACGGACGCGAACCGCGTGTCGGCGACGACCGCACCTGCGTCGCCGGGCAGCGGCTCCCTGGTGCCGTGCGCGCGCAGTTCCGCGGCGAGCGCGGCCGCCCGCTCCCGCACCCGGGACCGCGCCCCGGGTTCCCGCTCACGCCGGATCAGCCCGGTGTAGCTCTCCGGCTCGGTTCGGCGCTTGCCGGGCGTGGCGCTCCGGCCGGGTGCGACACGCCGGGTGTAGCCCTCGGCGAGCAGTTCGCGGAAGAGGTGGTGGCAGGAGCCGTCGAAGATCAGGTGGTGCAGTTGCACGACGAGGAGGTGCTCCCGCTCGCCCGCCCGCAGCAGCGTCGCGCGCACCATGCGGTCGGTCAGGTCGAGGGGTCGGCCGAGTATTCGTTTCGCCTCCGCCGTCAGTTCCTCCGGCCGCACCCGGACGGTGGTCAGCCGCCCCGGGTCGGGCCGGAGCGTCTGGCCGGGCCAGGCGGCCGACGGGTCGGGGCCGGGCAGGGCCGTCAGACGCAGGCGCAGCGCGTCGTGCCGGGTCTCGATCTCGGCGAGCGCGTCCCGCAGCGCGCCCACGTCGAGCGGGCCCCGCAGCAGCAGCGTCTCGGTCGACTCTATCGGCGCCGAGTCGACGGGGTAGCTGCGCATCCACTGCCAGCACCAGTCCTGGCGGGAGTACAGGGGCAGCGGGTCCGCACTCGCGGAGGTGGGCGTCATGAGCGGTCGCTCTCTTCCTGGGTCCCGTCCAGGGAGCGGACGGCCGTGACGTAGCGCCGGGCGTTGCCCGAGGGGCCGAGAAGCTCCGGCAGGGCCCGCACGGCGGGGATCGGGTGCTTGGCGGTGAAGCGGGTGAGGTTGACCGTGTGCTGCTCCCAGCGGTCCGCGCGTTCGTGGGTGAGGTGGATGCCCGGTGCGGCGGGCGCCAGCCGCATCCGCGCCCCCGACCGCCAGAGCCGGAGTCCGAGTTCGAGGTCCTCGCAGCCCCACGTGGTCCCGAACGCCTCGTCGTAGCCGCCGGCCGCCTCCCACAGTCCGTACGGCATGGAGGTGTTGGCCCCGACGCACGTCAGCCACGGCGACACGGGCGGCAGCCCGCCGTCGGCCATGCCGTGGACCAGGCGCTCCAGGGCGGTCGACACGGTACGTCCGAAGCGGCCGCCGGCCGCCGTCCCGTACGGGTCGTCGAGCGCCTCGTCCGCCGACGCCAGCAGCCGCCGGGCGCCGGGCAGCTCGCGGAGCGGTCCGTGGACGCAGGCGGGCCCGGGGCGGGCGTGCTCGGCGATGTGGGCCGCCAGCGCGGCGGGCGGGAGCAGGATGTCGTCGTCGAGGAAGAGCAGGAGCGTCCCGCGCGCGGCCCGCGCGCCGGCGTTGCGGGCCGCGGCGCGGCCCGCCTCCGGCCCGGGCACGGTCCGCAGCGGCAGCCGGCCCGCGGCGTCCGCCACGACCTGGGGGGTACCGTCGGTGCACCCGTCGTCGACCACCACGGTCTCCCACGGGCCGGTCCCCGTCTGCCGGGCCAGACAGGCCAGCACGAGCCGCAGCCCGGCCGCCTTGTCGCGGGTGGGGATCACCACGCTGAGCACCGGGCGGGTCATGCCACGCTCTCCTCACCGAGCAGGGCCGCCCCCCGGGCGGCGAGCAGGGCCGCTCCGGCGAGCGAGGCGTGGGCCCCGTGCACGGCGGGCCGGACCTCCGGCACCGGACGCCCCGCCCGTACCGTCGCGGCCAGCCGCGGCGCCACCCGCTCCGGCAGGGCCGGGAACGCGGAGCCGAGGCCGCCGCCGATGTGGACGCGGGCCGGCTGCACGAGCTCCGTGAGGACGGCCAGGGCACGGGCGGTCAGGTCGGCCGCGTGATCGAGGGTGTGCTCCGCCCAGTCCTCGGCGTCCGCCACGCCCGCCACCAGCTCCGCGGTCGTGGTGGTACGGCCGCGCAGCGCGGCGGCGTGGGCGGCCAGGGCGGGGCCCGACACGCCGGCCTGGAGGCAGCCGCGCCGACCGCACCGGCAGAGCGGACCGGCCGGGTCGACCACCAGGTGGCCGACCTCGCCCGCCGTCCCCCACGCCCCCGTCAGCAGCCGTCCACCGCAGACCAGGCCGCCGCCGACGCCCGTGCCGAGGCCCAGGTAGACCAGGTCGCGGCAGCCGGTGGCGTGGGCCTCGGCCAGTGCGGCGAGCGTCGCGTCGTCGCCGAACAGCACCTCGGCACCGGTGCGCGCGAACGGCACGCGCAGGGAACGTCCGGTCCAGCCCGGCCGGTTGGGCCAGCCGACGACACGCCCGTCCCCGTCGACGTTGGGCGCCGCCGCCACGCCGATCCGCACCGGCGCGGTCCCGAGCGCCCCGGCCGCCTCGGACACGGACTCCCCGAGCAGGTCCAGGTCGGCGTCCGGGTCGGCGTCGTCGCGCCAGCGGAGGGTGCGCTCGTGCACGGTGACGCCGTCGGCCAGGGCGCGGACGGCGAGTTTGGTGCCGCCGATGTCCACGGCGAGGACCGCGCCGGTCATGCCGGCTTCCGCGCGATCACGACCGACCAGGCGCCCGCTCCCACGGCCCGGCTCTCCTCCACCCGCAGCCCCACGGACTCCAGCCCGGCCTGGAGCTCCGGCACCGTCCACCAGTACGGGCGTCCCCCGGCCAGCCATCGGACGGCCGCCGCGCGGCTCGCCCCGTCGGGCAGGACCCGCGCGTCGGCCACGAAGGCGTCGGCCAGCACCAGCAGGCCCTTGGGCTTCAGCAGCGCCGCGAGGGCACCGAGCCGGGGCACGGGGTCGTGCACCCCGCCGACGACGACGCACACGCCGTACCCGCCGGACCCGCCGGACCCGCCGTACTCGCCGGACCCCCCGGACCCGCCGTACTCGCCGTACCCCGCACCGGCGGACGGCGGGAGGCCGCCCGCGCCCAGTTCCAGCAGCGGGCCGTCCACGGCGGCACGCGCGAGGAAGTCGTCGATGGTGGCGCGCGCGGAGGACTCGTCGCCGGGCCCGCCCACGGCGGTGGCGGGGAGCGGGGGGCCGTCGCCCGGCGGGTACGCGGCGCCGTGCCGCACCCGGTCCGCGAGCATCCGCCCGGCCGCCGCCACCGCCGTCGCCGTGGCCTCCGTGGCCGTGGCCGTCACCGCCGTCGCCGTGGCCTCCCTGGCCGTCACCGCCGTCGCCGTGGCTGTCACGGCCGTGGCTGTCACCGCCGTCCCCTCTGCCGCCGTCTCGTCCGTCGCCTTGGTCTCGTCGGTCACCACCGTCTCGTGCGTCACTGCCGTCTCGTCGGTCGCCGCCGTCTCGTCGGTCGCCGCCGTCTCGTCCGTCGCAACCGTCTCGGTCCGCGTCGGCCGTTCCCAGGCCTCGGCCGGCACCGCGGGGCCCGCGTCCGTCGCCAGCAGGCCCAGCGCCCACGCCGTGTCCAGCAGGAGGACGAGCACCTCCGCGCGCAGCCCGTCCGTCCGGGCCAGGTCGGCGGCCGTGGCACCCGTCGCCAGTCGCGGCGGCAGGCCGAGGTCGGTGAGGGCGGCCGCGAGGACCCGCTCGGCGGTGTCGCCGGCGGGCCGGGCGAGGCGGTACACGGGAGCCGCCTGCGCCTTGCCCACGGCGGAGCGGCGCAGCCGGTACCGCGGCAGGAAGGCGTCCGGGACCTTGTAGGCGGCCAGTTCGGCGCGGGCGTACGCCTGGAGGCGCTCCGGCGCGGCGAGGCCGGCGTCGGCGGGCACGTACTCGACGGTGAGGCCCTGGTCGTCGGAGTCGTCCGGACCGGTCGCCGTGACCGAGACGTCGGCGACCCCCGGGGCGGCGCGCAGCACCGACTCGACCTCCAGGGTGGACACCCAGCGCGCCCCCCGGCGCACCACTCCGCGGCGGGCCCGGCCCAGGATGCGGTGGACGCCGTGCGCATCGCGCTCGGCGAGGTCGTGCATACGGTGGGTCGAGCCGTCCTCCAGGACGACCGCCAGCTCTCCCTGGCCCGGGCCCGGCAGCGGCTCGCCGTCTGGTCCCAGCAGGTCGACGCGGACTCCGGGCATCGGGTGGCCCACGGCTCCCGAGGGCAGCCCGGGGTCGCCCCACAGCACGGCGCCCGTCTCGCTGGAGCCGAAGTTGCGGGAGACGCCGATGCCGAGGGCGCGGGTCCACAGGGCGTCCAGTTCGGCGTCCACATAGCCCGCGCCGGCCATCACGCGGCGCAGGGCCGGATAGGGCGCGTCCTCGGCGAGCGCCCGGCGCCGGGCCAGGACGCGGGCCAGGCCGGGCACGGTGACCAGGACGGTCGCCCCCTGCCGCAGCCGGGCGTGCACGGCGCCGACGGCGCGGGGCGGCACGGGGTCGGCGTGCGCCCCGGCGACCAGCACACCGGCCAGCCAGCCGAGCGCGTAGGCGTGGCTCAACGGCAGCGGCAGCAGCACGGAGTCGTCGGGCAGGGCCAGGCCGGCGCGGTGGTAGCGGACGCCCTCGTCGATCACCGAACCCGGGGTGCGGGGCACCGCTTTCGGCGCACCGGTCGAGCCGGAGGACGCCAGGAGGAGGGTGCCAGGCTCATGACAGGCGTGTCCGCCCAGGCCGTCTCCGCCCACCGGACCGCCCCCCGCGTCCCCGCCCTCCTCGATCCGTGTCCCCCCGTCCGTCAGCAGCCGCCGTGCCGCCCCGACGGCCCGGGACAGCCGTCGTACCTCCGCCGGAGGCGCGTCGGCCGGCAGCAGCAGCGGGCACGCTCCGGCCGCGGTCAGGGCGAGGAGTCCGACGACCCACTCCGGCTGGTTGGGGCCGTGCAGGCCGACGGGCTCGCCCGGGCGTACGCCCGCCGCGCGCAGCCGCTCCGCCAGCTCCTCCACCCGGGCGACGGCTTCCCGCCGGGTCAGCTCGCCCAGCGCGGGCGCGTCCGGATCGAGGCCCGGCCGGGAGAACGCCTCCCACAGACCACGTGTCCGCAGATCACGTGTCCGCGGATCACGTGTCCGCGGATCACGTGTCCGCGGATCACGTGTCCGCAGATCACATGTACGCGGATCACGTGTCCGCGGTTGTGACCGCTCAGCGCTCATCGCCGCCCGCCTCCGCCAGCCGCCGCAGCAGCGCGTCCGCCGCCAGCTCGTACCCGTGGGTGCCGAAGCCGGCGATGACGCCGACGGCGAGCGGGGAGATGACGGAGTTGTGCCGGAAGGACTCGCGGGCCCAGACGTTGGAGATGTGCACCTCCGCCCAGGGCGCCGGGTAGTCGGCGAGGGCGTCGCGCAGGCTCCAGCCGGCGATCATCAGCGCGCCGGGGTTGACGATCGCGGCGACGGTGTCGCGGTGCTTGTGCAGGGCGCGGATCACCTCGCCCTCGCCGTCGTGCTGTTCGCTGCGCAGCCCGTACCCGGCGGCGGCCAGCCTGGCGGCGACCGCCTCCTCCACCTCGGCGAGGGTGGTGGTGCCGTAGATCCCGGGTTCGCGGGTGCCCAGGGTGCCCAGGTTGGGTCCGTTGAGCAGCAGGACGTCACGGGAGGTCGGGGCGGTGGTCACGCGGGGGTCCCTTCACGGTGGTGCAGGAGGACGGCGAGTTCGGCGCAGGACGCGGCGACGAGGTCGGGCCGGTGGGCGAGGAGTTCCTCGCGGTCGCCCTGGCCCCACAGGCAGGCGGCGGTTCGGGTGCCGGCGGCGCGGCCGGCCCGCAGGTCGAGGGCGGAGTCGCCGACCATGACGGCGCTCTCGGCGGCGGCGCCGATCTTGTCGAGGGCGAGCAGGACGATGTCCGGGGCGGGTTTGCCGTGCGCGACCTCGTCGCTGCCGCAGACCGCGTCCACCAGGTCGAGCAGTCCGGTGGCGGAGAGCGCCTCGACGGCCCGCCCGTGGGTCTTGCCGGTGGCGACGGCGAGCGAGAGGCCGGCCTCGCGCAGGCCGGTGAGCAGCCCGGCGGCGCCGGGGCAGGGCTCGATCTCGTGCACGAGCTTGCGGCTCTCGATGACGAACGGCTCGTACATCGTGACGGGCAGGCCCATGATCCGAAGCGTGTCGGGCATGTGCCGGCCCAGGTGGGCGAGGTACTCCTCGAAGGGCGCCTCGCCGTCGCCGACGGTGAGGGCGTACGCGCGCTGGAAGGCCCGGCGCATCACGTGGATGCTGTCGATGAGGACGCCGTCGAGGTCCAGGACGACGGCCCGCAGCGGCGGTTCGCCCACCGGCCCCTGCGACGGCAGGCCACCCACCGGCCGCCGCGACGGCAGGCCACCCACCGGCCCCTGCGACGACGGTTCGCCCACCGGCCCCTGCGACGGCAGGCCACCCACCGGCCGCTCCACCGAAACGCCTTCCACCCCCCGCTCCACCGGACCGCCCCCCGCCCCCCGCTCCACCGGAACCTCACTCACCGGTCGCTCCCCCGGCGGCCGTCCGCAGGCTGCTCACCAGGTGGGCGACGTCGTCGTCGGTCATGGTCGCGCCGAGCCCGACGGTGACCGACCGGCCGAGGATCGCCTCGCTGGCGCGGAGCCGGCCGAGGGCGTCCCAGGCAGTGCCCCAGGCGGTGCGGCCGGCCCGGACGGCGGGGTTCTGGTGGACCAGGCGGCCCTGGTAGAGGGTGCCGGCGGGGATGCCCGCCGCGGTGAGCTTGGTGACGAAGCGGCGGGCGGCCATCCGGTCGGCCAGCAGCAGGGTGAGGTCGCCGCCGCTGCCCTCCTCGTCCGGCAGCCGCCGCCATTCCAGGTCCAGGTCGGCGAGTTCGGCGCGGACGGTGCGGGCGGTGTCGCGCAGCCGCCGCAGCATCGGCGTGAGCCGCTCCAGCTGGACGGAGAGGACGGCGCCCGCGATCTCGGTCATCCGCAGGTTGGCGCCGAGGAAGGCCTCGCCCGCCGTGCCGCCGCGGTCCCCGCCGCGGGAGGTGGTGAACTGCCCGCCCTGGTCCTGGTAGCGCACGACGCGGTCGTGGACGTCCGCGTCACGGGTGACGACGGCGCCGCCCTCGCCCGCGGTGATGTTCTTCTCCAGCTGGAAGCTGAACGCCCCCGCGTCCCCGATCGCCCCGACGGGCCGCCCCCGGTAGCTCACTCCGCAGGCCTGGGCGGCGTCCTCCAGCACCCGCAGGCCGTGCCGCGCGGCGACGTCGAGGATCGGGTCCAGGTCGGCGGCGGCGTTGTTGAGGTGGACCGGCATGACGGCGAAGGTCCGCTCGGTGACGAGTTCCTCCCAGGCCGTCGGGTCCAGGGTGAGCGACTCGTCGATGTCGGCGAAGACCGGGACGCCGCGCGCGGCGACGACGGCGTTGACGCAGCCGATGAAGGTGGCGGACGGCACGATCACCTCGCCGCCCTCGGGGATCCCCATACCGATGAGGGCGCAGGTCAGGGCGGCGGTGCCGGAGGACACGCCCACCGCGTGGGGCGCGTGGTGGAGGGCGGCGAAACGTTCCTCGAAGGTGTCGACGCGACGCTGGAGGGCGGGCCCGTAGTAGCGGAAGAGGGAGCGGCTCTCCAGCACCTCCAGCGCGGCCGCCTTCTCCTCCTCGCCCCACAGGGCCAGTCCGCGCAGCGGTTCGTAGCGCAGGGCGGTGGGCTCGGACAGGGATGTGGTCATGGCATTCGTCTCCGGTGCTGTCTAGAGGGCAGCCGTGGCGCGGTAGCAGGTGCCGACGACGGCCAGGGCGTCGCGGGCCTCCCGCAGGGCGCGCTCCGTGGCGTCGGCGCGCGCCGCCTCGTCCCGCAGCGCGTCCAGGTGCAGGTCGTACTCGTCCCCGATGCCGGCCGGGGGCAGCGGTACGCGCCGCTCCCCGTCCTTGTCCCGCAGGGTCAGGGCCGGTTCGGTCACCCGGCGGGTGCTGAAGCCGAAGGTGGTGGTCAGCTCGGCGGTGCCCTCGGTGCCGTGCAGCACCAGCCGGGTGACGTCGACGGTCTCGTACGACGCCCAGGCGCACCGCAGGTGCAGGCCGTAGCGTTCGGTGGCCACCAGGGCGGTCAGCTGGTCCTCGACGTCGGCCGTCGGGCGGGCGGCGGCGCCGGCGTGCCACTCGGCGCCCCAGCCCTCGCGGGTGAGGAAGTCGCTGGAGGCGAGGGCGGTGGCGCCGCGCACGGCGGAGGCGCCCCACAGGTGGTGCAGGACGTCGACGAGGTGCCAGCCCAGGTCGACCAGGACGCCGCCGCCGGCGCTCTCGCGGCGGGCGAACCAGTCGCTGCCGGGGATGCCCCGGGAACGCACCCAGCTCAGTTCGGCGAGCCGGGGTGTGCCGAGCGCCCCGGTGGCGACGACGCGGGCCAGTTCCCCGACGTCGGCGCGGTGGCGGGCGGCGGTGGACAGCAGCAGCCGGCCGCCGCCCTCGCGGGCCGCGTCCTCCAGCAGCCGCAGCTGGCCCGGTGTGGTGCCGGTGGGCTTTTCCAGGAAGACGTCGAGGCCCCGGCGCAGGAAGCCGCTCGCGAGGGCGCCGTGGGTGTGGTTCGGGGTGAGGACGAAGACCAGGTCGGCGTCGTCGCGCCCGATCTCCCCGGGTCCGCCGCACAGCCGGGCCCCGGCGATCAGCTCCCCGGCCCGCTCGACGGCCTCGGGCCGCGGTTCCACCGCGGCGACGACCTCGAACGCGGGGTGCTTGACCAGCCGGGGCAGCCACACCTCGCGGGCCACCCAGCCCAGTCCCACGACGGCGACCCTCATCAAGCGGGACGCTTCTTCCCCGCCGGCGCGGACAGCACCTTGGCCAGTGCCTCGGCGACGTCGGCGCAGTCGGCGTCGGTGCCGAGCAGCACCCGGTGGTGCAGCCAGAAGCCCCGGGCGCCGAGGTGCTCGCTGACCGGGTTGCGCTCGGCGAGCTCCGCGACGCCGGGCAGGCCGTTGCCGATCAGGGCGGCGTGGGCCTCGGTGCGGTAGACGGGCGGGTAGTCGACGAAGGCGGGGATGCCCTCGGCGACCAGGGCCCGCACCAGGTGGTCGCGGTCGACGTCGGCGTGGACCTCGGGGTCGAGGGCGGCCATGGCCATGTAGTGCGGGTTGAGGTCGCAGCGCGGGTCGCGGCCCTGCGGGAGCACGCCGGGTATCTCGCGCAGCGCGGCCGACAGGGTCTTCCAGCGGCTCTCCCGGCGCTCGTTCTGCTCCGCGAGCCGGCCGAGCTGGACGCGCAGCACCGCGCCGGCGAACTCGGTCATGCGGTAGTTGGAGGACGGGCTGCGGTGCTCGTAGCGCGTGTCGCCGATCGGCCGGCCGCAACTGTGCCGGGCGAACGCCTCGTCGAACCGGTCCGCCGACGGCAGCAGCAGCGCGCCGCCCTCGCCCGCCGTCATCAGCTTGCCGTTCTGGAAGCTGAACGCGGCGAGCGTGCCGAAGTCGCCGACGCGCCGCCCGGAGCGGACGGCGCCGTGGGCGTGCGCCGCGTCCTGGAAGACGACGACGCCGTGCCGGTCCGCCCAGGCGCCGATGGCGTCCATGTCGGCGATGTGCCCGGCCATGTGCACGGGGATGACCACCCGGGTCCGCTCGGTGCGCGCGGCCTCCAGCGCGGCCGGGTCGAGGCAGTACGTCTCGGGGTCGACGTCCACCGGGACCGGGACGCCGCCGGCGCGCTGCACGGCGATGGAGGTGGAGATGAAGGTGAACGCGGGGACGATCACCTCGTCGCCCGGTTCCAGGCCGAGCAGTTCCAGGCCGAGTTCCAGGGCGTGCGTGCCGTTGGTGACGGCGAGCGCGGTGCCGCCGTGGTACGCGCCGAACTCCGCCTCGAACGAGGTGACCTCGCTGCCGCCGACCCGCCACCACTGCCCCTGGTCGACGGCGCGGACGAGCGCCTCGCGTTCGGCGTCGTCGTGGTACGGCCAGGCCGGGAAGTCGTGGCGGCGGACCGGAGTCCCGCCGTCGAGTGCCAGAACCACTGTGCGTCCCTCTCAGTCGGTGGCGCGGTCGCCGGCCGGCGGCAACGCGTCCAGGTCGTCGGCGGAGTGCCCGACCACGTAGTCCTCGATGACCAGCAGGTCCAGCCGGCTGGAGGCGTAGAACTCCAGGGCCTGCCCGGGGGTCTCGACGATCGGCTGGCCGTTGTCGTTGAACGACGTGTTCAGCACCACCGGCACTCCGGTCAGCCGGTGGAAGTGCGCGATGAGCTCGTGGTAGGCGCCGTTGTCGGCGGCCGTCACGGTCTGCACCCGCGCCGTGCCGTCGACGTGCACGATCGCCGGCACGTGCGCCTGCTTCTCGGGCCGCACCGGCGCCACGATGAGCATGTACGGCGACTCGATGTCGAGGTCGAACCAGTCGGCGGCGTGCTCGCGCAGCACCGCCGGGGCGAACGGCCTGAACGCCTCGCGGTGCTTGACCCGGGCGTTGATGACGTCCTTCGTCTCGGCGTGCCGCGGGTCGGCGAGGATGCTGCGGTGGCCGAGCGCCCGCGGCCCGAACTCGGAGCCGCCGGTGAACCAGCCCAGCAGTTTGCCGTCGGCGAGCAGTGCGGCGGCGGTGCGGGCGGGCTCGGCGACCTTGCGGTAGGGCAGGCCGGAGGCGTCGAGGGCGGCCCGTACCTCGCTGTCGTCGTAGGTGCGGCCGAGGTAGGCGTGGCGCTGGGCGGTGCGGGCGGGCTCCTTGCGGGGCTGCCCGGCGATGACGTGGTAGCCCCAGTAGGCGGTGCCGACGGCGCAGCCGCCGTCGCCCGCGGCGGGCTGGACGAAGACGTTCTCGAACGGCGTCTCGCGCAGCAGCCGTCCGTTGGCCACGCAGTTCAGCGCGACGCCGCCGGCCAGGCACAGGTCGGTCAGGCCGGTGTCGGCGTGCAGCCGCCGGGCGACGTGCAGGAGGGTCTTCTCCAGGGTGTCCTGGGCCGCCCAGGCGAGGTCGGCGGCGCGGGCGAAGCGCTCGTCGCCCTCGTAGCCGTCGAGTGCGTGTTCGATGAAGTCGAGGAGGCCGCCGTTCTTCAGGTGCAGTTCGTAGCGGCCGTCGGGCAGGAGCGTGAGGTACTCGGCGAACTTCTTGCGATAGCGGGGGGTTCCGTAGGGGGCGAGGCCCATGGTCTTGCCGTCCTCGGACAGGTACCAGTGCCGGCCCTCGTACTCGTCCTCGTAGAGCACGAAGCCGATGGCCCGGCTGACCGCCTTGTACAGGTAGCCGAGGGAATGGTCGCTGTCGCCGGCCTGGTAGACGCGCAGGGCGCTGAGGCCGTCGGTGGACCAGTTGGTGCCGAGCACCTTGGTCAGCTCGGTGATGGTGGTGCCGTCGCCGACGGCGGTGGTGAGGGTCTCCACGCCCCGGTCGTCGATGAGGCTGCCCGCGCCGTCGACGACGAGGATGGCGGCCCGCTCGAAGGGCGAGGGGAAGAAGGTGCTGGCCGCGTGCGCCATGTGGTGCTTTATCAGGTGGATGCGCTTGCGGAACGGGAACCAGGCGGGGGCCAGCAGGGTGTCGTCGGCGACGACGACGTCGACGTCGGCGAGGCGCGCCCCGGCCATGTCGAGGCAGTACCGCCAGGACTGGTTGAACAGCGAGTTGACCCCGACCGAGTACTTGACCCGGCGGACCCGTTCCTCCTCGATGCCGGCGGCGATGGTGCCGTCGGAGACGAGACAGGCCGCGAAGTCGTGGTTGGAGCCGCCGAGGCCGAGCGTCAGCATCCCCTGATTTCCCCTCTTCGAGCTCTGCGCGTGTGCCGTGGTCACGGGCGCACGGCGTGGATCAGGCAGTTCAGTCCGTCGTCGCCGGCCGCCGCCGGAGGTGTGTGCACGGTCGGGTCCAGCCCCATCCGCGTCAGGTACGCGCAGAGTTCGGCGACCCGGCCGCGCACGTCCTGGGCGTCGATGACGACGGTGCGCACCAGGGGGAGCTGCCGCTCGTCGATCCCCCGCAGGATGTCCAGCTCGGAGCCCACCGCGTCGATCTTCAGCAGGTCGACGGGACGCTCGGTGCCGAGGTACCGGGAGAGGCGGTCGACGCGGACGGTCGTCTGCCGCCCCTGGAACATCCGCTCCACGACCCGCGGCGGGAAGCTCCGGCCGAGCAGCTCCTTCAGCTGTCCCTGGTCCTGCGGGTACCGCGTCGAACTGCTGGGCAGCAGCGGGTAGTAGCGGAAGGATACGCCGTCGGACGCCTCGGCGCCGAGGGCGACGTCGTGCGCCTCGACGCCGTCCAGGCCGAAGCGGGCCGCGTTGGCGCGCAGGGCGGCGACGAGTTCGGGCAGCGGCTCGAAGGCCAGTACGCGCGCCCGGGGGCGCCGCTGCTTCACGAAGAGCGTGAACAGCCCGATGTTCGCCCCGACGTCGACGACGAACGGATCGTCGGGCAGGGAAATGCCCGCATAGGTGCCGCCCTGGAATATCTCCCCGTACAGAAAGCGCGCGTCGAGCGCGCTGACGGCGTGCACGGAGATCCCGTCCGCCACTTCCGTCAGCTTCGGCGGCGTCATTTCCGGTGCTCTCCCGGGACTCAGCCGAGACGCTCGACGACGTAGTCGGCGAGGCGGTCCTCGGACGTCAGGGTGTCCTCGGTCAGATCCTCGTCCTCGAACGTGACGCCGAAGCGTTCTTCGAGAAGGAGCAGGAACTCCAGTGCGTCCAGTGAAGTGAAGCCGTATGCCTCGAGGAAGTTGCTGCTGTTCTCATTCACCGTACGACCACTGGAGGCGGCGAACTCCTTGGCGATTTGGTGTATCTCCTGAAGCACTTCGTCGCGGTTCACACGCAGCCTTTCATTCGATCGGTCGGGTGACAATCTAGTGGGCGGGAACCATGGCTGTCCATGCTGAATGTCCATCAGAAAGGCGACTTGACACGTTACTTGGCTTCCGCAAGCAGGCGTTCGAGCCATCTCCGCTGATGTTGCAGCGCGATCTCGTTGCGACCGAAGACGAAGTGCGTATTCGCCCCCGAGGACAAGGCCGCCTGTACGTCGAATCCGGTGCGGTAGTCCTCTTCGAGCACACCGCGTTCCACGAGTTCGCTGAACTCCGCCGTGTACTTCTTGTCCTCGTCGGTGACCGGCGGGACGCGGGTCACGATGGTCTGCACGGTGCGGCTGCGGTCGGGGGTGGGTCCGGGCATGATCCGGGAGACGACCCCGTGGCCCTCCCAGGTGCCGGCGACCGACACATTGGGGAAGACGGTGTAGACGGTGCCGCAGTGCGGGGCGGGGTCCCACTCCTCGACCGGCAGGTCACGCAGGGTCCGGATCGACTTGGCGGGGTACAGGATCCGCTGGTGCGGGCCGAAGGCGTCCACCACCATCAGGTTGGAGGTCGAGGTCGGGGCGAACGTCGTCCGGTGCAGCGCCTGGATGTGGTAGCTCTCCAGATAACCATCGTAGGCGACCTTCCAGCCGGGGCCGTCCAGTTCCCGTTGCTCGTACACGTGCCACTGGTCGAGTTCGAGCCGTTCCAGTTCCCGCGCGTAGTCGCCGAGCCAGGAGTCGAGGTCGATCGGCCGGTTGGGGGTGAGGGAGACCCACACGAACCCGTACGCCTCGGCGGCGGGCAGCGGCCGCAGCCCCAGGGCGTCGGTGTCGACGTCGCCGAAGGTGCCGGGCTTGTGGACGGCGACGAGGGAGCCGTGGTCGTCGTAGACCCAGGCGTGGTACGGGCAGCGGAAGCGGTGGCGGGTGCCGGTGCCGACGGGGCAGAGCTGGGCGCCGCGGTGGCGGCAGACGTTGAGGAAGGCCCGTACGATGCCGTCCCGGCCGCGGCTGAGGAGGACCGGGGTGCCCAGCGCGTCGAGGGCCTTGTAGGTGCCGGGGGCGGGCAGTTCGGCGGAGAGCGCGAGGGCGAGCGGGACGCGCCGGAACACGGTGTCGAGCTCGCGCCGCCAGCGCTCGGGGTCGAGGTACTCCTCGACGGGGACCCGCATCACGTCGTCGGCCTGATCGGTCGTGCCGGCCTCCAGGTGGACCAGGGCCCGCTGTGCGAGGGCCACGGCCCGGGCGTGGTCGATCACCGCTCCAACCTCCCGTTTCCTCGGTGCCCCTCTCCGCCCGGCAGTCCGAAGAACTCCTGGTAGAGCAGGACCTGGCTGTCCAGCATGGAGCGGCCCGGCACGATGGGCCGGCCGCTGTCCGCGGCGGCCCGGAGCAGGGCGGTCTCGGCGGGTTTCATCACGATGTCGGCGACCGTGCAGTCCGCGCGCAGGCGGGCGGGGTCGAACGGCAGGGGGTCGTCGGGGCGCATGCCGAGCGGGGTGGCGTTCACCGCGAGGCCGGCGGTCGCGAGGTCGCCGTCGGTGCCCGCCCGCGCCCAGCCCGGCCGGTGCGCCTCGAGCCGGTCGAGGAGGTCCGTACAGCGCCCCGGGTCGGGTTCGAACACCAGCAGCCGTGCCGCGCCGGAGGTGAGCAGGGCCGCGGCGAGGGCCCGCCCGGCTCCCCCGGCGCCGAACAGGGCGACCCGCTTCCCGGCGGGGTCGTGGCCGTGTCCGCGCAGCCCGTGGACGAAGCCCGCGCCGTCGAAGTTGTCGGCCCGCCAGGTGCCGTCCGCGTTGCGGCGCAGGGCGTTGGCGCTGCCCGCGAGCTCGGCGGCCGGTCCCAGCTCGTCGGCGTACCGGCACACGGCGATCTTGTGCGGGACGGTGACGAGGATGCCGTCGAGGTTGCGGGTGCGGCGCAGTCCGCGCATCACCTCGTCGAGGCCGTCGGGGCCGACGTGGACGGGGACGAGCACGGCGTCCGTCGCGGTGCGGGCGAACAGGTCGTTGAGCAGGCCGGGGGCGCGCACCTGGGCCACCGGGTCGCCCAGGACGACGTAGAGGCGGGTGGTGCCGGACACGGCGGGCCGGGGGTCGGTCATGGCGCTCCTCAGGCGGCGGCGGGGACGGGGCCCGTGGGCAGGTCCGCCAGGACGGAGGCGACCAGCCGCTCGTCGACACCGGTGACCAGTTCCGCGCCGTCCGGCCCGTCGAGGACGAAGGTGAGCCCGGTGTCGGTGTCCCGTCCCTTCTTGTCCCGCCGCATGAGTTCCACCAGGGCCGGCACGGGGACGTCCGCGGGCCGCCAGGTGGGCAGGCCGAAGCTCTCGACCATCTCCCGGTGCAGGGTCACCCGGTCGGTGCCGATCCGCCCGAGCCGGCCCGCGAGCAGTCCCGCGAACACGGTTCCGGCGGCCACCGCCTCGCCGTGCCGCCAGGTGTAGCCGGTGGCCCGCTCGACGGCGTGGGCGAGGGTGTGCCCGTAGTTGAGGAGGTGCCGGACGCCCTGGTCGCGTTCGTCCCGCGCGACGACGGACGCCTTGAGCCGGACGCTCGCCACGATCTGCTCCCGCAGGCCGAGGCCGCGCAGGTCTCCGGCGCCGATGAAGGCGCAGCGGGCGATCTCGCCGTAGCCGCTGAGGAGTTCGCGCCGGGGCAGGCCGTGCAGGAAGTCGGTGTCGCACAGCACCGCGCTCGGCTGCCAGTAGGCGCCGACGAGGTTCTTGCCCTCGGGGAGGTTGACGGCGGTCTTCCCGCCGACACTGGCGTCGACCTGCGCGAGCAGCGTGGTCGGCAGGTGCACGACCTTGATCCCGCGGTGGTAGAGGGCGGCGGCCAGTCCGACGGTGTCCGTGGTGGTCCCGCCGCCGCAGGCGACGACCGCGTCGGCCCGGGTGAGCCCGGCCGCGACGAACGCCCGGCAGTACGTCTCGACCGTGGCCAGCGTCTTGTGGTGCTCCCCGTCGGCGGCCGGGACGACCGTGAACGGCACGCCGGGGTCGGGGAGCCGTGGTTCCCGGACGGCGGTGACGACGGCGACGCGGCCGACACCGAGTTCCTCCAGCACGGCGGGCAGCAGCCGTCGGGCGCCGGGGCCGACATGGACGGCGTAGTCATGGTCCCTCGTGGTGACGTCGACGCGGCTGAGGCCGGTTTCCGCGCCCCCGCCGCCCTCCGCCCGTGAACGGATTGCGCTCATGCCTTCAGTGCCCCCGTGGCTGTCCGGCCTTCACCGACGGGCATGCTAGCGCACAGGTACTGATCATGGTCACCCCCCAAGAGAGTGGTTTCCTCAATTTTCGTTGCACGCAGGGAGTTTCACGATCGTGGGACAACAACATGCGCTCTGGCCGGGGACTTGACGAGCCGTTAGGGTGCCCGCAGGAAGCCGACGGCCGAATACGGGGACTTTCATGCGCCTTAAGGAAAAGTTTCGTGCCGCCCTCACCGCCTCGGCGGCCGAGGGCGGCCGGCTCCCGTTCCTGATGAACGACATGGTCATCGAGGAACAGCTTTGCCAAATGCGGTGCTCCTACTGCCTCACCGAGGAGTACAACCTCCTCATGAACGTGCCCGACGCCCGGCTGCGGCTGACCACCGACCGCCGGCAGGACTGGCACGAGATACTCGATCTGTATCACGCGCACGTCGACGCCCCCATTCTCCGGCTGTCCGGCGGGGAGTTCTTCTGGCTGAAAGGCTCCACCGAGTTCGTCGAGGAGGCGAGCCGCCGCTACGAGACCGTCCAGGTCATCACCAACGGCGTCTTCCTCAACGAACGGCGCATCGAGGCACTGGCCGCGCTGGGAAACGTGCAGCTGAACATTTCCCTCGACGGACACACACTCGAACTGAACCGGCACCGGCTCCCCCCGAAACAGGCCCGGCTGCACGACGTCATCATGCGCGCCCTGCACGCGGCGGCCGAGGCGGGCCTGCGCCTCGACATCCAGTCGGTGCTCACCGACGCCAACTACGCCGGGCAGCTGGAGTTCGCCGAGTACCTGCGCGACCGGGTCGACGGCAGCACGACCCTGTACTTCTTCCCGGTGCGGGGCGAGACCGCCGAGCGGATGGGCCCGCCGCCCGGCGACCACCTGATGCCGCTCGTGGAGCGCTACGACGAGTTCGCCGGCGTCCTGCCGCCGCGCGCCTACGTCGAGCACATGGCCGGGCAGCTGCAGACGAACGTCCGCACGCTCGGCTGCTTCGTCACCGCGACCATGGCGCAGCTCTTCGGCCAGGGCGACGTCTCGGCCTGCCCGCACGCCTGGGTCAAGCCGATGGGCAACCTGGCGGAGAACCGCACCCTGCTGCTCGACCAGTACGGCAGCCACCAGCACTACGACCTGTTCATGCACGACCGGCCGCGGTTCGGCTTCTGCAAGACGTGCGCCACGCCGTCCGACGTCATCAACCTGTACTTCCTCGACCGGATCTCCGAGGAGGAGATCGGCGCGACGCACCTGTACTCGGGCGAGCGGTCACGGGCCCGGCTGCGGGAGCTGAAGGAGAGGTTCCGGCCGGTCCTCTCCGCCGCTCCCGCGTCCCGCCCGGACACGGTTCAGAGCGTCAGCCCCTGATCGGTCTCGGCGCGGGCGTACAGGGCGGAGACGATCTCCTGCACCTGAAGCGCCTGCGCCGGGGCCACCGTCCGGCCGGTCACCCGGCCGGCGACCGTGTCGAGGAAGCCGCGGATCGCCGCCAGCTCGGGCCGGCGGTCCTCGGCGACGACCGTGCCGTCGCGGCCGCGGACCTCGCCGCGGCGCAGGTCGAGCACGGCGCTCTCGCCGTTCGCCGCCGTGGCCTCGAGGGTCAGGCCCATGACCCGGCTGCGGCGGTCGATGCGCAGCCGGCCCGGTCCGGCCGGGAACTCCAGGTCGGCGACGACCCGCTCCTCCACGCCCGCCGCGTCGACGCGGCAGCCGGCCGGGCGGGGCGTGCCGAAGACGGTGATCATCAGGTCCAGGGCGTGCGCCCCGAGGTCGACCAGCGCACCGCCGCCGGCCCGGGCCGCGTCGCCGTACCAGTTCGTCACCGGCCGCCACAGGCGCTGACCGGCGGTGGTGAAGGTCAGCGTGATCTCGCAGGGCCCGTCGGGCAGCGCCTTGCGGAACGCGGGGACCAGTTCGTGGAAGCGGTAGGGCAGGTTGACCGCGAGCCGGTCGGCGGCGCCCGGCGCCCGCGCCAGCAGGCGGGCCTCGGCGACGTCGGCGGCCAGCGGCTTCTCGCACAGGACGTGGGCGCCGGCCGCGAGCGCGGCCAGGACGGGCTCGGTGTGCGCGTCGTTCGGCGTGCACACCGCCACCACGTCCGGCCGCCCGACGGTGAGGAACTCCTCCAGGCTGGTGGTGACCAGCACGCCCTCCGCCGCCGCGCCGAGCACCGTGCGGGCGCTGTCGGCGTCGGTGTCGCAGGCGGCGACGAGCGTGTGGTCCGGGTGTTCCGTGACGACGGGCAGGTGGTAGCGCTGGAAGACGCGGCCGCACCCGACCACTCCGTACCGCAGGGTCATCGGCCCGCTCCCGCCGCCGCCAGGGCCTCGGCGCCGCACATGCGCTCCACCCGCTCGCCGAAGTCGTCGAAGGACTCGCCGAGGTGCTCGGCGTCGTAGTCGGCGACCAGGTCCCGCAGGTCGGCGGTGAGCCGGGCGGCGAGGTCGGGCGGGCCGCTCTCGGCGAGGACGAGGCCGTAGTTCATGAACGCGAGGAACAGCTCCGGCAGGCCGTTGCGCCAGGCGCGCAGTCTGCTGAGCAGGGCGCGCGGGTTGTGCTCGGTGCCGCGCAGCCGGCGGGCGCCCAGGGCGATCTTCTGCGCGACGAACGGCAGGACGTTCTCCTTGCGGTCGCTGATCTCCTCGCCGACCTCGCTCCAGGCGGCCCAGAGCGCCTCGACGCGCGGGTCCGGCACCCGGTAGTCGCGGCGGGCGGTGCGCAGGATCTCATAGGCGTCGCCCTCCAGGCCGTCGATGTCGGCCAGCGGCAGCGGTTCCTCGATCTTGTCGTACATCTCGGTGCCGCGCAGCGCGATGGCGCGGTTGATGAGGAAGAACGGGTTGTCGGCCTCGTGGATGCGGGCGGCGACGATGAACTCCAGGTTCTCCCAGAGCTCGGCCACCGAGGTCTTCGGCTCGATCATGATCCAGCCCGGGTCGAGGCCGAGGCCCTTGCGTTTGAACATGCGGGCCGCGTCCAGGTTGTACGCGACGGTGGTGCCCTTCTTGAACCGGCGCAGCATGCCGGGCGAGCCGGACTCGATGCCGAGCAGGGCGGAGGAGAGTCCGGCGCGGTGCAGCAGGTCGAGGGCCTCGTGGTCGATCAGCCCGGAGTCGACGCGGAACTCGCAGTGGAACTGGAACTTCAGGCCGCGCCGCAGGACGGTCTCGGCGAACTCGACGGCGTGCGCGAAGCCGTCGCCGAAGGCGCCGCCGAAGTTGTCGTCGTTGAACCAGATGAAGCGGGTGCCGAACTCCCGCTGGAGGTACTCGATCTCGTCGACGACGTCCGCGGGGGGCCGCATCCGCCAGAACCCGTCGACCACTCCGGGCTGGCGGGGCGCGTAGCAGAAGGTGCACTTGGCGTGGCAGCCGCGGCTGGTGAACGTGGACGCCACGGGTGTCGCGATACCGGCCGCGCGGTGGTACTCCAGCACGTCACGGGCGGGCCAGACGAGGTTGCCGAGGTCGGGCAGGACGGGCATGCCGCTGCCGCGCACCCGGTCGCCGTCCCGGTAGAACAGTCCGGGCGTCTGACGCCAGTCGGTCCCCGAGGTCAGCCGGTCCATGATCCCGACGACGGTCAGCTCGCCCTCGCCGAAGGTGACGCAGTCGGCCTCGGGCACCCGCTCCGCGATGAGCTTGGCGTTGTACGTGCAGAACGCGCCGCCGATCGCGATGAACACGTCCGGGTCGGCGGCGCGGGCGCACCGGATGAGCCGGATGGCGTCGATGATGTGCAGGTCGTACATGATGCTGATGCCCACGAAGCGGGGGCGCTCGCGGCGGATGAGGTCGATGATCGCCTCGTCGCCGGGGTTGCGGCCGTGCAGGTTGAGCGAGGTGACGGAGTATCCGGCGTCGCGGAGGTAGCCGGTGATGCAGGCGAGCCCCAGGTTCTCCCGGACCTTCTCGTAGAAGATCCGCAGCGCGGGGTCGAGTTGGACGTACTCCTCGTCGGTGACGGTCACGTTCTGGTTGTTGAGGCTGGTCGCCCCGGTGGTGATCTCCCGCGGAGTCAACAGCACGACGTCCGACATCTGGCTCTGCCTTTCCCCGTTGTGCGCAACACGTCGAATCAAGTCGGCGGCGGATGTGCGGGGTTGCGGTGTGGTCCGGTCACCGCCATGCCCCGAGGATCGCCGACGCCCGGTGCTGGACGAGGGTCACCTCCGTAGTGCCTGCCACCGAGACGGACGCGGGGTGCGTCATGTCGACCACCGTATCGGCCATGCGCAGTTCCCGGCAGGTGGTGATCTGTTCCGGCAGGCTCACTACGGCGGGCGGCAGCGCGGGATCGGTCACTTCGAGCCGTCGCAGCGGCACGCGCAGCCCGACGCCGAGTGCCTTGAGGACGGACTCCTTGCGCGTCCAGTAGCGCAGGAACGCGGCGGGCCGTTCGGCGGGCGGGCGGGCGCGCAGGGCGGCGAGTTCGGTGCCGGTGAGGGCGCGGGGTGCCACCTTGTCCACGTCGGCGGCGGTGGCCGCGTCCTCGACGTCGAGGCCGACGTCGGCGCCGCGGCAGACGGCGAGCCCGACGACGTCGCCGCTGTGCGAGACGTTGAAGCGGACGTCGGTGGCCGTGGTGGTGGCCGTGGCGGTGGCGGTGGCGGTGGCGGTGGCGGTGGCGGTGGCGGTGGCGAGCGTGACCTTGCCGTGCGGTCCGCCGCAGCGGGGGCACACCCGCCGCAGCGGCACCTCGGCGGGCGCCAGGCCGAGCAGTTCACCGAGGACGACGCGGCTCAGGGCGCACCCCACCAGGAAGTGCGCCGCGTTGACGGGGTCGGCGGTCGCGTCGTACCGGCCGCGCTCCACGGGGTCGAGCAGGGCGGCGAGGCGGGGGGACGCGTCGTCCGGGCGGGCCCACCAGACGTCGACCGTGCGTCCCGGCGCGGCCTCGGGGGCCGCCGCGTCCGTCACGCGGTCGCCTTCAGCCGCACTTCCCCGACGAGCCGGAAGCCCATGTGGGGCACCTTGAGGATCTGGGCACCCGAGCCGACCTCCCGGAACCGGGCGCGCAGGGATTCGACGACGTCCCGCGGGTCCTCGCCGGTCAGCCGCATCAGGTCGGGCCGTCCGACGATGGTGGCCCGGCGGTCGGCGAGCGCGCGCAGCGCACGCGCCTCGGCCTCGGACAGCCGCACGGAGCCGGAGGGCGTGGCCAGCACGTCGGCCTCGTCCAGGTCGAGGACCTGGGCCGCGGCGGGAGCGGCGACGTCGCGCAGGTAGGTCAGGAACGGCACCAGCCGGTCCACGTCGAGCGGCGCGGCCATGACGAAGCCGGCGCCGGAGCGCACCGCCGCCAGTGTCGTCCGCGCGGTCGGCGCCCGCTGCACGAGGACCGCGTAGGCGCCGCCGTGGGTGAGGTCGCGCAGGTCGAGGGGGGCGATGCCGTCGTCGGCGGCGGCCACGAAGGCCACGAGG
The DNA here is from genome assembly GCF_042731035.1 of Streptomyces sp. NPDC059895. Lineage (NCBI taxonomy): Bacteria > Bacillati > Actinomycetota > Actinomycetes > Kitasatosporales > Streptomycetaceae > Streptomyces > Streptomyces sp. NPDC059895. Next base: position 62,148 of record NZ_JBHWKO010000003.1, read on the forward strand.
AGGTCGGCGGCGACGTGCTCGGCGACATCGTCCCCGTCGGGGACGGGCCTGAGCGGGAGCGCGGTGCGTTCGCAGGCCTCCCTCAGGTTCTCGGTCTCCGTCGCGGCAAGTCCCCGGGCGAGTACGTACATGCTGTTCGAGCCTTCCATCGCGTGCCGATCACAGCTCTGTCACGTGCTCGTCCCATCGTTCCATGATTGCCCCTTGCCCTACACTCCTGCGCATGTCCGAGCGCCCCTCACCCGGCCCGCTCGTGCGGCGGACGCCGAGAGCACTCACGGCGGACGACCGGCCGGTACGGCTGCCGCACGCCGAGTTCGACGGTCCCGAGGCGCGCTTCCTCGGCGAGCCGGTCGCCCGCGACCTGCTGCCGCCGGAAGCGGCCGAGGTGTGGGAGGCCTGCGACGGCACCCGGCCGTACCGCTGCTGGCCGTCCCCGCAGCGGGAGTTGATCGGCCGCTGGCACGCGGCGGGCCTGGTGGTCGGGGCGCCGCCGCCGCGTACGGCGCCGTCCCGGGCGCCGGTCGTGCTCTCGCCGCACCCGGACGACGCCCAACTGGCCCTGGGCGGGCTGCTCGCCCGGTGCGGCGGCCGGGTGGTGGACGTCTTCTCGCACGAGACCTGGACCCGCCGCCCCTACTACCAGAGCCGTCCCGCGCTCTCCTCGCGGCTGCTGCTGGCGGAGGAGCGGGTGGCGTGCGGTGTGCTCGGCGTGGGCCTGACCGTGCTCGGCCACACCGACGCCGCCGACCGGGCGGCCTGGCGGGAGGGCTTCTTCCTGGAGCCGGACGCCGAGGACGCGGCCGCGGCCGGCGAGCCGGAGCTGTTCGGCCGGGTCACGGCGGATCTGGCGGCCGAGGTGTCCGGCGCGGACCTCGTCCTCGTGCCGCTCGGCGTGGGCGGTCATGTCGATCACGTCCTGACCCGGCGGGCGGCCATGGAACTGCTCGTCCGGGGCGAGCTGGAGCCGGGGCGGGTCGCGTTCTACGAGGACATGCCGTACTCGCTCTTCGCGGACGCCCGGGCCGCGGCCGGCCGGCTGCCCGCAGGTCTGCGCCCGGTGGTGGTGCCCGGCTCGGAGGAGGCGGCGCTGACGAAGCAGGAGGCGCTGTGGCCGTACCGGCTCCAGGTGCTGGAGGCGGTCACGCGGCGGATCGTCCGGTACGGGCGGGGGCTGGGCACGGCGGGGTTCGCGGAGCGGCTGTGGGCGCTGCCGGAATCGGCCGCGGCCGTGGCGGAACTGGCGTCCGCCGGTCCGGCCCGCTGAGGTGGGCCGCATGCGACTGCACACCCGGGAGTGGGGCTCGGGCGACCGCCTCGCCGTCCTCGTCCACGGCCTGATGTCCGATCACCGCACCTGGCGGGAGCTGGTGCCGGCCCTGACGTGCCGCGGCTACCGCGTCGTCGCCGTCGATCTGCGCGGCCACGGCGCCAGCGGCCGGGGCACGTACGCCCCGCACCTGTTCGCGGAGGATCTGCTGGAGACGCTGCCCCGCCGCCCCGAACTGGCGCTGGGCCACTCGCTGGGGGCGCTGGCCCTGGCGCTGGCGGTGGAGGAGCTCCAGCCGGTGCGTGCCGTCTACTCCGAGCCCGCGTGGCGGCTCGGCGGCCCGCACGGCACCCTCGACCCGGCGTCGTTCGCCCTGTTCAAACGGGCGCCCCGGCTGCTGATCAGGGGTCTGCGGCCGGACTGGGGGGAGAGGCGGGTCGCGGCGGAGGTGGCGGCGCTGCGCGCCTGGGACGAGCGCTCGGCGCTCGCCCTCTCCGCGTACCGGACGGTCGACCACACCCCCGAGAAGCCCCTGGTCCCCTCGCTCGTCCAGGCGGCGGAACCGAGTTCGCTGGTGAGCGGGGAGATGCGGACGGACCTGGTCCGGCGGGGCTTCGAGGTGCGGACGGTGCCGGGTGCGACGCACGCCATCCACCGGGACGGCTTCGACGCGTTCCTCACGTCGCTGGCGGGATGGCTGTGATCGCCGTCCGCGGCGCGGCTCAGTGCACCGCGCGCAGCATGCGGGTGACGTTGATCTTCGTCGGGGAGAGGCCCAGCTCGACGCTCTGCATCATCCGCTCGCCGTTCAGCCGGCCGTAGGCGAGCAGGTCGACGTTGGCGAGGCTGAATTCCGGCCAGGTGTGGATGCTCAGGTGCGAGGCGGAGAGCAGGAGAATTGCGGTGACGGCACCGTTGGGGAAGACGTGCGACGCTTCACCGAGGACCGTCGCGTTTCCCTTTTCCGCGGCCGTGCGAAGAACCTGGAGAAGGCGCTGTTCGTCGGTCAGGATGCTGTGGTCGCTCACCCATACGTCGACGGCGTACGAGCACAAATCGTCGACGTTTATGCCCTCGGTGGCGAGCTCGGAGGAGTTGGTCATGGGGAACCGGGGGACGCGAACCGCTGCCCCCGTCTCCTTTCATAGATCTGTGCTGGTCTGCGCGGCAGAAGCGGAAGGTCGACGAGGCCGGTCACTGGCGCTCGGTGGTGCCCAGCGTAGCATCCGGGGCGCCCTAGGGCTCGCGCGCGCCCTGCGTCAAGGGGGTTTTCGAAGGTCACATGGGATTGTCCGGAAAGCGGCAGCTCCGGCGGGGACAGCGAGGGAGCGGGGTTCTTGGAAAAGCGGGGCACGATGGACGCGGAATTCTCGGCACTGGACTGCATTTCGGCGACCTACGGCATCACGACGGCCTGGCTCGGCCACGACCCGAGCGTACTGGGCTGCGAGTGGGGCTATCACCCAAGGGCGGACACGGTCGAGACCGAATGGCCGGTGGAACACCTGGGAATTCACCGGAGCACACCGGAGGAAATCCTCCACGCATGGCATGGTACGACCGCCGAACTGCGTCGGCACGGAACTCCGGAGAAAGCCGGGGAATACATTCACGCGCAGGTGCGTGACGGAATTCCGGTGATCGCCTGGGTGGACACCTTCCATGTCCCGCACAGCGCCTTCCACGGCCAGCAGCACCACGCGCACCGGATCGTGATCCGCTCCCGCGCCGAGAGCGAGGGCGAGGACGCCGGCACCGTGTTCCGGGTCGTCGACCGCTACCAGGGCTCCCTCTACGACGGCCCCCTCGACGCCCGCGCGCTGTCGGCCGCGATGTCCTCGGACGCTCTGGGCGAGGCCCGCAGGGGCGATCCCGACTGGCGCAACCGCACCCTCGTCGTACGGGCCGGAAGCCGCCCCGGGAAGCCGGACGGGGAGCGCCACCGCGCCGCGCTCGCCCGCAACGTCCGGGAGTCCGGCGGCATCGCCCTGCTCGCCGACTGCGCGGACGAACTGCGCGCCGCCCCGGACGCGTTCGCGGCCCTGAGCCCCGTGGGCATGATCGAGGTCAGCGCCTGGTTCGGGGAGCTGGCCAGCCAGCGCGCCCTCAACGCACGCTTCCTGCGGGCGGCGGCCGAGGCCTGCGCCCTCCCCGCGCTGCACGAGCGGGCGGCCGACGCCGACGCCCTGTCCCGGCGCTGGGAGATGACCCGCAACACCTTCTTCCTGCGGTTCCGCAAGGGCGCCGCCACGGTCGTCCGCATCGCCGACCTCATGACGCGGACGGCGGCCCTGGAGAAGGAGTGGAACGAGAGGGTGGGGGAGGCGAACGGCTGACCGGGTCGATCGACCGGCCCACGTCACCGGCCCACGTCACCGGCCCGTGTGATCCGCGCGGGCTCCTGGGCGGGCCGTCGATGCCCCCCTCGGCAGCCCCTGGGCCGGCCTTCGACGACCCCTCGGCGGGCCGGAGCCCGGACCCCCCGAGCCTATACTGGAGGGTCCTGCTCACCTCGGTCCCGCCCGGAGCTCCCTTGTGAAGAACGCGCCTCGACACCGTCGGAGTACCCACGCCGATCACGTGCTCACGGAAGTCGCGGACGCCGTCAGGCTCCAGGAGGGCCCGCCCGGAGTGCGGTCCGTCCTCCGCGCCCTGCGCCGCCTGGCCCCCGCCTCCACCAAGGACCTCAGCCGCGCGACCGGCCTGCCCGTCCCCATCGTGGCCGCCGTGGGCAACGAGCTGCGCCGCCGGGACCTCGTCACCAAGGAGCGCCCCTCCCGGCTGACCCCGGCCGGCCTCGACGTCGTCGCCCGGCTCGGCATGGACCTCACCCTCGACGCCACCTGCACCACGTGCGACGGCCGTGAGCTGGTCATCCCCTCGGTGCTCGACGAGGCCGTGGAGCGGCTGCGCGCCGTCATGGAGACGGGCCCGGCCGCCGACATGGCGATCGACCAGTCCCACTGCACGGCCGAGACCAAGGTGCGCCGGGTCCTCGCGCTGCTCACCGCGGGCGCCCTGCCGGGCGGCTCGCTGCTGCTGATCGGCGACGACGACCTCGTCTCGCTGGCCGTCGCGGTCGTCGGCGACGTCCTCGGGGCGCCGATCGTCGAGCGGGTGACCGTCGTCGACATCTCCCCCGAGATCCTCGCCCACATCAGGAAGGTGTCGGCCGGCCTCGGCACCCGCGTCGAGACCGTCGAGCACGACCTGCGCCGTCCGCTGCCCGCCGAGCTGCACGACGGCTTCGACGTCGCGATGACCGACCCGCCCTACACCCCGGAGGGCGCCCGGCTGTTCCTGTCGCGCGCCGTGGAGGGCCTGCGCCCCGGACCCGCGCACAGCGTCTTCTTCTCCTTCGGCGGCAAGAGCCCCGACGAGATGCTGGAGGTCCAGCGCGAGATCCAGGCCCTCGGCCTGGTCACCAACGGCTACGTCCGCAACTTCAACGAGTACGAGGGCAGCGGCATCCTCGGCGGCGTCGGCTTCTTCCAGCACCTGCTCACCACCACCTCGACCACCTCGCGGCAGGGCGAGTACGGCGGCCCCCTCTACACCGGCGACAAGCGCACCCGGCAGCGCGAGTACGAGTGCGTGGCCTGCGGCACCCGGGTCCGCGTCGGCCCCGGCGCCCGCTGGGCCTCGGTCGCCGCCCTGCGCGACGAGGGCTGCCCGAAGTGCGGGCAGGGCCCCTTCCGCCCGGGCCGCCTGGTCGCGGCGGAGGAGACACCGGCGCAGACACCGGCCAAGACCCCGGCCCCGGCGCAGACACCGGACGCGGCACCTGCCCCGGCTCAGGCACCGGACGCGGCACCTGCCCCCGCACCTGCAGCTGCACCTGCTTCGGCACCGGCACCGGCACCGGCCCAGACGTCGGCTCCGGCTTCCGTCTCGGCTCAGACGCCGGTCCCGGCACAGGCGGCGGCCCCCACCGGGGTGTCCGCCCCCACCGGGGCACCCGCGCCCGCCGGGCTGCCGCAGACCCGGCGGTCCGGCTGGGACGCCCCGAGCGCCGACGACCGCGCGGCGCTGGAGCGGCGGGCGGCGCCCTTCGTCGTCCGCCCGGCGCAGGAGAGCGACCTGCCGGCCATCGGCGAGTTCGAGGCCGAGATCGCCCGTGTCTCCTTCGGCGAGGACGCCATCGACGACCCCGCCCGCTGGGCGTCCCGGCTGGGCCGCGCCATGGAGAAGTCCAGGGAGGGCATGCTCGTCGCAGGCCGTCCGGGCGGGGAGCCCGTCGGCTGGCTGTGGGTGAGCGTCAACCAGAACGCGATGACCGGCGACCGCTACGCCAACTTCCGCTCCCTCGCCGTCGCCCCGCTGGACAACCGCGGCGACGTCGCCGAACTGCTCCTCACCGCGGGCCTGGAGTTCTGCCTGGAGCAGGGCATCACGGAGGTCGTCGGACGCGTCCACGTCGGCAACGTCCCGATGCGCACGGTCTACCGCAAGTTCGGCTTCGACCCCGCCACCCTGACCATGAAGCTGCGGCTCCCGCGACAGGACGCCCGATGACCGGGGCGGCCGGAACGACCGGGCCGGACCGGACCGGCGGGTACGACCCCGACCGGATCAAGTGCGTCGTCTGGGACCTGGACGGCACCCTGTGGGACGAGATCGCGGTGGAGGCGCCCACCGACGACCTCCCCGTCCCCCGCCCCGAGATGCTCGCCGCGATCGACGCGCTGGCGGCCCGCGGTGTGCTGAGCAGCCTCGCCAGCCGCAGCGCGCCCGCGGTCCTCGAACGGATGGACGCCGTACCGCGGCTGCGGAGCCGTTTCCTCGCCCCGCAGGTGTCCTGGCAGGACAAGAGCGAGTCGCTGCGCCGGATCGCCAAGGACCTCGGGATCGCCGTGGAGGCACTCGTCCTGATCGACGACTCGGCGTACGAGCGCGCCGAGGTGGAGGCCCTGCTGCCCGGCGTGCGCACGCTCGGCCCGGAGGAGGTGCCCGCGCTGCTGGCGGCGTTCGAGGGCCGGGACGTCACCCCCGAGTCGCGGGAGCGGGTGCGCCGCTACCGCACCGAGGAGACCCGCCGCGCCGAGGGCGAGCGCTTCCAGGGCACGCGGGAGGAGTTCCTGCACTGGTGCGGGATGCGGCTCACCGTCGGCGAGGCCGTGGCGGAGGAGGTTCCGCGCGCGCTCGAACTGGCCGCCCGGACCCACCGTTTGAACTCCTCCGGCCTGACCCCCGAGCGGCTGCGCGACCTGGCCGCCGCCGAGGGGCACGCGCTGTACACCGCCCGGATGGCCGACCGCTTCGGCGAGTACGGCATCATCGGGGCCGCGCTGGTCGACCGGAGCACACCGGGCGTCCGGTCGGTCCCGCTGCTGGCACTCTCCTGCCGGGTCGCCGGCCGGGGGGCCGCCGCCGCCTTCCTGTTCTGGCTGATGGAACAGGCCCGGGAGGCCGACGCGGACGAGTTCCGGGTGACCCTTCGCCCGACCGACGCCAACCTCGAGATGCGGATCCTGCTGCGCCAGGCGGGACTTCGCCGCGCCCTGCCCGCGGACAGCGCCCCGGACACCGCCCCGGACACCACCGGGACCGCCGCCGAGCCGGCCGTTCTGGCGCGCACCCTGCACGGCGACCTGCCGGCACCTCCCGCCTGGCTGCACGTCTCCACCCGAAAGGACCCCGAAGCGTGACGGACCCCCGCACCCCCTCCCATGACGACGACCGGGCGGCGGTGGAACGGGAGCTGCGGTCGATGATCGCCGAGGCCGCCCGTCTGGACGCCGCCGTGATGGCGGAACTCCCCGCCGGCACCGAGCTGTTCGGCCCGCGGATCGGCCTCACCTCGCTCGCGGGCGTGACGCTCCTGGGCACGATCGACGAGCGCTACGGAGTCGACGTGGCCGCCCTGGACCTGAGCCTGGACAGCCTGGAGTCCATCGCCACGCTCACCGACTTCGTCTCCGCGCACCGGCAGCGCCCCTGACCGGTGATCGTCCACGCATTACTGTGACCCGTACGGAGCACACCCGTCACCCGAAGGCCGCACAGCATCGAGGAGCAGGCGTGAACGACCTTTCCTACCGCGACTTCGAATCCGTCCTGCGGCAGACGCTCCCCTTCCTCGACGCGGACTCACCCGTCGACGCGGACGCCAGCCTCACCGAACTCGGCCTGGATTCCCTGACGTTGCTGGGACTGGTCGCGGAGCTGGAGGACCGGTTGGCGGTGGAACTGCCGGACGAACTGCTGGTGATGGAGACCTTCGCGACGCCGTCGACGCTGTGGAGCCGGCTGGCGGAGCTGCGGAAAGGGTGATCCGCCCGAACGTGCCGTGACCGGCCCCGCGCCCCGGCGTTGAACGGGGAGTGCGGCGGCGCCTCCTGCCGTCGCGCGAACCGAGTCACTAAGGAGAACGTGATGTCTCGCATCGCGAAGGCGACGGCCGTCGCACTGGGCGCGGGTGCCGTGGTGGTCGGCGGGGCCGGTCTGGCCACGGCGGACGCGGGGGCGCAGGGCGCGGCCGTGGGCTCGCCGGGCGTCCTGTCCGGCAACGTCGTCCAGGTTCCGGTGCACGTGCCGGTCAACGTCTGCGGCAACACGGTCAATGTCATCGCTCTGCTGAACCCGGCCTTCGGGAACACCTGCGCCAACGTCGACGGCGACCACGGCGACTACGGCCACCACGGCGAGGACGGCAAGAACGGCGAGCACGCGGACGGCGGCCACTCGGGCGGCAGCTACGGCGACTGACGCCGTCCCGCGCACACCACCCCATGGCAGAGCCCCGGCACCTCGAGCGCCGGGGCTCTGCCCATGTGCGGCCCGCCACGCACGGGAGGCTCACGCGTAGCGGTAGATCCGCCCCGCGTCCTCCAGCTGGTCCGGTGTCACGTCCCACGGCGGCAGCTTCTCGTGCCGGGCGACGATCCGGCGGTACTGCCCGCTGCCCGCCGCCGGCGGTTCGGCCGGCAGGTAGCTGTGGTCGTGGTGACGCCGCTGCCAGCGGGTCCACAGCAGGTCGAGGTAGGCGTGGTGCAGCCAGAACACGGGGTCGTTGACGGAGGCGCCGCCGACCATGTCCCCGCCGACCCACCGGTGCACCCGGTTGTGGTTGCGCCAGGCGGCGCTGCCCCGGCCGGTCCCCCAGCCCTCCAGCTTGTTGCGGAAGCCCCGCGGCGAGGTGGAGTCCCAGGGCGGGACGTCGTAGACGGGGTCCTCCAGCGCCCACTCCACGTCGCTCCCGAGGGGCAGCTCGATCGGGTCGCGGGCGCGGCCGAGGTCGCGGGTGAGGAACTCGGAGTCGGTCACGCCCTCCTTGAGCGTCCAGTTCCCGGTGGCGTAGGCGAACGGCCCGGTCGTCACCTGGCGGTCGGAGCCGCGTCCGTCGCCGCCGAGGAGGTCCTCGGTCCAGGGCACGGACGCCTTGCCGCGGTCGCGGGTCCAGTCCCAGTACGGCAGGGTGACCGACGGGTCGACCCGGCGCAGCGCCGTCTCCAGGTCCAGCAGGAACCGGCGGTGCCAGGGCAGGAAGGAGGGCGCCATGTGGGCCGTCCGCAGGCCGCCCTCGCCGTCGGAGACGTAGTAGTCGATGTGCACGCGCACGAACTCGTCGTACTCGCCGCGCCGTTTGACCTCCAGCAGGGCCGACACGAAGCGGCGCCGCTCGGTGGCGGTGAGCGTGCTGACGTCCTTACGGGTGTAGACCACGGTGATCCCCCGACCCTGTGTGCCCCTCGTGCGCGCGGCCGCCGGCCGAGCCGGTGTCGCGCAGCGCCTCCCCCGGGCCCAGCTCGTCCACCGCGGCACGGGTCGCCTCCAGCGGTGTGGCGTACGACTGGTAGTGGTCGACCATGCTCAGCCAGGTGCCGTCGGCCCGGCGCATGAGGTGCAGGGGGCGGCCGTCGACCGTGACCCGCCAGCGCTCGCCGCCGGTGGCGCGGGTCGCGGGGAGCGGGACGCCCCGCAGGCGCCTGCCGCGGTAGGTCTCGTCGAAGCCGGTGTCCGGCGGGCCGTCCTGGCGGCGCCCGGGCCGGGAGGCGGCGACGACCGGGGCGAGCGCCAGCGCGGCGGTCGCGCCGAGCAGCCCGCGCAGCACGTCCCGCCGCATTCCGCGTCCTGCCGCGGGCACCGGTACCGCGTTCACTGCTGTTCTGTCGGTGCTGACGACCATGGTGTGCTCCTCGTCCGGTTCGTGGAGTCCGGTCCTCAGTCCGGTCCGGATCTCCACAGCCGTAACCGTCCGGCGGCCCTCCTGGTCACGACCTGACGACGGGCCCGGACGGTCGTCCGGGCCCGTGGCCGTCTCCTGGGCCCGCTCCTACCGGCCCTGGCCCGGCCCGGGGTCCCCGGCCCGCACCGTCTCGAGGACCGGGGCGACCACGCCGGCCCGCGGCAGCCGCAGGCCCGGCAGGCCGGAGCCGTCGGGAGCGGTGAGCGGGACGTCCAGGGCCGGTCCGGAGCTGGGAGTGCGCAGGTGGGAGGCGGGCGCCTCGACGTCGAAGAGGTGGAAGTCGTCCCCGAGGGCCGGCACGGGCGCGCGCAGGTCCGCGCCGGGCAGCCCGGCGCGGACCGGGACGTGCGGCAGGGCCCGCTCGGGGACGAGCCGGCCCTCGACGTAGCGCGGGCCGTCCGGCGTGCCCGTGGAGGGCAGCGGGATCTCGCCGGCGGCCTCCGGCATCTCCAGGTGGAGGGAGTTCTCGACGCCGTTCAGCGGTACGGGGACGGGGACCGTGCCGATCGCGGCGGCGGGGGTCGCGGCGGCGGCGCCGGCCGCGGCGGCCACACAGGTGAGCACGGCGGCGAGGGTTCCTCGGGCGGTCGACTTCGTCTTCATCTCGGTGCGGCCCTTTCGGAGTTCGGGGAGGGGGCGGTGCGTGCGTACCGAGTAACGAGCCGGAAAACGCCGTCAGAGCGCATCGCCGCGCAAATCGCCCGGGTGCAGCAGTAGTGCGACGGATGAAGGTCGGTTCGTCCGCACATCCCACCGGCGGGTCGGGACCGGATGCCGGTCGCTCCCGGGTGCGGACGACCCGGGAGGCCGGCGGGGTCAGCCGCGCAGGCTGCGGGCGGGCAGGACGATGTGCGCGGCGGCTTCGAGGGTCTCGTCGGCGCCGGCGAACGCGGCCAGCGCCTCGGCCCCGACCGGCCGGCCGGGGGTGGCCTCGGGCCAGGGGCGGGTGGTGAAGACGAGGTAGGCGTAGCCGCGTTCGCCGACGGCGGCGATCCACTCGGGTGGCGGCACGCACTGGGCGGTGAGGCCCGGCAGGGTCAGGACGGCGGCGCCGGACTCGACGAGCAGGCCGACCGGCAGGCCGGGCCGCTCGGTGCCGTCGACGAGGTCGCCCCCGACGGGCAGGCCGTTGTCGTTCAGCAGGCGCTCGATGGCGGCGGCCGAGGCCTCGGGGCCGGCCGCGGCGTCGCCGAGGGAGTACGCGAGGAGGTAGGGCATGTCGCCGCCGTCGGGGGCCTCGCCGCTCCACGGCATCACGACGAGCGTGCCCGGTTCGGCCGCGCCGGAGGGGTGGGTGGTGCTTGGGGTTGAGGTCACCGCGCGACCTTATCGGCGTACCGGAGGCCGTCCGGGCGGCTTCTCACCCGGGAGGAGGACGCCACGCGGGTGCTCCACACGAACGAGGGACGCGCCGGGGACGGCCACCTCGAACAGTGCCGGGAACGGCGCTTCGGACAGCGCCGAGGGCCGGTCCCGTGCGGTAGCGGGACCGGCCCTCCGGAAAGGCCCCGAACGGGGCGTCAGCCCCGCAGGGGCAGCCCGCCGAGGAGCGGGGCGTGGGTGTCGTTGAGGGCCTCGGTCGCGTCCTTCACGGTGTTGAGCGGGGAGTTCTGGTTCTCGGTGTCGAGGGCGTCGGACTGCTGCTGGAGCGGCATCACGTCGAGGGCGGGCCCCCGGGTGAGCGTGTCGACGGCGCCGTTGAGGCTGGTGGGGGTGAGGTCGGCGGGGGTGTGGGCGAACGCGGGTGCGGCGGCACCGGCGAGCACCATGGATCCGGCGACGACGGCGGCGGCCTTCAGGGACTTCATCGGATTCCTTTCTTCGGCGACTGGGGCGGCTCGGCGGCTCGGCCGCGCGGCTGGCTCAGGTCACCCGGGACTGTCTGACGCCGTGCCTAACGATCCCCGCCGGATGCGGAAACCCCGTGGGCGCAAAATGTCCGCACCCCGGCGCGGAGCACCCGGCCGGGGCCGGGGGCTGTGCGTGCGCCGGGGTGCGGAGGGGGAGGGCCGCCCGTCAGGGAGCGGGAAGCAGCGCGCCGGTGCGGGCCGGCGGCGTGATGGCCGACAGGGCGGGGGGCGCCGGGGCGGCGGGCGTCGCCGGCAGGGCGGGCGTCGCCGGGGTGGAGGACGTCGCCGGGGCGGCGGCCGGCTGCGGCAGGCCGGCCAGGGTCGGGGCGGGCAGGTCGCCGCCCAGCAGCGTCGCCGCGACCAGGTCGACCAGGTCGTTGACCACGGCCGTGGTCGCCGGGAGGACCTGGCCGACGTCGCCGGAGGTGACGGCCGCGAGCAGCGTGTCGAGCGCCTGCTGAAGTGCGGTGAGCGCGTCCTTCCGGAGGTCGGCGGCCGCGGTCCGCGCCTTCGCCTCGGCGGCGCTCCGGGTGAGCAGGGGCAGGGTGCTGGTCGTGGCCGGGTCCGTGATGACCGTGGTCGTCGGCGCCGTGCCCGTGGCGCCCGCGGGGGTCGTGGTCGTCGGCGCCGTGCCCGTGGCGGTCGTCGCGGCCGTGTCCGTGGCGGTCGTCGCGGCCGTGTCCGTGCCGGTCGTCGCGGCCGTGTCCGTGGTCGTGGCGGCCGTGTCCGTCGCGGCGGCCGTGTCCGTCGTGGCGGCCGTGTCCGGCGTGGTCGTGGCCGGCGGGGTCGCCGGAGTCGCCGGGATCACGGTCGTGATGGTGGCGACCGCCTGCTTGACGGCGTCGCCGAACTGCTTCGCCTGGTCGGCGGTCAGCTGGCCGTTGTCGGCCTTCATGGCGGTGTCGAGGAGCTCGGTGACCGGGGTGAGGACGATGCCGAGTGCGCTGAGGAGCTCGAGCTGGGAGGTGACCGTGTCCGCACCGGGGACGGGCGCTCGGGACGCCGCAAGGGTGCGCTCACGGGCAGCCGTGTCACCCTCTGCCGCGAGGGCGATGGGGGCGGCGATGCCGAGGACGAGAGTGGCGCAGAGTGCGGTGGAAGCGATACGCCGGACGGGCAGACCACGCATGGGGGTTCCTTTCGAAGTGCGTCGGGTCGCACCACCACCGTGGGAGTGCCCGCCACCCCCCGCAACAGAGGGAGCACTTCGCGTCACCCCCTCGTCGGGGGTGTCCGCTGATGGGAAGCCCGTCCGGCCGTGCCGGCGGGACCCTCGGCCCTGCCCCGTCCGGGGCAACACGAACGGCCGCCCTCCGGCGGGAGGACGGCCGTTCGACGGCGTACCGGCGTCGCGACGGCGGTCGCGTGACGTCGGTCGCGCGACGTCAGGCGTTGACGCAGGTGTTGCCGAACGCCGGGTTCAGCAGGCCGACCACGTTGACGGTGTTGCCGCAGACGTTGATCGGGATGTGAAGGGGAATCTGCACGACGTTGCCCGACAGCACGCCCGGGGAGTGCTCGGCGATGCCGTTCGCGCCGCTGTCGGCGGCGGCGATGCCGGAGGCGCCGGCGACGGCCGCGGCGGCAACGGAGGTCAGGACCAGGCCCTTCGCGATACGCGACATGGAGAGGTGCTCCTTGGGGTTTTGACACGAACACCCGGGCGGGGATGCCCGGCGCTGTGTCAACGCGTGACACCGCCGGGGGTTGTGCCGCCAATGGGGTGACACACCCCCGGGTTCACATCACCACGTCATATGACTGCGAGCGCTCACTCCGGGCCGTCGGCGACGCTCCGTGACCGTCGTGCTGTTCGGATGATCAGCTTGTTATCGCTCACCCCTTCGATGGACCCCCGAGGCCGTCTCCGCGCCCTTTGGCGCCCCTCCCGCGACGGGACGGGACACGAAACGCCGAGATCAACGCGCCGGGGCGGCTCCGGCGGCGCGTGTCCCGGCGTACGCGCGCACCGCCGGCGGCCTCTCCCGCTTGTTCGATCGCGGCGCGGTTTTTCGGCTCGGCGGTGACCCGCCGGGCTTTCGGCTCGTTTCCCAGCGGGACGCCACGCGGGCCGGCGCGCTTCGTCGCCGTCGGCCGGAAGCACCGCGTTCCCGCCCGTCCGAGCGACACCGTGAGCGAGGAAACCGCGCGATGCACCAGCCAGAACCCGACACCGGATCCCGGGTCCTGCACCTCACCCAGCCCGTGGACGGCGGGGTCGCCCGCGTCGTGACGGATCTGGCGCGGGCTCAGCTCGCCGCCGGACTGCGCGTCACCGTGGCCTGTCCCCAGAGCGCCCTCGCCGCGGACCTGCGTTCCCTGGGCGCGGACGTACGGCGGTGGGAGGCCTCGCGGGCGCCGGGACCCTCGCTCCCGGGCGAGGTGCGACGGCTCGCGCGGGTCCTGGCGCGGGTGCGCCCCGACCTCGTGCACGCGCACAGCGCGAAGGCCGGACTCGCGGGCCGGCTCGCCGTACGGGGACGGATCCCCACCGTCTTCCAGCCGCACGCCTGGTCGTTCGAGGCGGTCGGCGGGACCACCGCGGAGCTGGCCCTCACCTGGGAGCGGTTCGCCGCCCGCTGGGCCGACCGGCTGGTGTGCGTGAGCGAGGCCGAGCGCGCCACCGGCGAACGGGCCGGCATCGCCGGACGATGGAGCGTCGTCCCCAACGGCATCGACACCGAGCGTTTCCACCCGGCCCCCGCGGCGGCCGTACGCGCCGCGCTCCTGCCGGACGCCGACCCAGCCGCCCCGCTGGTGGTGTGCGTGGGGCGGCTGTGTCGACAGAAGGGACAGGACGTGCTGCTGCGGGCGTGGGAGGCGGTCGCCGGCCAGGTGCCCGGCGCCCGGCTCGCGCTGGTCGGGGACGGTCCCGACCACGCCCGGCTGCGCTCCCGCGCCCCGGCGTCCGTGCTGTTCGCCGGTGCGGTCGCCGACGTCGTCCCCTGGTACCGGGCCGCCGATCTGGTGGTGCTGCCCTCGCGCTGGGAGGGCATGGCCCTCGCCCCGCTGGAGGCGCTGGCCTGCGAACGGCCCGTGCTGGTGACCGACGTGGACGGCGCCCGGGAGAGCCTGCCGGCCGCGCTCGCGTCCCGCTGCCTGGTGCCCCCCGAGGACCCGGCGGCGCTGGCCGCGGCCGTCGCCGGGCTGCTGCTCGACCCGCCGCTGCGCGCCTCGCTCGGCCGGCAGGGGCGCCGCCACGTCCTGTCCACGCACGACGTGCGGCGCACGGCCGGGGACATCGCGGCCCTGTACCGCGAACTGCTCGGCGGCCGGTCCCCCGGAGCCGAGGCGAAGGCACCCGTCGTACCCACCGAGTGCAGGGAGTCCATCCACTCGTGACTGCGGAAAGCACCGTCCCCTCCCCCGGAGTCCAGCCCGTACACCCACCACCGGTCACGGTGATGCCGCGGCGCGAGAGCGCGGCGGGGTTCCGTTTCCCGGCCCGGCGGCCCACGGCCCGGCCCGCCTCCTCGCTGCCGCTGCTGCTCGCCGACTGCCTCGCCGTCCTCGTGGGCGCGCTCGCGCTCACCGGGGCGCCAAGCCGCCCACTGCTGGTCGCCCTGCTGCTGGTGGCCACGGCGCTGCTGCGCCCGCGCCGGGCCCGGCCGGCGCACGGGGCGCACGGCGTGCTGGACGAACTGCCCGCCGTCTGCGGCCGGACCGCGGTGGCCTGGGTGTCGCTGGGGGCGCTCGTCGCGGCGCACACCCCGGCCCACGCCCTCTCCGCGCGCACCCTGCTCCTGGGGTGGGCGGCACAGACCGTGGCCGCCTGCTCCGGCCGCGCGGTCGTCCACCTGCGGCGGCGCCGGCTGCTGCTGCGCCACCCGCGCGCCGCGCTCGTCATCGGCCCGGCGGCGACCGCGCAGCGCGTGGCCGCCGCCGTCCTGCGCCACCCCCGCTACGGGGTGCGGCCGGTCGGTGTCGTCGCCGCGCAGCCGGACGGCTCCGAGGGACTGCTGCCCGTGCTCACCACCGGTGAGGAGGTGCAGCGGGCGATCGTCCAGAACGGCGTCCTGGACGTGCTGTGCGTCCACTCCTCGGTGCGCACCGCGCAGGGTCCGCTGCTGCGGGCGCTCGCCGAGTCGGGGTGCGCGGTGTGGGAGGTCGACGCCGACAGCCCGTCGTACGCGAGCCGTGAGCAGCTCGCCGGGTTCGCCTGCCGGCGCCTGGACCTGGGGCTGTGGCGCCCCGGCAGCCTCGGCAAGCGGCTGCTGGACCTCACGGTCTCCGGGACGCTGCTGGTGCTGCTGGGCCCGCTGCTGCTGGTGTGCGCCGCGGTGCTGCGGCGGAGCACCGGGCCGGGCGTGGTGTTCCGGCAGGAGCGCGTCGGCAAGGACGGGCGGCCGTTCACGCTGCTGAAGTTCCGCACCTACCGCCCGGTCGACGAGCACGAGTCCGCGACCCGGTGGAGCGTGGCCGGCGAGCCGCGGATGAGCCGCTTCGGCCGCTTCCTGCGGCGGAGCTCGCTCGACGAGCTGCTCCAGCTGTGGAACGTCTTCCGGGGCGACATGAGCCTGGTCGGCCCGCGCCCCGAACGCCCCTACTTCGTAGGCGAGTTCAGCAAGACGTACCCCGGTTACGCGGCCCGGCACCGGATGCGGACCGGAGTCACGGGACTCGCCCAGGTGCACGGACTGCGCGGTGACACCTCCATCGAGGACCGGGCCCGCTTCGACAACGCGTACATCGACAACTGGTCGCTCTGGCAGGACGTCTGCATCCTGCTGCGCACCGCGGCCGCCCTCGTGCGACCGACCGGGAGCTGAACCGTCCGATGAGCCTCGCCCTGTCCCTGCCCCCCGCCCGGACGCTGTCGCCGGTGCTGCCCGTCGTCGCCGTGGTGGCCCTGCTCGCGCTGCCGGTCTCCCCCGGCGGCGAGGGCGGCGCCGGTCCGGCCGACGCGCTGTCCGCGCTGGTGGTGCTGTACTGCGCGGTCCGGCTGCTGCGGCAGCGGCGGCGCCCCCTGTCCCGTACCGCGGCCGTGGTCCTCGGACTCCCCGTCGTCGGGCTCGCGCTCGCGGCGGCGGGCGCGTCCTCGCCGGGGGCCGGGATCACCGGCCTGGGCCGCTACGTCCAGATCTTCGTCCTGGTCCCCGCGGCCGTGCTGCTGCTGATCCGCGACCGGTCCGACTTCCGGCTGCTGGCCTGGTCGTTCGTGGGGCTCGCGGGGTGGCAGGGCGCGGTCGGGGTCCACCAGTTCGCCACCGGGACCGGCGCCTCCTACCAGGGCGAGACGATCCGGGCGGTCGGCACCTTCGGGCCGCAGGACGTGATGGGCATGGCGACGGTCGTGTCCTTCGGCCTGGTCTGCGCGGTGGGGCTGGCGCTCGGCCGGGCCCCCGTACGGCAGCGGGCGATCGCCACCGCCTGCGCCCTCGCCCTGCTGCCGCCGCTCGCGCTGTCCTTCAGCCGGGGCGCGTGGATCGCGACGGCGGTGGCCTGTTCGGCGCAGCTCGCGCTGGCCGGGGTGCGGCGGGCGCTGACGGTGGGCGCGGTCGCCGTCGCCGCCGGGATCGTCCTGGTGGGCGGCTTCGGCGTGGGCTCGGCGATGCTCCAGGAACGCGTCGGCAGCATCACCCGGGTCGCGGACGCCCCCGACCAGTCGGTCACCGACCGGTACACCATGTGGGCGGCCGCGGCCGGCATGTGGCGCGACCAGCCGCTCACCGGCGTCGGCCTGAAGGGCTTCCCCGAGCACCGGGACGCGCACGCCTCGGTGGCCCTGTCCGCGGGCAGTGACACCGACGGCGCCGGCGCCGGCTTCCGCAGGCAGCCGCTGCTCTCCCCGCACAACATGTACCTGCTGATCCTCGGGGAGCAGGGGCTCGTCGGGCTGCTCGGGCTGGTGGGCGGCTGGCTGGCCCTGCTGGTGTGCGCGGTGCGCGGCTGGGCGCGGGTGCGCCGGGCCGGGGCCCCCGGCCCCGACTGCGCCCTCGTCGCCTGCGGTCTGCTGCTCTGGCAGCTCACCGACTTCCTGTACGCCGACATCGGCGGGCCCTCGACCGTGCTGACCGCCGTGTGCCTGGGGCTCGCGGCCTGGTGGGCACTGGTCGGCGGCGACGGGCGCGAGGAGGCGCTCGCCCGATGACGGTGACGCCTTCCCGGGCCCCTCGCGCGGACGGTGACGCACAGGACCCCGTACACGCGGACGGCGTCCCGCGGGGAGCCGCACCCACGGACGGCGTCCCGCACCACGACACGGCGGACGGCGGGACGCATCACGGCACGGCGGACGGCGGGACGCATCGCGGCACGGCGGACGGCGGGACGCATCGCGGCACGGCGGACGGCGGGACGCATCGCGGCACGGCGGACGGCGGCACGACGGACGGCGGGGTGGTGGACGGCGGGGTGGTGGACGGCGGGGCCGTCGTGCCGGGGCGAGTCGTCGCGCGGTCCGGGGCCGGGGAGGGGGCCGCCGAACTGCCCGCCCCCTCCCGGCGGTTCCTCGCCAAGGCCGCCCTCGTCACCGCCGTGCTGTCGGTCGCCGGGTCGCTGCTCGGGCTGGTGCGCGACCAGGCGCTGGCCCGGCTGTTCGGGGCGGGCAGCGACACGGACGCCTTCCTCGTGGCGTGGACCGTGCCCGAGTTCGCGGCGACGCTGCTCATCGAGGACGGGCTGGCGTTCGCCCTGATCCCGGCGTTCAGCGTGGCCCTGGCCCGGCGCGCCCAGGGGGTTCCCGGCGATCCGGTCCGCGCCCTGGTCGCCGGGACGCTCCCGCGCCTGTCGGCGGCGTTCGTCGCGGTCGGTGTCCTCGTCGTGCTCCTCGCCCCCCAGCTGGTCGAGGTCCTCGCGCCCGGCCTGCCCGACCCCCGGCTCGCCGTCGACTGCACCCGGCTCACCGCCACCTGCGTGGTGAGCTTCGGGCTCGCCGGGTACTGCAGCGCGGCCCTGCGCGCGCACCGGCGGTTCGCGGCGCCGGCCGCGATCTACGTGGCGTACAACGTCGGCATCGTGACGGGGATGTTCGTCCTCGCCGGGCGGTGGGGGGTGCGGTCGGCGGCGGTCGGGGTCGCGGTCGGCGGGTGCCTGATGGTCGTCGTACAGCTGCCGTCGCTGGTGCGGCAGTTGGGGAGGCGTCCGGCCGGGGTGGCGGAGGCGGGCGGTGAGGAGCCGCGGCCGCTCGGGACGGCCGTCGTCGCGACGGTGCTGCTGTTCGCGCTCTGCCGGCAGTCGCAGGTCCTCGTCGAGCGGTTCCTCGCCTCGCACCTGCCGTCCGGGGCGATCTCGCACCTGAACTACGCGCAGAAGGTCGCGCAGATGCCGATGATCCTCTCGCTGATGCTGTGCACGGTGACGTTCCCGGTGGTGGCGCGGGCGCTCGCCGAGGGCGACACCGAGCGGGCCCGGGACCGAGTGGAGCGCGACGTGGCGCTCGCCGCGTGCGTGGTGCTGCTCGGCACGGCCACGGTCGTCGCCTGCGCGCCGCAGATCATCGAACTGCTCTTCCAGCGCGGCGCGTTCACCGCCCGGGACACGGCGGCGACGGCCGGGGTGATGCGGGTGTACGCGCTGGGGCTGCTCGGCCAGACCCTGGTCGGCGCACTGGCCCGCTCGTACTTCTCGGGCGCCCGCCCGTCCTGGTACCCCTTCGGCGCGATGGCCGTCGGGATCGTCGTCACCTGCGTCCTGGGCGCGTCGGCCGTGCGGCCCTTCGGCGTGTACGGGATCGCCGCCGCCAACGCGGCCGGCATCACCGTCACCGCGCTGGTGCTGCTGGCCGGGACGGGCCCGCGCACGGTGCCGATCCGCGTCCGGCTCGTGCTGCGCGACCTGAGCCGGCCGCTGCGGGCGGCCGTGGCCGCGACCCTCGCCGGGACGCTGGTGGCGGACCGGTTCACCGCCCCCGTTCCCGGCCTCGGCGCCGGAACGCTCACCGCGGCCGCCGTCTTCGTCCTGATCGGCTGGGCCCTGGGCGACCGGGGCATCGCCACCGCTTCGAGTTCCGTCCGTTCCGCGATCCGAAGGCTGCCGTATGTCCGTTCCCGTTGACGCCGCCCCCGGTCCCGTTCCCTGGGTGGCGATGTACCACTCCGTGGGCGACTGCTCCGACGACCCGTACCGCATCACGGTCACCCCCGAGCGGCTGGAGCGGCAGCTGCTCTGGCTGTCGCGGCGCGGCCTGCGGGGCGTGTCCGTGGCCGAGCTGCTCGCCGCGCGTGCCCGGGGCGGGGGCCGCGACCTGGTCGGCCTCACCTTCGACGACGGGTACGCCGACTTCCTCACCGGCGCCCTTCCCGTGCTGCGCCGCCACGGCTGCACCGCCACCCTGTTCGTGCTGCCCGGCCGGCTCGGCGGCGACAACGCCTGGGACCCGCTGGGCCGGCGCAGACCGCTGCTGACCGCCGACGGCGTCCGGCAGGCGGCCGCCGAGGGCGTCGAGATCGGCTCGCACGGCCTGACCCACGTCGACCTGACCCGGGCCGACGACCTCACCCTGAAGGCGGAGACCGTCGGCAGCCGGACCGTGCTCGCCGAGCTGCTCGGCACGGAACCCGACGGCTTCTGCTACCCGTACGGGACCGTCGACCGGCGGGCCGTGGACGCCGTACGCGACGCCGGATACGCGTACGCCTGCGCGATCGACCCCGGCCCGCTGAACGGCCCGCTCACCCTCCCCCGCGTCCACGTCGGACAGAACGACACCGCGCCGCGCCTGTTCCTGAAGTACCGGCTGCACCGGCTGCGCCGGCGGCCCGTGGAGGGGCTGCGGTGAGGGCGCTGCACATCATCACGGGGCTCGGCACGGGCGGCGCCGAGCAGCAACTGCGGCTGCTGCTGCGGCACCTGCCGGCCGACTGCGACGTCGTGACGCTCACCAACCCGGGGGCGGTGGCCGAGGGGCTGACCGCGGACGGGGTGCGCGTGGTCCACCTCGGCATGGCCGGCAACCGCGACCTGGCCGCCCTGCCCCGCCTGGTCCGCCTGATCCGCTCCGGCGGCTACGACCTCGTCCACACCCACCTGTACCGGGCCTGCCTGTACGGCCGTCTCGCCGCCCGGCTCGCGGGCGTGCGCGCGATCGTCGCCACCGAGCACTCCCTGAACGAGTCACGGCTGGAGGGCCGCCGGCTCACCGCGGGCGTCCGCGCCCTCTACCTCGCCGGCGAGCGCCTGGGCCGGGCCACCGTCGCCGTCTCCCCCACGGTCGCCGGCCGCCTCGTGCGCTGGGGCGTGCCCGCCGACCGCGTCCAGGTCGTCCCCAACGGCATCGACCTGGACGCCTTCCGCTTCGACCCGGCCCGGCGCCACCGCGTCCGCCGCCTGCTCGGCCTGCCGGACCACGCCCACGTCGTCGGCGCGGTCGGCCGCCTGCACCCCGGCAAACGCCTCGACGTCGCCGTCAACGCCCTGGCCGCGCTGCCCGCCGACCACCGGCTGCTGCTGGTCGGGAGCGGCCCCGAGGAGGACGCGCTGCGCCGCACCGCCCAGGAGGCCGGGGTCGCCCACCGTGTCCTGTTCACGGGTGAACGCCCCTACCTCCCCGACGGCGGCCCCGGCCCCGACCTACCCTCCCTCGCCTGCGCGATGGACGTGCTCGTCTCGCCGTCCCCGGAGGAGTCGTTCGGCCTGGCGGTCGTGGAGGCGCTCGCCTGCGGTCTGCCCGTGGTGTACGCCTCCTGCCCCGCGATCGAGGACCTGCCCGCGCACGCCGCGCCCGGCGCACGCCGCGTGACCGGCGGCGCGGAGGCGTTCGCGCGGGCGCTGGCCGAGACGCGCACGCGGGGGCCGCGCCCGCGCACCGCGCCCGAGGCCGCCCACCACTACGACATCGCCCGCAGTGCCGCCCGGCTCATGGACGTGTACGCGGCCATCCTCTCCCGGCAACCCCTGCCGGCCCCGTCGTCCCCCTCACCTCAGGGAGTCACTTCGTCATGACCGAGACCTCCGTCCGGACGCACCGGCTGTCCGGCCCCCCGCACCGCGTCCGAACGCTCCCGCCGTGGTCCCTGGTCGCCGCCGGCGCCCTCGCCGGCGGCCTCCTCGGCGGCGCGTACGGCATCCTCCAGCCGCCCGTCTACTCGGCCACGGCCTACGTCGTCGCCGTGCCGACGGAGAAGTCCGACACGGCGTCCGCCCTGGGCTTCGCGCAGGCCTACGGCCGGGTCGCCACCCAGCTCGCGGTGCTCGGGGACGCACAGGTGTGGGCGGACGTGCCGGTGGGGACGCTGCAGAGCGGCGTCCGGACGGCGACCTCGCCGGACGCCCCGATGGTCGCGATCACCGGGACGTCCTCGCGCGCCGACACGGCCGCCGACATGGCCAACGCGGTCTCCCGCGCCCTGACCCGGCACGCCAAGGACTCCCAGGCCACCACCCACGTCGAACTCCAGCAGTTCGCCCGGGCGGTCGAGCCGGCCGAGCCGTCGTCGGCGTCCCCCGCGGTGACCGGACTGGTCGGCGCGAGCGCGGGCGGACTGCTCGGCGCACTGGCCCTGCTCGTGCGGCCCCGGGGCGACCGGGAGGAGTCGGGCCGTACGGCCGCCGTGCCCGGACCGTCCGTCGCCGCCGACGCCCGCCAAGCGCTGTGAAGCCGGCGTACACCACCGAACTCGTCACCGACGAGGAGGAGTTCGCCGCCCTGGCACCGGTCTGGGGGCGGCTGTACCGGCGGTGCGGGACGGCCACCCCGTTCCAGAGCCACGCCTGGCTGCACTCGTGGTGGCTGTCGTACGGCAGGCGCGGCCGGCTGCGGCTGCTGCTGGTGCGCGCCGGCGGCGAGCTCGTCGCGGCCGCCCCGCTGATGGCCGTCCGCGGACCGCTGCCCGCGCTGGTGCCGCTCGGCGGTGCGATCTCCGACTACGGGGACGTGCTGGTCGACGACGAGCACGGGGAGCGGGCCGTCGCCGCGCTCACCGAGGGTCTCGAGGCCGCCGCCCGCACCGCGCTGATCGACTTCCGCGAGGTCCGGCCGGGCGGCGCGGCGGAGCGGGTGTACGAGCGCTGGCACGGACCGCGCCGACGGGTGAGCGACTCGACGTGCCTGGAACTGCCGGCCGTCCCGATGGACGAACTGGTGGCCCGGCTGCCCTCGGCGAAGGCCCAGCGGGTGCGGGCCAAGCTGCGCAAGCTGACCGCGCTCGGCGTCGAACGCCAGGTCGTCCGCGGCGACGAGGTGGACCCGGCGCTGCGGCGCCTGCTCGACCTGCACCGGCTCCAGTGGCAGGGCCGGAAGGTGACGGGCGAACACCTCGAGGCCCGGTTCTCCGAGCACCTGGTGCGCTCCGTCGGACCGATGGTGCGCTCCGGGGACGCGGTGGTCACCGAGTTCCGGCTCGACGACGACGTGGTCGCCGTCGACCTGACCCTGCTCTCCCACCGCCTGGCGGGCGGCTACCTGTACGGCGCCCATCCGCGGCTGCGGGAGCGCAAGGCGGACGTGGCGGTGATGCTGCTCGACGCGTGCTGCGAGCACAACCGCGGCGGCGGGCGCGGCACGCTGAGCCTGCTGCGCGGCAACGAGCCGTACAAGCATCACTGGCGTCCCGAGCCGGTCGTCAACCAGCGGCTGCTGCTCGCCCGCCGGCCCACGGCCCCGCTGATGTCGGCCGTGGTGTGCGACGTGGCCGCGCGCCGGCGGGGCAAGGAGCTGCTGCGCCGCTGGGAGGAGCGCAAGGACGCCGAAGCGGACCGGGGGCACACGGCGCCCCAGGGGGGTGAACGGCGTGCCGGTGGCGGCGGGACCTGACGCGGGCCCGCCACCGCCGCGGGCGGGCCGGTCAGCGGACCCGCGACCACCGGTCGGGGCGGACGCAGAGCCCGCCGCCGATCCAGTGCCCGATCCACCCGTCGAGGCCCGGCGGCGAACACCTCCCCGAGTGCTGCGGTGCCGTCGGCCCGGCCGGCCCGCCGGTGCGGCCGAAGAGCACCGAGCGGTAGACCCGCGACGCCTCGGGGTTGCGCCCGCACTGCCACACACCGTGCGGGCAGTAGTCGGTCAGCGTGTTGTACAGCGGCCGGTGCCGGTCCATCCAGTCGAGCATCCGCCGCATGTACGCGGGGTTGTCGCCGTTGCGGAACAGTCCCCACTCGGGGTAGGAGAGGGCTTTGCCGTGGCTCTTCGCGAAGTCGACGTGGTACTGGAGTCCGTACGGTTCCGTCACCTGCTCGTCGAACGAGCGGCCGGCCGGCTGGTCGTAGGAGTCCATGCCGACGATGTCGACCGTGGCGTCCCCCGGGTAGCACCGGGTCCACGGGACGGCGTCCCGCCCGCGGCTCGGCGTGAAGTCGAACCTGAACCGCTGCCCGGGCACGGCCCGCATGGTGGTGACGATCCGCCGCCAGTACGCCCTCCACGCCGCCGGGTCGGGTCCGCAGCGATGGGTGTACGTGACGCCGTTCATCTCCCAGCCGAGCACGATCACCGTGTCCGGCACCCGCAGCGCGACCAGCCGTTCGGCCAGCGCGCGGAAGTGGTGGTCGAACCGCCCGGCCGCGCCCTGCCGCAGCAGCCCCCGCACCTCGGCGTCGGGCACGCGCGCCTCGTTGCGCTCCAGCATGGGGACGTTGAGGACGAGCATCCGGTCGGTGCGCTCGCGCCGCCAGTCGGCCCACACGCCGAGGAACCCGGAGCGGCCCTCGATGTTGCTCCACCGGTCGCCCGGCAGGTAGGTGTGGCCGACCCGCAGCTCGGCGCCGCCCAGCCACCGGCTGAGCAGCGCCATCCGGGCCACGCCCCGGGCGCCGTAGTCGAGGTAGGCGCCGAAGGCGGGGCCCGGGTCGGCAGGACGCGTGACGGCGACGGGACGCCTACCGGCGACGGGTACCACGGCAGGCGTGCCCGGGACGGACGCGACGGGACGCGTTCCGATGACGGGCACGACGGGCACGACGGGCACGACGGGTCGCGTGACGGCTGCGGGCGCGGGCATCTCCCCGACAGCCGGGACGGCCGGGACGGCCGGCAGGCGGACGGGAGGTCCGGCGGTCCGCACCGCCCCCGCCCCCGCGCCTGCGCCCGCGCCCGCGGCGAATCCAGGACCGGCCGCGAGCGCCGCGGACACCGCGACGGCCGCCGCCACGACGGCCGGCCGCCGCGAACGGACGCGTCGGTGCTGTGTGCTCATGCCTGCTCCTTCCGCCACGCGTGGCCGACACACAGTCATATGAGAGTCACACGCGAGGGAACCACGCCACCGCCGTTACGGCGTTCGAGTCCCCTGATCGTCCGCACCGGTGAACCGAACCGAAGGAAGAGCCCGTGTCGCTGCTCGACACCCGCGTCCCCGCCGTACTGCTGCGGATCGACCGGAACCCCTTTCACCACGGAACCCTGGGGGCCGTGCGCTCGCTCGGCAGAGCCGGGGTCGACGTCCACGTCGTCGCCGATGTGACGGGCAGTCCCCTGCGCACCTCCCGGTTCGCACGCCGGCTGCATCCCCCGCCGCCGCCCGGCGCCTCCCCCGCCGACGTCGCCGCCGTACTGCTGGGGGTGGCCGCCCGCATCCAGCGGCCCGCCGTGCTGATCGCGATGGACGACGCGGGCGCGGTCGCGGTGAGCCGGCTGCGCGCGGAACTGGCGCCCGCCTATCTGCTGCCGCAGCAGCCCGGCACGCTGCCCGAGCGGGTCGCCGACAAGGCGGAACTGGCCGGGCTGTGCGCGGCGGCCGACCTGCCGCACCCGGACACGGTGGTCCCGGAGAGCGCCGCGCAGGCCGCCTCGGCCGCCTGGCGGCTCGGCCTGCCGGTGGTGGCGAAGTGGAGCAGGCCCTGGCTGCTGCCGGCCGGTTCGGGCCTGCGCAGCACCGTCGTGGTGCGTTCCCCCCAGGAGGCGCGCGACCTGTACGCGCGCTCCGAGGAGGCCGGCAGCCGGCTGCTGCTCCAGGAGTTCCTGCCGCCCGGCCCCGACCGCGACTGGTTCTTCCACGGGTACGCCGACCGCTCGGGGGCGGTGCGCGGCGGCGGCCCGGGGCGCAAGCTGTGCTCCTGGCCGCGCGGAGCGGGTCTGACGGCGGTGGGCGAGTGGACCACGAACCACCAGGTCCAGGCGCAGTCGGAGCGGCTCGCCGCCGCGCTGGGGTACCGCGGCATCTTCGACCTCGACTTCCGCCGGTGCGGTGCGAGCGGCCGC
This sequence comes from Streptomyces sp. NPDC059895, assembly GCF_042731035.1. Taxonomy (NCBI): domain Bacteria; kingdom Bacillati; phylum Actinomycetota; class Actinomycetes; order Kitasatosporales; family Streptomycetaceae; genus Streptomyces; species Streptomyces sp. NPDC059895. Next base: position 87,530 of record NZ_JBHWKO010000003.1, read on the forward strand.
TACCACCTGCTCGACTTCAACCCGCGCCCCGGCGCCCAGTTCCGCCTCTTCGCCGACACCGCGGGACTGGACGTCGTACGCGCCCAGCACCTGGACCTGACCCACCGTCCGCTGCCGGAGGGGTCGCCGCGGCCGGGGCGGTCGTTCGTGGTGGAGAACTACGCGCTGCCGGCCGTCCTGCGTCCGGCGCCGCACGGCCGCGAACTCGCCTGGTACGCCGCCGACGACACCGCTCCCGGCCTGGCGATGTGGGGCCTGTGGACCGCCCACGTCACCCGCCGGCTGCTGGGCCGGTTCGTCCCGGCCGACGCCCCCGCCGCATCCGCCCGGGTCGTCCGCCAGGCACCACCGCACCCGCCGTCCGGTGCCGGCCTGCCCGGTGCCCCGGACCCGGCCGACCCGGCCGACCCGGCCGGGCCGGGCGACGGCCAGGCTCTGACGTACGGTCCTCCCCCGCCGCCCCCGTCCTCCTGACGGCGTGCGCGGGTGAGGGACACCGGTGCCGGGCGCGGGGCGTCCGGCACCGGCGGGTTCACCGACGGGACGCGATCCTGCCCCGCCGGTACAGGACGGCGCCGGCGGTGATCAGCGTGACACCGACCCCCGAGGCGGCGAACAGGCCCTCGCTGCCGGTGTGGGGCAGCTGGGGCGGAGTGGTGTGCCCGTCACCGTCCGGGGGCGGGGTGTGGCGACCTCCGCCGTCCGGGAGCGGGATGGTGTGACCGCCGTCCCCCGGAGGCGGAGTCGTGTGACCGCCGTCGCCGGGAGGCGGAGTCGTGTGACCGCCGTCGCCGGGAGGCGGAGTCGTGTGGCCCCCGTCCCCCGGAGGCGGCGTGGTGTGGCCCCCGTCCCCCGGAGGGGGAGTCGTGTGACCCCCGTCGCCGGGAGGCGGAGTCGTGTGACCGCCGTCCCCCGGAGGCGGAGTGTGGTCCCCACCCCCAGGGGGCGGCGTGGATCCGTACCCCGAGTCGTCGTTCCCGTAGCCGGAGTCGTCGTCCCCGTAGCCCGAGTCGCCGTGACCCCGGTCGCCGTAGCCGGAGGAGTCGTAGCCCGAGTCGCCATAGCCGGCGGAGTCGCCATAGCCGGCGGAGTCGTCGTAGCCGGAGGAGTCGTCGTCGTGGGGTGCGCCGGGCGTGGCGGGGTCCCTCTCGGCGTCGGAGGTGGTGGCGCAGACGTTGCCGAAGGCCGGGTTCAGCGCGGCGACGACGTCGACCGAGTTGCCGCAGGCGTTCACCGGGACGGTCACCGGGACCTGGATGTCATTGCCCGAGGCGACGCCGGGCGAGTTCCTCGCGGTCCCGTCCCCGTGCGTGTCGGCGAGTGCGGAACCGCCGCCGCACAGGGACAGGATGCTCGTCGCGGCGGCGGCCGCGACCACTCCCTTGCTCAGGGTCTGTCGCAATCTCGTGGTCTTCCTGCTTGAAGAAGTGGGAAAGGCCGGCCTCGGGACGCGGAACGGTGGTCCAAGGCCGGCCAGGGTCCGGCCGTACGGCCGGGAGGGACACGCCGTCAGATGCACGCGTGTCACCGGAAACAGGGAGAAGAAGGCCGCCGGACGAGCCGGGAGCCGCGGGCGTCAGCCGTTGTCCGTGCCGTTGCCCGAGAGGGCCGAGATGTCGTCCAGGATGTGCGACAGCGGCTCGTCGCCCTTGGCCTGGGTGCTGTTCTCGACGCACTGCTGGTTCTGCGGGGCCGACAGGACCGGGACGTCCTGGACGCCGATGTTGGCGAGGCCGGCTGCCAGGGACTGGAGGTTGACCTTCGCGGGCAGGCCGACGCAGAGCTTGTTCAGCGAACCCTGCACCAGCGAGAGCTGGGGGCTCTTGTCGCCGAACGTGGCCGAGTTGCCGAACGCCTGGGAGGCGCCGTTGCCGCTGGCGGAGGTGGTGTTGCTGTCGTTGCCGATGGCAAGCGCCTGGGGGGCGGCCGCCGCCGACGCACCGACGACGGAAACGGCGACCGCCGCCGCGGCCATTGCCTTCTTCAGCATTTCGCTCTTCCTTTCCCCGTCCCGGCTCCGACGCCGGGACCATGTGCCTGCCCCGACTCAACCCGGCACTCCGGGAATGGTTGCGGCGCTTCACCCGATAGGAGCCGCCCTGTGCCCGCCGACCGTTTCCACTGGGCCATCGGAGTGAACGGGGGGAACCAAACACGGCGGGGGGAGTTGACCAGGGCGCTCCGGTGGACGGGGTTTCTCCAGAAGGGACTAGCAAGTGATCAAGAAGGTACTGGCCACCGCCGCGGTCGCCGCCGCCGCAGTCGGCGTCTCCGCCGCCACCGCTGCTCCGGCACTCGCCATCGGCAACGACAGCGGCACCACGTCCGCCAGCGGCAACGGCGCCTCCCAGGCGTTCGGCAACTCGGCCACGTACGGCAACATGAGCCCGCAGATGGCGCTCATCCAGGGCTCTCTCAACAAGCCCTGCATCGGTCTGCCGGCCAAGGTCAACGCGCAGTCCCTGGTCGGCCTCCTCAACATCGGTGTCCAGGACGTCCCGATCCTTTCGGCCCCGCAGAACCAGCAGTGCGTCGAGAACAGCACCCAGGCCAAGGGCGACGAGCCGCTGTCGCACATCCTGGACGACATCTCGGCCCTGTCCGGCAACGGCACGGGCAACGGCTGAGCCAGGACGAGGTGAACGGGGTCGTTCCGTTCCCTGATCCCTCGGGACGGCCCCATCCCCTCGGCGGGCCGCCGGACCACCGGCGGCCCGCCGTTCCGCTGTGTGCGCACCGACGGAGGAGAAACGTCTCTGCTCGCCGCACCCGTCGGCGGGAGCGCGTACGCGTACCGGTGAGGAGCGGGGCGTGCGCGTACCGGCGAAGGGGGGCGTGCGGCCGTCGGCCCCGTGCGCTGCGCCGATCGGGGTACGGTCCGCAACCCCCGTACGGCGCGGACCGTTGACGATCACGCAACTCCTCGTCCGGAGTGCGCTTTTCGAAGGGAACGAAAACATGAAGAAGCTGTGGGCAACCGCGGCCGTCGCCGCATCCATGGCCGGTCTCGCGGTCGCGTCCGCGTCGCCGGCCCTGGCCATCGGCGACGACAGCGGCACCACGTCCGCCAGCGGCAACGGCGCCTCCCAGGCGTTCGGCAACTCGGCCACGTTCGGCGACATGAGCCCGCAGCTCTCGCTGGTGCAGGGTTCGCTGAACAAGCCGTGCGTCGGCCTGCCGGCCAAGGTCAACGCGCAGTCCCTGGTCGGCCTCGTCAACGTCGGGGTCCAGGACATCCCGATCCTGTCGGCCCCGCAGAACCAGCAGTGCGTCGAGAACAGCACCCAGGCCAAGGGCGACGAGCCGCTGTCGCACATCCTTGACGACATCTCGGCCCTGTCCGGCAACGGCACGGGCAACGGCTGATCCTCGGCCTGACGTACCGCCGCGGCGGGTCACCGGTTCCTCCGGTGGCCCGCCGTCGTGCTGTCAGGTGCGGTACAGCTCGTCGATCTCCGCGTGGTAACGGGCCGCCACCGTGTGGCGCTTGACCTTCAGGGAGGGCGTGAGCATGTCGTTTTCCTCGGTGAACTCGCCCTCGACCAGGGTGAAGGCGCGGATCGACTCGGCGCGGGAGACGGCCTCGTTGGCGTAGTCGACCGCCTTCTGGACGTCGGCGCGCAGCCGGGGGTCGCGGATCACCTCGGCGAGCGGGGTGTCGGCGGGGCGTCCGCGCACGGCGAGCCAGTGGGCGACCGCGTCGGGGTCCAGGGTGATCAGGGCGGCGACGAAGGGGCGGTTGTCGCCGACGACCATGCACTGGCCGACCGGGGTGCGGCTGCGCAGCCGGTCCTCGAGGACGGCCGGGGAGACGTTCTTGCCGCCGGAGGTGACGATGAGGTCCTTCTTGCGGCCGGTGATGGTGAGGTAGCCGTCCTCGTCGAGGGAGCCGAGGTCGCCGGTGGCGAACCAGCCGTCGGTGAGGACGGCGTCCGTGGCGTCGGGGGCGTTCCAGTAGGCGCCGAAGACCACACCGCCGCTGATGAGGACCTCGCCGTCGTCGGCGATGCGGACGGACGTGCCGGGGACCGGCCGGCCGACCGTGCCCGGGCGGGGCCCCAGCGGGGGTACGACGGTGGCGGCGGCGGTGGTCTCGGTGAGGCCGTAGCCCTCGTAGATCATGATGCCGGCGGCGTAGAAGAAGAGGTTGAGGGAGCGGTCGAGGGGGGAGCCGCCACTGATGGCGTAGCGCAGGCGGCCGCCGAGCTCCTTGCGGATGCGGCGGTAGACCAGCAGATCGTACAGGGCCCACGCGGCCCGGAGGCCGGGGCCGGGGCCCTTGCCGGTGCCGAGGAACCCGCGCAGGTGGGCCTCGCCGAAGCGGACGGCGACGCGTTCGGCGCGGTCGAAGGAGGCGGCGCGGCCGATCTTCTCGGCGGTGGCGCGGCCCGTGTCGTGGATGCGCTCGAAGAGGTAGGGCACGCCGACGACGAAGGTGGGGCGGAACTCCTTGAGGGCGGGGCGGAGTTCGTCGGGCCTGACGCTCGGGAAGTGGCCGGTCTCGATGCGGGCCGTCAGACAGGCTATCTGGAGGGTGCGGCCGAGGATGTGGGCCAGGGGGAGGAAGAGGAGGGTGGAGGCGGTCTGGCCGGTGACCTCGTTGAAGACGGGGTGGAGGAGTTCGAGGGTGTTGGCGGCCTCGGCGTGCAGGTTGGCGTGGGTGAGGACGCAGCCCTTGGGGCGGCCGGTCGTGCCGGAGGTGTAGCAGAGGGTCGCGGGGGTGTCGGGGGTGAGGGCGGCGCGGCGTTTGGCGACCTCCTCGTCGGGGACGTCGCGGCCGAGGGCGGTGAGACCGGTGATCGCGTCCGCGTCCAGTTCCCAGACGCGGGGCCGGTCGGGGTGGCCGGCCGTGGCCGCGGTGACCGTGGCGGTGTTGGCCGCGGTCTCGGTGACGACGAAGCGGGCGCCGGAGTCGCGGACGATCCACTCCACCTGGTGGGCGGCGGAGGTGGCGTAGACGGGGACGGTCTGGCCGCCGGCCGCCCAGATCGCGAAGTCCAGGACGGTCCACTCGTAGCGGGTGCGGGACATCAACGCGACGCGGCCGCCCGGTTCCAGGCCGGCGGCGATCAGCCCCTTGGCGACGGCGGTGACCTCGCGGGCGAAGGCGGCCGCCGTCACCGGCCGCCAGTCGCCGTCCGGGTCCCTGCGGCGCAGGACGACGGCGTCGGGGGCCTCGGCCGCGTTGGTGAAGGGCAGGTCGGCGGTGCTGCCGCCGGTGAGGGGCGGGACGAGGGGGGCGGTGCGGGCCTCCCGCACGGTGCCGGTCCCGTCCCTGACGAGGTCCACGTGGGTGCGGGCGGCCAGATCGGTACGGCGTGCGGCCCGTTTCAGGTCCTTGCGCATGCCCATGGCGGCTCCTGGGGGGAAGAGGGGGCTGGCAGGCGGTGGACGGCACCTTACTCACGAGTAAGAAGTTGCACCAGGGGTGCCGCGGCAACACGGCGAAGCGCCGTGCCCGAGGTCGTGTCGTCACGGACCGGGGTGGTCCGGACGAACGAGCGGGCACGGCGCGTGTGCGTCGGGGCGGTGGGGCGGTGGGGCCGTGGGCGGTGGGGCCGTGGGGCCGTGGGGCCGTGGGGCGGTGGGGCCGTGGGGCCGTGGGGCGGTGGGGCCGTGGGGCCGTGGGGCCGTGGGGCGAGCCTCCCCCTTGACGACAGGGCCTACGACACCACGTCCTTGCGGGCGAACCCCCGGAAGGCCAGGGCGAACAGCACGAGGGCGTAGGTCACCGACACGGAGACGCCCTGGATCATGTCGGTCCACTGGAGCGTCGGCTGGACGGCGTCGAGCCAGGCGTACTGCCAGTGCGAGGGCAGGAGTTCGCGCCAGTCGCCGAGGGCGGTGACCTCGTCGAGGACGTTGCCGACGATGGTCAGGCCCACCGCGCCGCCGACCGCGCCGAGCGGGGCGTCGGTGCGGGTGGAGAGCCAGAACGCCAGGGCGGCGGTGACCAGTTGGGACATGAAGAGGTACGCGACGGTGATCAGCAGGCGCTGGGCGGCGGTGCCCGCGGGCAGCAGACCGCCGGTGGGCAGCTCCAGCGGCCCCCAGCCGTACGCGGCCGTACCGACGGCGAGGGCGACGACCGGCAGCAGCACCATCGCGGCCAGGCTGAGGCCGAGTCCGACGACGAGCTTGGACCACAGCAGGCGGGCGCGGGGCACGGGCGCGGCCAGGAGGTAGCGCAGGGAGGACCAGCCGGCCTCCGACGCCACGGTGTCGCCGCAGAACAGGGCCACGGGGATGACCAGCAGGAAGCCCGCGGAGGCGAAGAGGTTCACCGCGGCGAAGTTCGCGCCGGACAGCGTGGCCGTGTCCATCAGGTTCACCCGGTTGTTGCCCGCGCCCGGACCGCCGCCCACCTGGAAGGCGACGAGCAGCACGAACGGCAGGGCGAACAGAATGCCGCCCATGACCAGCGTGCGGCGCCGCTTCAGCTGCCGGACCAGCTCGACCCGGACGGGCAGCGTACGGCCGGCGCGGTAGCCGTCGGCGGCCTCCGCGCGGTCGGTGAGCGTGCTCATGCGGAGTCTCCGATCAGGGTGAGGAAGGCGTCTTCGAGGCGGCGGTGCGGGCCGACCGACTCCACGGGGACCTCCAGGCGGACCAGTTCGGCGACCAGGCGGGCCGCGCTGCCGTCGGGGTCGAGGCGGACCAGCAGACCGTCGTCGGTGCGGGTGGCCGAGGCCACGCCGGGCAGCACGGCGACCTTCTCGACGACGGGCTCGTCCACCGGCGCGGAGGTGCCGACGAGCAGGGTGTCGCCGGAGCCGACGATCTCCCGCACCGGGCCCGCCTGGACGAGCTGCCCGTGGTCCATCACCACGAGGTGGGTGCAGGACTGCTCGACCTCGGACAGCAGATGGCTGGAGACGATCACCGTACGGCCGGCCGCCGCGTAGCGGATCATCACCTCGCGCATCTCGCGGATCTGGGGCGGGTCGAGGCCGTTGGTCGGCTCGTCGAGGATGAGCAGGTCGGGCAGGCCGAGCATGGCCTGGGCGAGGGCGAGACGCTGGCGCATGCCCTGCGAGTACGTGCGGACCGCGCGGGCGAGCGCGTCGCCCAGGCCCGCGATCTCCAGGGCCTCGTCCAGGTGGGCGTCCTGCGGCGGGCGGCCGGTGGCCCGCCAGTACAGCTCCAGGTTCTCCCGGCCGGACAGGTGCGGGAGGAAGCCCGCGCCCTCGACGAAGGCGCCGACGCGGGACAGCACCGGGGCGCCGGGCGCGATGGCGTGGCCGAAGACGCGGATCTCGCCGCCGTCCGGTGTGATCAGGCCCATCAGCATGCGCAGGGTCGTCGTCTTGCCCGCGCCGTTGGGGCCGAGCAGGCCGAGCACCTGGCCCTTCTCGACGCGGAAGGACAGGTCCTTGACCGCGTACCGGTCGGCGGACTTCGCGTACCGCTTGCTCAGGTCGGTGATCTGCAGGGGGACGTCGGCGAGGGCCGGGTCGGGGGCGGCGGGCGCCTTCGTGCGGCGGCGGGCGGTCAGCAGCAGGGCCGCGGCGAGGGCGGCGCCGGCGAGCGGGAGCCACCACACGCGGGCGGGCAGCGGGGCCGCCGCGTCCGTGCCGCTCAGGGCCGTCGGCACGTTCAGGTCGCCCTTCACGGAGACGGTGTACGTCGCCGGGGTCACCGGGGAGGCGTAGCCGAGGTCCGTGGAGGCGAGGACCAGGCGCAGCCGGTGGCCGTCCTCCACCTCGTAGTCGATGGCGGGCAGGGTGATCGTGACGTCCTTGCCGGCCTTGGCGCCCTCCACCCGGACGGGCTGGACCAGCTGGGACGGCAGCACCTGCTGGGCACCGCCGCCGGGGCCGACGTCGTACACCTTGGCGAAGAGGACGGCGTCGTCGGTCGTGGACTTCACGTGCACGGTGACCGTGGGCGAGCCGGTGATCCGCAGGTCCTCGCGGACGGGAACGGTCTGGAAGGCCGCGTACTGGCCGGGGAAGTCGAGGGAGACGCCGACGCCGAGACTCGACAGCTGGGAGAGGCCGGAGCCGCCGAGGCCGGGCAGGGCGGACACGGCGGGCGGGGTGGCGCCGGCCGGGTTGTCGACGCTCTGCTCACGGCCGCTGAGGGCGAGGGAGCGGCCGGCGCTCTCCAAGCCGGGGTAGGTGTCGGCGCTCGCTCCGCTCAGGCGGGGTTCGCCGTCGCCGGTGCCGGTGCCGAGGGTGCGGGTGACGCGGAAGGCCGGGCCGGTGTCGGCGGCCTCGTCGTCCTTGAGGTAGCGGTCGAACCAGGAGGTCACGCGGGCCCGGACCCGGTCGGTCTCCAGGTCGCCGCCGTCATGGCCGCCCGCGATCCAGTCGACGTCGACGGGGGCGCCGTTGGCGCTGATCGCCTTCTCGGCCGCGTCGGCCTGGGCGAGCGTGAAGAGGGAGTCGGTCTGCCCCTGGACCAGGAGGGTGGGGACGTCGATGCGGTCGGCGACGGCGGACGGCGAACGCGCCTGGAGCACCTCGCGGGCGGCGGCGTCGGGCGTGCCGGACTCGGCGACCCGCTGGTACATCGCGCACAGCGCGGGCTCGAACGCGGCGCAGCCGCCTCCGGTGTTGAAGAAGATGCCGGTCCACAGCTTCTTGAAGACGCCGTCGGGGAACAGCGCGTCGGCGAGGTTCCAGTACGTGATCGCCGGGGCGATGGCGTCGACCCGGTCGTCGTACCCGGCGCCCAGCAGGGAGATCGCGCCGCCGTAGGAGGCGCCGGTCATGCCCACGCGCGGGTCGCCGGCCTTGTCGAGCTGGACCTCGGGGCGCTTCGCCAGCCAGTCGATCAGCTTCGAGACGTCGGCGACCTCGCCCTGCGGGTCGTTCAGCCCGATCTTCCCGGTGGACTTGCCGAAGCCGCGCGCCGACCAGGTCAGCACGGCGTATCCGGCGCGGGCCAGCTCCTGCGCCTGCTGCCGGACGTCGTCCTTGCTGCCGCCGAAGCCGTGTCCCAGGAGGACGGCGGGGCGGCGGCCGGTGCCGGACGTGAAGTACGAGGTGTCCAGGCGCACCCCGTCCACGGCCAGCACGCGGTCACTGCGCTTGACGGGCGGCGGGTCGTCGGAGGCGACGGCCGTCCATGTCCCGGCGCCCGCGAGGACGACGACGGCGGCCGCGGCGGCCACCAGCCGCCGCGACCGCCGCAGTCCCCGCAGCCGGGGCAATCGAAGATCCATGCTGTAACGGTACGGGGTGAAACTGTCGGGGAGATGTCGACCGGAGGCGGAACCGACCGGCCTACCTCCGGCGTACGGCGGCCGGGTCGCGTACCGCGTCCGCGGTACGTGTCAGGCCCCCGCGTCCTCCGGGATCGACACCAGCCAGCGGGTGTCGCGGCGGGGGCGGAGGTAGAGGGCCCAGTAGAGGGTGGCGGCGGCGGTGATGCCGCCGGTCCACAGGAGGTAGGTGGTCTCCTGCTGGACGAGGACGTAGGCGAGGACCACGATCAGCAGGGCCGGTACGGCCGGCCAGAGCGGCATGCGCCAGGCCGGGGTGTGGCGGTGGGCGCCGCGGCGGGCGAGCAGGGCGGCGATCGCGACGAGCAGGTACATGCCGGTAACGGAGACGCCCGTCACGCCGTACAGGGTGTCGAGGTCGACGAAGCACAGGGCCGCGCCGGGGACGCCGACGGCGAGGGTGGCGACCCAGGGGGAGCCGAAGCGGCCGAGCCGGGCGAAGGCGTCGTTGACCGGCTGGGGCCAGGCCTTGTCGCGGGCCGAGGCGAACAGGACGCGGGAGTTCTGGATGACCATGACGATGCCGGCGTTGATGATCGCGAGGGCCACGCAGAGGCTGACGAAGGTGCCGACGGCGGAGTTGGACCAGGCGGTGACCATGGAGCCGATGTCGCCGCCGGTCAGCTCGGCGAGGTCGGAGGCGCCCAGGGTGATCGCGGCGACCGGGACCAGGATGATCACGGTGGAGATGGCGAGGGTGGCGAGGACCGTGCGGGCGACGGTGCGGCGGGGGTTCTCCAGTTCCTCGGAGAGGTAGACGGCGGTGGAGAAGCCCTGGGTGACGAAGAGGGCGATGGCGAGACCGGAGACGACCAGCAGGGCGGTGACGGTGTCCGGCAGGCCGTCGGCGCCGGCGACCTCCATCGACACCAGGCTGCCCGGGCCGCGCTCGGCGTGGGCGAAGCCCAGCACCGCCACGACGGCCGCCGCGATGACCTCCAGGACCAGGAAGACGCCGGTGATCCAGGCGTTGGCGCGCAGGTCGAGCAGGCCGGCGAGGGTGGCCAGCAGCATGACGCCGGCGCCGGCGAGCGACGGGTCGAGGTGGACGACCGGGGCCAGGTAGTCGGCCGTGCCCATGGCGATCACCGGCGGGACGATCATCACGACCAGGAGCGACAGGACGAAGACGAGCCAGCCCGCGAGCCGTCCGGCCAGCGTCGACACCATGGCGTACTCGCCGCCCGCGCTGGGGATGAGGGTGCCCAGCTCCGAGTAGCAGAACGCCACCGCGATACAGAGGAGCGAGCCGATCGCGATCGTGAGGGCGGTCGCGGTGCCGAGCGAGCCGAACAGGTCGGGGACGACCACGAAGAGGGTGGAGGCGGGCGTCACGCACGAGAGGGTGAGGAGGGTGCCGCCGACGACACCGATGGAGCGCTTCAGCTTCTGGGGACTGTCCGGCGCCTGCGGGAGGGCGGTTACGACAGGGCGGAGCGTGTCGGTCATGCGGCGGTTCCGATCGACTCGTGCGGCAGAGGGTGGGGTCGGGAGCGCTATCGCCTCCGGCGGATCGCTGTACGTTCTTCTGGTCGCTCCCGGCGGTGCATCGAACCCCGACGAAAAGCAGTGCGTCAATAGGTGTTTGAGTACGGAATCCGTAGCCGAGAAGGGCTCAAGATGGCGTTTACCGCAGTTTCCTCAAGCCGTTCGGCCGTCTTGGGGAGTGCGGGAACCGCAGGGCGCGCCGGAAAGACGTGCGGCCGACCGGCACGTGGAGCTGTCGGTGGGGGGCGCTAGGGTCGAGGCCACAGACGGTTCACAGCGAGGGGTGGGGAATGAGGCTGAGGTACACCGCTGCCTGGATGGGGTGCACGGCCGCGGCGATGCTCACCGTGTCGGCGTGCGGCACGGAGACCGTGAAGCAGGCGGCCGACGTGGCCGAGAAGGTCGACCGGACCGACACGATCATGGCGGCGCTGGCCCGCGCCACCGACCGCACGGAAGAGGTCGGTTCGGCCGAGGTGCGGATGAGCACCGACCTGGGGACGGGCGAACCGGTCACCATGGACGGCACGTACTCCTGGGGCGACGGCTACGCCTTCGACGTCGAGATGGACACGGCGGCCGCGCAGATGCAGCAGCTCCAGGACGCCCCGACGATGCGCATGCTCTTCGTCGACGGCACCTACTACTACGACATCGACCCGCAGGCCGCCGGTCCGCTCGCGGGCAAGGAGTGGATGAAGGTCGACGGCTCGGCGATCTTCGGCGAGCAGGGCGCGCAGGCACTCGGCGGCGGCAACGGCAGCCCGTCGGCGTCCATGAAGGGCCTGAAGTACGCCGACGACGTCCAGGACCTCGGCACCGAGACGGTCAACGGCCAGAGCACCACCCACTACCGCGCGGTGGTCGGCCAGGACCAGCTGGGCAAGCTCGGCGAGGCCCTCGGCGACGACAGCGGCCTCCTGGGCTCGATGACCGGCGGCGTGACGTCGTTCGCCATGGACGTCTGGGTCGGCGCCGAGGACCTTCCCGTGCGCCTGGTCCAGGAGATCGGCGCCATGAAGGTCACCACGGACTTCGCGAAGTTCGGTGAGACGGCCGAGGTGAAGGCGCCGCCGGCCGCGCAGACCGGCGACATGACCGAGGCCCTGGAGGAAGCCGCCGCGCAGTGACGCGTCGGTGCCCTGCCCCCGTGGAGAGGCAGGGCACCGACGGACCCGGTGGTCCTCAGTGGTTGCGCGGGAAGCCCAGGTCCACGCCCGCCAGGGCCTCGGAGGGGTCCGGCCAGCGGGTGGTGACGACCTTGCCGCGGGTGTAGAAGTGCGTGCCGTCGTTGCCGTAGATGTGGTGGTCGCCGAAGAGGGAGTCCTTCCAGCCGCCGAAGCTGTGGTAGCCGACGGGGACCGGGATCGGGACGTTCACACCGACCATGCCGGCCTCGACCTCCAGCTGGAAGCGGCGGGCGGCGCCGCCGTCCCGGGTGAAGATCGCGGTGCCGTTGCCGAAGGGGGAGGCGTTGATGAGCGCCACGCCCTCCTCGTAGGTGTCCGCGCGCAGCACGCACAGCACCGGGCCGAAGATCTCGTCCTGGTAGGCCTTGGCCGACGTGGGCACCTTGTCCAGCAGCGAGATGCCGATCCAGTGGCCGTCCTCGAAGCCGTCGACCGTGTAGCCGGTGCCGTCGAGGACCACCTCGGCGCCCTCGGCCGCCGCGCCCGTGACGTAGGAGGCGACCTTGTCGCGGTGGGCGGCGGTGATCAGCGGGCCCATCTCGGAGGCCGGGTCGTTGCCGGGACCGATCTTGATCTTCTCGGCGCGCTCGCGGATCTTCTCCACCAGTTCGTCGCCGATCGAACCGACCGCGACCACGGCCGAGATGGCCATGCAGCGCTCGCCCGCCGAGCCGTAGGCGGCGGACACGGCGGCGTCCGCGGCCGCGTCCAGGTCGGCGTCCGGGAGGACCAGCATGTGGTTCTTGGCGCCGCCCAGCGCCTGGACCCGCTTGCCGTGCGCGGAGGCGGTGGTGTGGATGTGGCGGGCGATCGGGGTGGAGCCGACGAACGAGACGGCCTTGACGTCCGGGTGCTCCAGGAGGCGGTCGACGGCCACCCTGTCGCCGTGGACGACGTTGAGGACGCCGTCGGGCAGACCGGCCTCGGCCAGCAGCTCGGCGAGCCGCACCGACGCCGACGGGTCCTTCTCGGACGGCTTCAGCACGAAGGTGTTGCCGGTCGCGATGGCGATCGGGAACATCCACATCGGGACCATCGCCGGGAAGTTGAACGGCGTGATGCCCGCGACGACACCGAGCGGCTGGCGGATCGACGCCACGTCCACGCGGCTCGCGACCTGCGTGGACAGCTCGCCCTTCAGCTGCACGCTGATGCCGCACGCCAGGTCGACGATCTCCAGGCCGCGGGCGACCTCACCGAGCGCGTCGGAGTGCACCTTGCCGTGCTCGGCGGTGATCAGCTCGGCGATGTCGTCGCGGTGGGCGTCGAGCAGCGCGCGGAACCGGAACAGGATCGAGGTGCGCTGGGCCAGCGAGGACTGGCCCCAGGTCGCGAAGGCGTCCTTGGCGGCCGCGACCGCCGCGTCGACCTCGTCGACCGTCGCGAACGCGACCTTCGTGGTGACCGCGCCGGTCGCCGGGTCGGTGACCGGCCCGAACGTGCCCGACGCGCCCTCGACGGCCTTGCCGCCGATCCAGTGGTTGACGATCTTCGTCATGCCCAGTTGCTCCTTCACAGATGGCGGCGTCGGGTGGAGACGTGCCGTTCGTACAGCTCACGGGCCTTCACCGCCGACGGTCGGGTCGCGGTCTCGGCCACGGGTACATCCCACCAGGCCTGTGCCTCGGGCGCGCCCGACACTGTGTCTGCCGTTCGGGTCTCGACGTAGACACATGTGGGGGTGTCGGCGGCCCGGGCCTCGGCGAGGGCCGCGCGCAGACCGCGTATGTCCCGTGCGCGCAGCACGCGCATCCCGAGGCTGGCGGCGTTGGCGGCCAGGTCGACGGGGAGGGGGGCGCCCGTGAAGGTGCCGTCGTCGGCCCGGTGGCGGTAGGCGGTGCCGTAGCGTTCGCCGCCGGTCTCCTCCGACAGCCCGCCGATGGAGGCGTACCCGTGGTTCTGCACGAGGACGATCTTGATCGCGATGCCCTCCTGCACGGCCGTGACGATCTCCGTCGGCATCATCAGGTACGTGCCGTCGCCGACCAGCGCCCACACCGGCCGGTCGGGCGCCGCCAGCTTCACCCCGAGCGCGGCCGGGATCTCGTAGCCCATGCAGGAGTAGCCGTACTCCAGGTGGTACTGGTCCCGCGAGCGCGCCCGCCACAGTTTGTGCAGGTCGCCGGGGAGCGAGCCGGCCGCGTTGACGATGACGTCCGTCTCGTCGACGATCGCGTCCAGCGCGCCCAGCACCTGCGGCTGGGTGGGGGGCAGGTCGGGCTCGTCGGCCTCGTAGCAGGCGTCGACGCGCCGCTCCCAGCGCTCCTTGCCGCCCGTGTACTCGGCGACGTAGGCGTCCGCGACGCGGTGGGCGTGGAGGGCGAGGGCCTCGGTCAGCTCCGTCAGGCCGCTGCGGGCGTCCGCGACGAGCGGGAGGCCGGCGAGCTTGTGGCCGTCGTGGGCGGCGATGTTGAGGTTGAGGAAACGGACGCCCTCGCCGGCGAACAGGGTGTGGGAGGCGGTGGTGAAGTCGGTGTACCGCGTGCCCACGCCGATCACCAGGTCGGCGGTGCGGGCCAGATCGTCGGCGGTCGCGGTGCCGGTGTGGCCGACGCCGCCGACGTCCTGGGGGTGGTCGTGGCGCAGGGAGCCCTTGCCGGCCTGGGTGGAGGCGACCGGGATGCCGGTGGTCTCGGCGAACTCGGCGAGGGCCGCCTCGGCGCGGCTGTGGTGGACGCCGCCGCCCGCGACGACCAGGGGGCGCCCGGCCGCCCGGATCGCCCGCACCGCCTCGGCGAGCTCGGCCGGGTCGGCGCCCGGGCGGCGGACGGCCCAGGTGCGCTCGGCGAAGAACTCCTCGGGCCAGCCGTACGCCTCGGCCTGCACGTCCTGCGGCAGCGCCAGTGTCACCGCGCCCGTCTCCACGGGGTCCGTCAGCACGCGCATCGCCCGGAGCGCGGCCGGGACGAGTGCCTCGGGGCGGGTGACGCGGTCGAAGTACCTCGAGACCGGGCGCAGGGTGTCGTTGACGGACACGTCACCGGCGTGGGGGACCTCCAGCTGCTGGAGGACCGGGTCGGCCGGGCGGGTGGCGAAGACATCGCCGGGCAGGAGGAGGACCGGGAGGTGGTTGATGGTGGCGAGGGCCGCGCCGGTGACCAGGTTCGTCGCGCCGGGGCCGATCGACGTCGTCACCGCGTGGGTGGACAGGCGGTTCGACTGGCGGGCGTAGCCGACGGCCGCGTGCACCATCGACTGCTCGTTGCGGCCCTGGTGGTACGGCATGACGTCGGCGTACTCGACGAGCGCCTGGCCGAGGCCGGCGACGTTGCCGTGGCCGAAGATGCCCCAGGTCGCGCCGATCAGCCGCTGCCGTACGCCGTCGCGTTCGGTGTACTGGGCGGCGAGGAAGCGCACCAGCGCCTGGGCCACGGTGAGCCTGATGGTCATCGGTAACCCCCTGTGCCTTCTACGTGGTCCGGGTGGAAGCGGATCCGCCACTCCCGTGTCCCGCCGGGCCCGGCCATGACGTTCAGGTAGTACATGGCGTGGCCGGGCTGGGCGATCGACGGGCCGTGCCAGCCGTCGGGGACGAGGACGGCGTCGCCGGAGCGGACCTCGGCGAGGACGTCGGATCCGCCCTCACGGGAGGGGGACACGCGCTGGTAGCCGAAACCGTTCGGTCCGTCGATCTCGAAGTAGTAGATCTCCTCGAGCTCCGACTCCTCGCCGGGCCGGTGCTCGTCGTGCTTGTGCGGCGGGTACGAGGACCAGTTCCCGCCGGGGGTGACGACCTCGACGGCGATCAGCTTGTCGCAGTCGAAGGCGTCGGCGGCGGCGAAGTTGCGCACCAGGCGGGCGCAGGTGCCGCTGCCGCGTTCCTCGACGGGTACCTCCGGCGCGGGGCCGTAGCGGGCGGGGAGTCGTCGCTCGCACTTCGCTCCTGCCAGGGCGAAGCGGCCTCCCGCGCCGGAGGCGATCTGTGCCCGGGCGTCCCGGGGAACGTACGCGAAGTCGGTGACCGCCGCGAAAACGCTCTCCCTGCCCAGGAGTTGGAACTCTTCATCCGCTGTTCGCACGGTACATCCGCCCTCCAGCGGAAGCACGATCCACTCGCTGTCCCCGGCGGTGAGGGTGTGCGTGCCGCCGGGCGCCAACTCGACGACGCGCAGACTGCTGCGGGCCCAGCCGGCCCGCTCCGGGCCGATGTCGAGGACGTGGTGCGCGTCGGCGGTGGTGCCGCGCGGGACGTACAGGTCACGGCCCGCCGGACGCCGCGGCTCGGTGCGCGACGACGGGCGATACGGCTCCGTCCGCGACGACGGGCGATACGGCTCCGTCCGCGACGGGGGATGCGGCTCGGTCCGCGACGGGCGGTGCGGCTCGGTGCGCGTCGGGCGGTGGTGCGGCTCGGTGTGCGTCATGCGGCCCTCACAGCAGTCCTACGGCGGTGTCGACGGCGGCGGCCACGTCCCCGTCCGCCGGGTACAACAGTGAACGGCCGACTACCAGGCCGCGGACGGTGGGCAGGCGCAGCGCGCCCCGCCACTTCTCGTACGCGCCGGCCTGGTCCTCGGCGGAGCCGCCGACCTCGCCGCCCAGCAGGACCGCCGGCAGGGTGGAGGTCTCCATGACCTCGGCCATGTCGTCGGGGTCGTCGGTGACCGGCACCTTGAGCCAGGTGTAGGCGGAGGTGCCGCCGAGTCCGGAGGCGATGGCGATGGACCGGGTGACGGCCTCGGCGGACAGGTCGTTGCGGAGCCCGCCGTCGGGGGCGCGGCGGGAGATGAACGGCTCGACGAAGACGGGGAGCCGGCGTGCGGCCATGTCGTCGATCGCGCGGGCGGTGGACTCCAGGGTGGTGAGGGAGCCGGTGTCGTCGTAGTCGATGCGCAGGAGCAGTTTGCCCGCGTCGAAGCCGAGCCGCTCGATGTCCTCGGCGCGGTGGCCGGTGAAGCGGTCGTCGAGTTCGAAGCGGGCGCCCTGCAGGCCGCCGCGGTTCATCGAGCCCATGACGACCTTGCCGTCGAGGGCGCCGAGCAGGAGCAGGTCGTCGAGGATGTCGGCGGTGGCGAGGACGCCGTCGACACCGGGCCGGGACAGGGCCAGGCAGAGGCGTGCGAGCAGGTCGGCGCGGTTGGCCATGGCCAGGGAGCGGCCGCCGGCGCCGAGCGCGCCCCGGGCGGGGTGGTCGGCGGCGACGATCATCAAGCGATCGCTCGCGCCGAGCAGGGGCCGTCGGGCGCGGCGGGCGGCGGCCTCGGCGATCGCCTCGGGGTGGTGGGTGCGGGTGTGCACGAGCTCCGCGACGTCGACGCTCACCGCACGGCTCCGGCCGTGAGCGCCGCCTCGATCTCGTCGGGGGTCGGCATGGCCGAGGAGCACTCCAGGCGGGAGGCGACGATGGCACCGGCGGCGTTGGCGTACCGCATGACCGTCTCCAGGTCGCGGCCCGCGAGCAGGCCGTGGCAGAGGGAGCCGCCGAAGGCGTCCCCGGCGCCGAGGCCGTTGAGGACGGTCACCGGGAGCGGGGGGACCTCGGCGTACTCGCCCGCGCGGCTGACGGCCAGGACGCCCTTGGGTCCTTGCTTGACGACGGCGATGTCGACGCCCGCGTCGAGGAGGGCGCGGGCGGCGGCGTGCGGTTCGCGCACGCCGGTGGCGACCTCCACCTCGTCGAGGTTGCCGACGGCGACGGTGGCGTGTTTCAGGGCCTCGGCGTAGAGGGGGCGGGCGGCGTCCGGGTCGGTCCAGAACATGGGCCGCCAGTCGAGGTCGAAGACCGTGGTGCCGGCCTTGGCGCGGTGGGCGAGGGCCGCCAGTGTCGCCGTGCGGCTCGGTTCCTGGCTCAGGCCGGTGCCCGTCATCCAGAAGACGCGGGCGTCGCGGACGGCGTCGAGGTCGAGGTCGTGGGCGTCGATCTCCAGGTCGGGCGCCTTGGGCTGCCGGTAGAAGTACAGCGGGAAGTCGTCCGGCGGGAAGACCTCGCAGAAGGTGACCGGGGTCGGCAGGCCGGGGACGGGGGTGACCCAGCGGTCGTCGACGCCGAAGTCGCGCAGGGCCTGGTGCAGATAGGTGCCGAACGGGTCGTCACCGGTGCGGGTGATCACCGCGGTGCGCCGGCCGAGGCGGGCGGCGGCGACGGCGACGTTGGTCGCGGATCCGCCGAGGAACTTCCCGAAGGACGTGACCTGCGGCAGCGGCACCCCCGTCTGGAGCGGATAGAGGTCCACTCCGATCCGCCCCATGGTGATCAGGTCGTACGCCATCGAGATCCCTTCGTGTCGGCCTGCCCGCCTGCCCGGCACGCCGCCGTAACGGCTCCTCACGGCTTTGTAGTCCTCCGCGGTGGACCCTGTCAATGTTTTGTCCGGACATTCGGACCAGTCCTTGACACCCTTTCGGGGAGACCGCACCCTGACGCCCATGACGTCGTTGTCACCTCAGCCCCCACTGTCCCGCATCCGGATCGGCTCGGCCCCCGACAGCTGGGGCGTCTGGTTCCCGGACGACCCGCGGCAGGTGCCCTGGCAGCGCTTCCTCGACGAGGTGGCGCTCTCCGGCTACGAGTGGATCGAGCTGGGCCCCTACGGGTACCTGCCGACCGACCCGGCCGTGCTCGCCGAGGAGACGGCCGGGCGCGGCCTGAAGGTGTCCGCGGGCACGGTCTTCACCGGGCTGCACCACGGCGCGGCGGTCTGGGACCGGACCTGGGCGCACGTCGCCGACAACGCGGCCCTGGCCCAGGCGGCGGGCGCCTCCCACCTGGTGGTCATCCCCTCCTTCTGGCGGGACGACAAGACCGGCGAGGTGCTGGAGCCGGACACGCTCACGCCCGAGCAGTGGCGCGACCTCACCTCGCTCACCGAGCGGCTGGGGCGGGAGGTGCGCGAGCGGTACGGCCTGAGGATCGTCGTCCATCCGCACGCCGACACCCACATCGACAGCGAGGAGAACGTCGCCCGCTTCCTGGACGGCACGGACTCCGGCGCGGTGTCGCTCTGCCTCGACACCGGGCACTACGCGTACTGCGGCGGCGACAGCGTCAAGCTGATCGAGACCTACGGGGAGCGCATCGGCTACCTGCACCTCAAGCAGGTGGACCCGGAGATCCTGGCGGAGGTGCGGGCCAAGGGGACCCCGTTCGGGCCCGCGGTCGCCCAGGGCGTGATGTGCGAACCGCCGTCCGGGGTGCCGGAGCTGGGCCCGGTGCTGGCGGCCGCGCAGCAGCTGGGCGTCGACCTGTTCGCGATCGTCGAGCAGGACATGTACCCGTGCGAGCCGGACCGCCCCCTGCCGATCGCGCAGCGGACCCGGGCCTTCCTGCGGTCCTGCGGGGCGTAGGCCTGCAGGTCCTCCCGGACCTGGGGGCGCAGGCCTCCCGGCCACCGGAGGGGGCGCCACCGTCCGCCTCTCACCGACACACACCCGTCACGGATGTCGCAAGGACGCGGGCCCGACGTCACAGTCCGTCGACAATCACATCCGGAAGGTCACGTGCCGGTCCTCGACCGGGCAAGGGCCCGGTGATCACCAGCGTGACGCCGGGCTCCCCCGGGCGGCCTCCCGGCCGCCGTCCGGCCGCGCGGGGAGGTGCACTCATGACCGACCGACGGCTCTGGTCCTACAAGGAGATCGCGGCGCACATCAACGTGCAGCCGGACACCGTGCGCTCCTACCGCAAGCACGGGCTGCTGCCCCCGCCCGACCGCATCGAGGGCGGCAGACGCTACTGGTACGTCGACACCGTCCTCGCCTGGGTCGCCTCCCGGCCCGGCAACCGCGGCCGCCGTACGGACTGATCCCGGCCGGGCCGGCGGCGCCCACGGTTCTTCCACGACCGGACCACCCGGAATGCCGTCCAGGCTGACGGGTGGTCCGGTCTCGTGCGTTATTTCGTGGTGACCCCTCTGTGGTCGCTCCACGCCCGACACGCGTCGACCATGGCCTTCAGCCAGTCCGCATCGGGCTTCCGTCCGACAGCGGCCCGGTACATACGCAGGTTGGCGGCAGCGAAAGCATCGATCGCCTGCGGGGCCGCCTTGCGCCACGCGGGCAACCGATCCGCCCACTTCTGGGCACGGTCCGGGGAGTGCCCGGCGGCGATGAGCTGGAGAACCAGCACAGCGGGGGCGATGAACCCCGCGCCTCGCGTCGGCCATGCCCAGTCCACGGCCCACACTCGCCGCTCGACCACGAGGAAGTTGCTCGCTTTGATGTCCGTGTAGAGAAGCGAGTCCCCCCGGAACAGCTCAGCCTCCGAGCTGTCCGAGGCGAACCGGTCCCATCGCGTCTCGGTCCATTCCTGGGCGATCCGCGGGAGGGACAACCGGCCGATCCCGCCGATCGCGTCGACCACCAGGGAAAGGTCCGGCGAGCCGGGCGCGAAGTCGGCCGACCTGCCGTCGACCGCTTCGAAGCCCAGGACCAACCAGTCTTCGGCTTCCACGTCCCACAACAGGGGCGGCGACACGGGCCCGACGTACGCGCTGATCCGCCTCTCCCTGACGAGGGACTCCCGTCGGCCGCCCGGCCGATTGCGCATCGCCTTGACGAAGAAAGGCCCTCGGGCGCGTTCGACAACGGCCGTCAGGTCCGAGCTGAAGCCCCGCTCGGTCCGGCGGATCCGGTCCACATGGCCCGTGTGTTCCTGGATCAGGGGGAGAACCGCGGATTCGTGGGGATCAGGGTCCTGGTCCGTTCAGTTCCTCGGGGTGCACTCACTTCGTCCTGTCGATGCTGTCCATGCGCGAAGCCTTCGCCCATGCCACTCTCGGCACCCGGGCGTCGACTCACCGGGCGCTCGCCGAGGCACACCGCCAGTTCGAGCAGATCCGGGCGAGCGACCCGGACCCGGCATGGGTGACCTACTTCGACGAGCCGAAGCTGATCGTGGACACGGGCATTGCCCACGGCCGACTGGGCGAGGCGGCGACGGCCGAACCCCTGATCGCGGACGCGCTACGTCGGGAAGACCGCATCAGCAGCGGCTCCCTCGTCGGCCTTCTCTACCTGCTCATGGATGAAGCGATCCGCTGACCGGTGGTAGGACTGCGGACGAGGGGCATGTTCGGATCTATTCGCGTCACTTTGACGAGATACCTTGCGCGTTGATCACGGCGTGTATGCCTGAGCGCGGTACCCGGTCACATTGGCCAGGCACCGCGCTCACGTCGGCCGGTCTTCCCCCCAGGAGGGGATGGATCCTGGGACCGCCTACCTGACTTCGAGCAGCCAACCGACGGGGGAGTTGTCCACGAAGTCGCCGGCCGTCTTCTTCTCCCGTCCGATGCTGATCTTCTGCGCGCCAGGAGGAAGCTGCTGGGCGATCCGGCCGTCCGCCGGTTTCACGTCGATGTGCTTGACCCAGACCCACGTCGATCCGTCGTGGACGGCCACCCGCAGCCGTGCCTCCGCCCAGTCCGAGCCGAAGCTGATCCAGGAGTCCCCCCACACGCCGCTCTGGTTGGCCGCCGGGGTCGCGAGCAGGATGACGTGCTTGTAGTGGATGAGGTTGCCGTCCTCGTTGTACGCGAACCCGTGCGGGACGTCACCGAGTTGGAACGTGGCCATGAGAGCTCCCTGGCTGGTCGGGCCTGGACATGGACGACCGTAGGGGGTGCACAGTGGCTCCGAGTCGGGCCCGGCGGTAAACCCCACCTACGAAGTCCAGGGGGTCACAAACCCGCGCACGGTGACACTACCCATGTGCAAGCGGGGCCCGGCTCCGGGGCGGAAGCGGGCCAGTGGACCCCGTGTGGACCACGGACCCCGCGCAGTGCGTGAGGCGGGCGCGCTGAACCCGCTCCGCCCCAGGTGGGCGGCAGGGCAGTCGGGTTGCCCGAGCGGCCGAAGGGAACGGTCTCGAAAACCGTTCCGTGCCCCACCGCCGCGTGAGGCACAGTGCCCTGCATGGACTTCTCCGTCAAACCCGTGCTGACCGGCGAGAAAACGGTGCTGCGCCCCTTCACGGCGGCCGATGCCGAGGGCATGTGGGAGATCATCGGCGATCCCGAGGTCATCCGCTTCACGTTCCCTGCGAACGGTGAGCTCACCCTGGAGCACCTGCGCTCGTGGTACGCCACCCGCTCCGGCTCGCCCGACCGGCTCGACCTCGCCGTCACCGACCGCGCCACCGGTGAACTCGTCGGCGAGGTCGTCCTGTACGAGTGGGACCCGCAGGCGCGCGGCTGTACCTTCCGCACCCTGATCGGGCCCCGGGGCCGCGGTCGGGGGATCGGCACCGAGGCGACGCGCCTTGTCGTCGGCCATGGCTTCGAACGGCTGGGCCTGCACCGCGTCCAGCTGGAGGTGTACGGCGACAACACCCGGGCCCGGCGCGTCTACGAGAAGGTCGGCTTCGTGGTGGAGGGCGTGCGCCGGGAGGCCGCGCTGCGGGGCGGGGTGTGGGTGGACGAGGTGCTCATGGCCCTCCTGGACCGCGAGTGGGCCGCCCTCACCGCCACGGCTCGATGACGGTCACCCCCGCCCCGGGCGCGGTCCCCATCGCCGCCAGCGCCTCCGGTGCGGCGTCCAGCCCGATCGTTGACGTCACCAGCAGGTCGGGGCGGAGCACGCCCGCCCGGACCAGTTCCAGCATCCCGGGGTAGGCGTGGGCGGCCATGCCGTGGCTGCCGAGGAGTTCCAGCTCCAGGGCGACGGCGCGGGCCAGCGGGACGGCGGTCGTGCCCTCGGCCGAGGGCAGCAGGCCGACCTGGACGTGCCGGCCGCGGCGGCGCAGGCCGTTCACGGAGGCGGCGCAGGTGGCGGGTGAGCCGAGGGCGTCGAGGGAGAGGTGCGCCCCGCCGCCGGTCACCTCGCGCACCGCCGCCGCCGTGTCCGGGGTGTCCCGCGCGTCCACGCAGTGCGCCGCGCCGAACGTGCGCGCCAGCTCCAGGGCGCGCGGCGACACGTCCACGGCGACGACCCGCGCTCCCGAGGCGGCCGCGATCATCACCGCCGACAGGCCCACCCCGCCGCAGCCGTGGACCGCCACCCACTCCCCCGCCGCGACCCGGCCCTGCCGCACGACCGCGCGGAACGCGGTGGCGAAGCGGCAGCCGAGGGAGGCGGCGGTGCCGTAGGAGAGGCCGTCGGGGACCGGCACCAGGTTCACGTCGGCGTGGTCCAGTGCCACGTACTGGGCGAAGGAGCCCCAGTGGGTGAAGCCCGGCTGGGTCTGCCGCTCGCACACCTGGTGGTCGCCCGCCGCGCAGGACGGACAGCTGCCGCACCCGCACACGAAGGGCACGGTCACCCGGTCGCCGGGCCGGAAGCGGGTGACCCGGGCGCCGGTCTCCTCGACGACTCCGGCGAGTTCGTGACCGGGGACGTGCGGCAGGGTGATGTCCGGGTCGTGGCCCATCCAGCCGTGCCAGTCGCTGCGGCACAGTCCGGTGGCCTCGACGCGCACCACCACCCCGTGCTCCGCCGGCCGCGGGTCCGCGACCTCCCGCACCGCGGCCGGTTCCCCGTACCGTTCGAACACCACAGCCCGCATGTGTCGTCGCCCTCGTCTCTCGTCCGGCCGGTCCCGGGACGGCCGTCCCGGGGTCCGGGCGAACGTTATCCGCGCGCCCTCACCGGGTCCCGCCGGAGGTCCGCGGCCACGCAGAACATCAGGACCGGGAGGGTCGTCTCGATGGAGCCGGGGCTGGTGAAGCCGAGCAGGCCGGAGAGGTGGCCGTCCTGGAAGACCCAGACGACCGCGCCGAACATCGCCGTCAGGCTGAGCGCGTTGAGCAGCACCGCCTGGAGGGGTATCAGCACGCTCCCGGTCAGGAGGAAGACCAGGAACAGGGTGACGATCACGATGAAGGCCGCCGCCTCGGGGAGCTGTTCGGCTAGCGCGTGCCGGGCGTCGACCAGGACGGCCGCCGTGCCGGTCACCTCGGTGTCGAACGGGGCCTCGGTGGCCCGCAGGTCGGCCACCAGGCGCTGGGCGGAGTCGCCGACGGCCTCGCCCCGACACACCGCCCGCCGCCCTCACCCGCACCGCCCACATGTGCCTGGGCCTGTACAAGGCGGGCCTGGAGCTGATCCTGGCCCACGAGGGCGCCGAGCGGGACGCGTACGTCCAGGAGCTGAAGAACGCCCTCGTCCGTTACCTGGAGCCCCTGGCGGGCGATCCCCTCGACCCGGGCGCGGCTTCTTTGAGAAATACCCCCTAGGGGTATAGTCTGGGTGGTGTGGAGGCCCCCTCGGACCCCCTCTGCCCCGCCTGCCTCGACGAGGAGTAACGACATGACCGCCCACACCGACACCCCGGGTTCCGTCACCACCGCCTACAAGGTGAGCGGCATGAGCTGCGGCCACTGCGAGGGCGCGGTCTCCGGAGAGCTCACCGAACTGCCCGGCGTCACGTCGGTGAAGGCCGTCGCCGCCACCGGCGAGGTCACCGTCGTCTCCACCACCGCCCTCGACGACGAGGCCGTACGCGCCGCCGTCGACGAGGCCGGCTTCGAACTGGTCGGACGCGCCTGAGACACGCCCCCTCGGCATCGGGCCGCGCCGACCGGTCGACAGCCGGTCCGGTGCGGCCCGTTTCGCTCCCTGGAGTACGGACATGCCCAGTACCACCGCCACGGCACCGACGACCGAGACCTCCGCCGCCTCCGGCACCGCCGAGGTCGAGCTGCTCATCGGCGGCATGACCTGCGCGTCCTGCGCGGCCCGCGTGGAGAAGAAGCTCAACCGCATGGACGGTGTCACCGCGACCGTCAACTACGCGACCGAGAAGGCACGGGTCACCTACCCCGCCGGGACCGGGGTCGCCGACCTGATCGCCACCGTCGTGAAGACCGGCTACACCGCCGAGGAGCCCGCGCGTCCGGAGCCGGAGGAGACCCCCGCCGGCACCGGCCCGGAGCTGTCGGCGCTGCGGGACCGCCTGCTCGTCTCCGGCCTGCTCGCGGCGCCCGTGGTGCTGCTGGCGATGGTGCCGGCACTCCAGTTCGACAACTGGCAGTGGCTGTCGCTGACCCTCGCCGCGCCCGTCGTCGTCTGGGGCGCCCTGCCCTTCCACCGGTCGGCCTGGACGAACCTGCGGCACGGCGCCTCCACCATGGACACGCTCGTCTCGGTGGGCACGCTCGCCGCGTTCGGCTGGTCGCTGTGGGCGCTCTTCTTCGGTCACGCGGGCATGCCGGGGATGCGGCACCCCTTCGAGCTCACCGTCTCCCGCACCGACGGCGCCTCCACGATCTACCTGGAGGTCGCCGCGGGCGTCACCGCGTTCCTCCTGCTCGGCCGCTACCTGGAGGCCCGCTCCAAGCGGCGCGCGGGCGCGGCCCTGCGGGCGCTGATGGAGCTGGGCGCCAAGGACGTGGCCGTACTCCGCGACGGGCGCGAGGTGCGCGTCCCGGCCGACCGGCTGGCGGTCGGCGACCGGTTCGCCGTCCGGCCGGGTGAGAAGATCGCCACCGACGGGACCGTCGTCGAGGGCGTCTCCGCCGTGGACGTCTCGATGCTGACCGGCGAGTCGGTGCCGGTGGACGTCGCACCGGGCGACGCCGTCACCGGCGCGACGGTGAACCGCGGCGGCCGGCTCGTCGTCGAGGCGACCCGGGTCGGCGCCGACACCCGGCTCGCCCGGATGGCGAAGCTGGTGGAGGACGCGCAGAACGGCAAGGCCGAGGTGCAGCGCCTCGCCGACCGCGTCGCCGGGATCTTCGTCCCCGTGGTGCTGCTGCTGGCGTCCGCCACCTTCGGCGCCTGGCTCGGCCTCACCGGCGACACCGTCGCCGCGTTCACGGCGGCCGTCGCGGTCCTGATCATCGCCTGCCCGTGCGCCCTCGGTCTGGCCACCCCGACCGCGCTGCTGGTCGGCACGGGCCGGGGCGCGCAGCTCGGCATCCTCATCAAGGGCCCCGAGGTGCTGGAGAGCACCCGCCGCGTCGACACCGTCGTCCTCGACAAGACGGGCACCGTCACCACCGGCCGGATGACCCTCCAGGAGGTGCACACCGCCGACGGCACCGACGAGAAGGAGCTGCTGCGGCTCGCGGGCGCCCTGGAGCACGCCTCCGAGCATCCGGTCGCCCGCGCGGTGGCCGCGGGCGCCGAGGAGCGCACCGGGCGGCTGCCGGCGGTCGAGCACTTCGAGAACGTGCCCGGACGCGGCGTGCGCGGACGGGTGGAGGGCCGTGAGGTGGCCGTGGGGCGGCTCGCCGAGCACACCGGCGAGCCGCTGCCGCCCGAGCTGGCCCGCGCCAAGGAGGAGGCCGAGCGGGACGGCCGTACCGCGGTCGTCGTCGGGTGGGACGGGGCGGTGCGCGGCCTGCTGGCCGTGGCCGACGCGGTCAAGGAGACCAGCGCCGAGGCGGTGCGCGAGCTGCGCGCGCTGGGGCTCGACCCGGTGCTGCTGACCGGCGACAACCGGGCGGTGGCCGAGGCGGTGGCCGCCCGGGTCGGCATCGACGAGGTGGTCGCCGAGGTGCTGCCCGAGGACAAGGTCGCCGTCGTACGGCGGCTCCAGGGCGAGGGACGGGTCGTCGCGATGGTCGGCGACGGGGTCAACGACGCGGCCGCGCTCGCCACCGCCGACCTCGGCCTGGCCCTGGGGACGGGGACCGACGCGGCGATCGAGGCGGGCGACCTGACGCTGGTGCGCGGGGATCTGCGGGCGGCCGCGGACGCCATCCGGCTGTCCCGGCGGACCCTGTCGACGATCAAGGGCAATCTGGTGTGGGCCTTCGGGTACAACGTGGCCGCGCTGCCGCTGGCCGCCGCGGGCCTGCTGAACCCGATGCTCGCCGGCGCCGCGATGGCCCTCTCGTCGGTCTTCGTGGTGACGAACAGTCTGCGGTTGCGGACGTTCCGCTGACACGCGGTGAGGGGCGCCGGAAGTTACCGCCGGTTAGGCGAAGGTGAAACAACAACTCCCCTGGAGTCCGGAGCGTGCCTCACATAAGCTCTTCACAAGGCTCGCGCATCATCCTTACGCCCGGGCCTCGATCGCTGTATCCGGACGCGTGCGTATCCGACGGGACATATGCGCGAGACACAGATCACAGTGACGTGAACGTAACCATCGAAGGGGTTCGACGGTCTAAGTTGACGATGTCAGCAAGCGTCTTGGGGGGCGCGAACTGGCATCTGGGGATGTCTTGGGGGACCTCCTCAGAGATGCGTTGCCGGGGCACGTACACCGGGAAGCTTTGAGCGGCCCTCCCGGCGTGCGTTGTCCCGGCAGATCGCACACGGCGGGAGGACGGCGGGCCCGCCCGTCATCGCTCACCACCCGCCGGCTCGACACAACCGCATATGGCATCAGCGAATTCAGGCGCTGTGTCCTCACAGACGCCCGGCCGGATCCCGTGGGGGGAATCCGCACCGGGACATGGGAAGGCGCCCTGGTCGTCGGCCCGTGGGGGGACCGGCGCACCAGGGCGCCTTCTCTCATGCCTTGTGCTCGAGCTGTGGTGCCTTGTGCTCGAGCTGTCGCGCCTTGTGCCCAGTGGCGTGAGCCCCGTCAGCAGTGGCGTGAGCCCCGCGACAGGGGGCGCCGAACGGCCGGCGCCCCCACCCGGGCAGGGGTCAGCGCTCCTCGACCGGGACGAAGTCGCGCTCGACCACGCCCGTGTAGATCTGGCGGGGGCGGCCGATGCGGGAGCCCGGCTCCTTGATCATCTCGTGCCACTGGGCGATCCAGCCCGGCAGGCGGCCGAGGGCGAACAGGACCGTGAACATCTCGGTCGGGAAGCCCATGGCCCGGTAGATCAGGCCGGTGTAGAAGTCGACGTTCGGGTAGAGGTTGCGCTGGACGAAGTACTCGTCGGAGAGCGCGTGCTCCTCCAGCTTCAGCGCGATGTCCAGCAGCTCGTCGGACTTGCCGAGGGCGGACAGCACGTCGTGCGCGGCAGCCTTGATGATCTTGGCGCGCGGGTCGAAGGACTTGTACACCCGGTGGCCGAAGCCCATCAGGCGGACGCCGTCCTCCTTGTTCTTCACCTTGCGGATGAAGGAGTCGACGTCACCGCCGTTGGCCTGGATGCCCTCGAGCATCTCCAGCACCGACTGGTTGGCGCCACCGTGCAGCGGGCCCCACAGGGCGTTGATGCCGGCGGAGATCGAGGCGAACATGTTCGCCTGCGAGGAGCCCACCAGACGCACGGTGGAGGTCGAACAGTTCTGCTCGTGGTCGGCGTGCAGGATGAGCAGCTTGTCCAGGGCGGAGACGACGACCGGGTCGAGCTCGTACTCCTGGGCCGGGACCGAGAAGGTCATGCGCAGGAAGTTCTCGACGTAGCCGAGGTCGTTGCGCGGGTAGACGAACGGGTGACCGATCGACTTCTTGTACGCGTACGCGGCGATCGTCGGAAGCTTGGCGAGCAGCCGGATCGTCGAGAGGTTGCGCTGCTTCTCGTCGAACGGGTTGTGGCTGTCCTGGTAGAAGGTGGACAGCGCGGAGACGACCGAGGACAGCATGGCCATCGGGTGGGCGTCGCGCGGGAAGCCGCGGTAGAAGTTCTTGACGTCCTCGTGCAGCAGGGTGTGCTGCGTGATGTCGTTCTTGAAGACGCTCAGCTCGTCGACGGTCGGCAGCTCGCCGTTGATGAGCAGGTAGGCGACCTCCAGGAAGGTGGAGCGCTCCGCCAGCTGCTCGATCGGGTACCCGCGGTACCGGAGGATGCCCTGCTCGCCGTCCAGGTAGGTGATCGCGGATTTATAGGCGGCGGTGTTGCCGTACCCGCTGTCCAGGGTCACGAGACCGGTCTGGGCGCGGAGCTTCCCGATGTCGAAGCCCTTGTCGCCGACGGTGCTGTCGATCACCGGGTAGGTGTACTCGCCGTCGCCGTACCGCACTACTACAGAGTTGTCGCTCACGTCATCCCTCACCGACGTTGTGCCTCTTCTTCGAGGTTGCCCTGACTGTCTCTACCATCCCCCATTTGGCGCAGGAGAGTGCACTCGGGGTCGACCATTGGGCTTGTCGGCGGCACTGAGTGCCGCCAGCCTGCTCATCCTGCCGCCTTCATCACGGTTGCGGAAGTGCTCTGTGACCTTCACGACTCATTTGATCGATCATTTTTTACGATGCCGCGGGCGCCGGAGGCCGAAGGGGAGTTCAGGAGCCCGAGAGGCGGAAGTCGAGAGCCGTGCAGCGCCGCCCCGCGGACACCGTGCGCACCGCCTGCCCGATCGCCTTGCGTGAGCCCACGAGGACCACCAGCCTCTTCGCGCGGGTCACCGCCGTATACAGGAGATTGCGCTGGAGCATCATCCACGCGCCCGTCGTGACGGGAATCACCACGGCGGGATACTCACTGCCCTGCGAGCGGTGGATCGTCACCGCGTACGCGTGGGCCAGTTCGTCCAGTTCGTCGAACTCGTACGGCACCTCCTCGTCCTCGTCGGTCAGCACCGTCAGACGCTGGTCGACCGGATCGAGCGAGGTGACCACGCCCACGGTGCCGTTGAAGACGCCGTTCTTCCCCTTGTCGTAATTGTTGCGGATCTGGGTCACCTTGTCGCCGACGCGGAAGACGCGGCCGCCGAACCGCTTCTCGGGCAGGTCGGGGCGGCCGGGGGTGACGGCCTGCTGGAGGAGCCCGTTGAGGGTGCCGGCTCCGGCGGGGCCGCGGTGCATGGGGGCGAGGACCTGGACGTCCCGGCGCGGGTCCAGGCCGAACTTCGCCGGGATCCGCCGGGCGGCGACGTCGACGGTGAGCCGGCCGGCCGCCTCCGTGTCCTCCTCCACGAAGAGGAAGAAGTCCCTCATGCCGTCGGTAACCGGGTGCTGCCCGGCGTTGATCCGGTGGGCGTTCGTCACCACGCCCGACTGCTGGGCCTGGCGGAACACGCGGGTGAGGCGGACCGCGGGGACCGGGCTGCCGTCGGCGAGCAGGTCGCGCAGGACCTCGCCCGCGCCGACGCTGGGCAACTGGTCCACGTCACCGACGAAGAGCAGATGGGCGCCGGGGGGCACGGCCTTGACGAGCTTGTTGGCCAGCAGCAGGTCCAGCATGGACGCCTCGTCCACGACGACCAGGTCGGCGTCGAGCGGGCGGTCGCGGTCGTAGGCCGCGTCGCCGCCGGGCTTCAGCTCCAGCAGGCGGTGGACGGTCGAGGCCTCGGCGCCGGTCAGTTCGGCCAGCCGCTTGGCGGCCCGGCCGGTGGGGGCCGCCAGGACGACCTTGGCCTTCCGGGCGCGGGCCAGCTCCACGATCGAGCGGACCGTGAAGGACTTGCCGCAGCCGGGGCCTCCGGTGAGCACGGCGACCTTCTCGGTGAGCGCCAGCCGGACGGCGGCCTCCTGCTCGGGCGCGAGGTCGGCGCCGGTACGGCCCTTCAGCCAGGCCAGCGCCTTGTCCCAGGCCACGTCGCGGAAGCCCGGCATACGGTCCTCGCCGGTGCGCAGCAGTCGGGTCACCTGGGCGGCGAGGGAGAGTTCGGCGCGGTGGAAGGGGACCAGGTAGACGGCCGTGACCGGCTCCCCGCCGTCCGGTCCGGGCACCTTCTCCCGTACGACGCCGGGGTCCTCGCCCTCCTCCGGGGGCGCCGCGAGGTCGGCGAGGCACTCGATGACGAGCCCGGTGTCCACCTGGAGCAGCTTGACCGCGTCGGCGATCAGCCGCTCCTCGGGCAGATAGCAGTGCCCCTGGTCGGCGGACTGCGACAGGGCGTACTGGAGGCCGGCCTTGACGCGCTCGGGGCTGTCATGCGGGATGCCGACGGATCGGGCGATCCGGTCGGCGGTGAGGAAGCCGATGCCCCAGACGTCGGCCGCCAGCCGGTACGGCTGGTTCTTGACGACCGAGATCGAGGCGTCGCCGTACTTCTTGTAGATGCGCACCGCGATGGACGTCGACACCTCGACGGTCTGGAGGAAGAGCATGACCTCCTTGATCGCCTTCTGTTCCTCCCAGGCGTCGGCGATCTTCTTCGTGCGCTTGGGGCCGAGGCCGGGGACCTCGATCAGCCGCTTCGGCTCCTCCTCGATGATGGTGAGGGTGTCCACGCCGAAGTGCTGGGTGATGCGGTCGGCGAAGACCGGGCCGATGCCCTTGACCAGGCCCGAGCCGAGGTAGCGGCGGATGCCCTGGACGGTGGCGGGCAGGACCGTCGTGTAGTTCTCCACCGTGAACTGCTTGCCGTACTGCGGGTGGGATCCCCAGCGGCCCTCCATGCGCAGGGACTCGCCGACCTGGGCGCCGAGCAGCGCGCCGACCACCGTGAGGAGGTCGGCGGCGCCTCTGCCGGTGTCGACCCTGGCGACCGTGTAGCCGTTCTCCTCGTTGGCGTAGGTGATCCGCTCCAGGACGCCTTCGAGCACCGCGAGCCGCCGCTCCCCCGCCTGCGCGGAGGTCCCCGCCTGATCGGTCATGCCCCGACGCTACAGCGGGGGTCTGACATCACGATCCGGCCCCGGGGTCTTGGGCGCCCAGGAGTCGTTCCCCACGCCGGAGGAGGTCGAGGCCCGGTGAAAGAAGGCCGGGTCTGCTGGAGCGGCACTTCACCCGGTTGGCGTACGTCTCCCACGAAGAACCGAAGGTGCTGTCGGCGGGCGCACGGCTGGTGGTCCGCACGGGCGAGGCACGGGCGAGGCACGGCCGGACGCGCAGGTGCTGATGCGGTGCGGGGTGTTCTTCCGAATCGCTGACCTGCTGAAACGCGCGGAATGCTTCGAGGGGCCCGGTCCGTCGACCAGGCCCCTCGGCTTGCCCCCTCCAACTGTCGAAACCCCCCGAGATCCCCCCGGATCCCCCTCCAAGAGTCCCGACGCCCTGTACGACACGCGGGGGCCGGGAAGGGTTGCACGGCTTCAGGAAATTTCCCGACGGGCGATATGCCCGACATGTGACTCATGATGTGGTCGTCCCCTCCCCCTCCCCCCGAGGAGTACGACCATGTCCGAGACGACCGAGCGCGAGATCGGCCCGATCGGGATCGGCGATCCGCTCGCCGCACCCACCCACCCGATCGACGTCCCCGAGCACGACGTGTGGGACCAGGACATCGACAAGGGCTTCGCCTGGGTCTTCTACGCCGGTGACGATCGCCGCCTCACCCGGCCGGTGATCATCGCCGACGGCTTCAACCACGGCAGGAGCGAACTCGACAAGCTCTACCAGTTCCTGGACGGCGAGGACTATCCCTTCCTCACCGAACTCCGCCGCAGCGGCCGGGACGTGATCCTGCTCGGCTTCGACGAGCGCACCGCGTCCATCCTCGAGAACTCGAAGGCGGCCGAGGCCACCATCCGCAAGGCCATCGAACGCCGCGACGGGAACGAGCGGCTGGTCGTCGGCGGCTTCAGCATGGGCGGGCTCATCACCCGCTACACGCTCGCCCGGATGGAGACCGACTTCCCAGAGGACGAGCACCAGACGGGCGTGTACTTCTCGTTCGACACCCCGCACCGGGGCGCCACCATCCCCGTGGGCGTCCAGGCGTTCTCGTACCTGCTGTACCCGTTCGGCCAGAACGAGTTCGCGCTCCAGATGAACAGCCCGGCGGCGCGGGAGATGCTCTGGCAGCACTACGACAACGCCACGGGGAAGATCGACGTGGCCCCGGAGCGCAAGGAACTGCTGGACGAGCTCGACCGGGTCGGCAACTGGCCGCAGATCCCGCGGCGGATCGGTGTGGCCAACGGCCGGGCCGACGGCGTCGGACTGCCCTCCGTCAAACCCGGCGACGTCGCGCTGCGGCTGCTGACGCTCTTCGGCGGCACCACCTTCTACACCCAGGCCCAGGGCGACGCGACGTCCGCCTTCCTGCGCCGGCACATCCCGCCGGTCGAGAAGACGATCACGACCGAGGGCTTCCCGGAGCTGGACGGCGCTCCGGGCGGCACCCTCCCGACGTACGGGATCCTCGACGAGGCGATCAGGGAGAAGAAGGGCAAGACCGAGCTGCACCACCCGGAGATCTGTTTCGTGCCCTCGGTCAGCGCGGTCGACATCCGCGACTTCGCCAACCAGCGGGACCTGTACGCGCCGGTCGACGAACTGAACCCGTCCGACAGCGGGTTGCACAAGTTCCTCTGCTCGCCGACCACGACACCGCACACCCTCCCGACCGAGGAGCTGTGCACCTGGCTGCTGCGGGAGTTCGACGCCTGACCCCTCTCGGCAACGCCGTCCGCCCGCTCACCCGAGGCGGACGGCGTCCCCCGGGTCGGCACACTCCCCGCCGCCCCGTACCTCCGCCTCCGGGGCCGCGCCGCCCACCCCCAGCCGTGCTCCCCGGCTCTCCGCGACCCGCCTGACGTCCCGCAGGGACTCCGTGAGCCGGCGGGCAAGATACGTCAGTTCGCCGCTGGACACCCCGTGCTCCGCCAGGAGCGCGTCGGCGTGGTGGAGGAGCTCGTCGGCCATGCGGAGCTGGATGCCCTCGATCTCGTCGGCGAGGCGCGAGACACGGCCCGTGCCGTCGCCGACGACGTAGCAGGGTTTGCCTTCGGGGGTCGGCCAGGGCAGCAGCCGTGCGTCCTTCACTCTCCGCCCCCTTCACGGGGAAGGAACAGGGAGCCGACCCCCACTCCGAGCGGCCTGGCCGGTGGGGTCGGAGGGCAGGCGGGCGGAGGTGGTTCCACCCGGCGGCACCTGGACCGCAGGGCGAGGAACATCCGGAACGGCCTGAGTGACCTGGCGAACACAGACATCAACCTGCCTTCTTTCGGTTGCGCTCTGTTGTGAATACCTCACAGAGTGCGGTCGCCCGCCGCTACGCTTCCAGTGCCTGAGGATTGACAGAACGCACGTCAAGTTGGGGGTCGGCAGGATGACGAAGCCTCGAACGCCCCGCACGCAGCGGGAGAAGTACGGCGAGGAACTGAGGCTGCGGCGGACCACCGCGGGCCTCACCCAGGAGGAACTCGGCGACCAGGTCGTGTGCTCGCCCACACTGATCAGCCACTTCGAGGCCGGGAGACGGCTGCCGAAGCCGGATGACGCACAGCGGATCGACCGGGCGCTGGGGACGGACGGGTTCTTCGTGCGCTGGCTGGAAGACCTGGAGTCGAAGTACGCGGACCACTTCGCGGCCGCGGCCGAGCTGGAGCAACAGGCCACGCTGATCCAGCAGTTCGCGCTCTCGCTGGTACCGGGCGTGTTCCAGACGGACGGCTACGCGCGCGCCGTGTTCCGCGCGTACCGGCCGAACCACACGTCGGAGGAACTTGACGAAGCCGTCGTCATCCGAACAAAGCGTGCCCGGATTCTCGACGGGCCGTTGAACCCGGTCGTCTGGACGCTGCTCGACGAATCCGTGCTGCGGCGCTGTGTGGGCGGTCCGGAGGTCATGGCCGAGCAGTTGCACAAGATCGCGGATACGGCCGAGGCGGGGCGGGTGCGGCTGCATGTGCTTCCGTACGGCGTCGGAGCACACGCGCTTCAACAGAGTTACCTCACGCTCATGAGCTTCGAGGACGCCGCCCCGGTGGCCTACGTCGAAGCCTTTCTCACCGGCCACTTGATGGATGACCCGGCACTGGTGGCAGCCAGCCAGACCGCCTACGCTCTAGCGCTGGGCGATGCTTTGTCGCACCAGGAGTCAGTGGCCCTCGTCAGAGCAGCAGCGGAGGAACACACACATGGTCAGCAGTGAGCACACGGTCTCCGACTCGTCCACGCTCACCGGGTGGTACAAGTCCAGCTACAGCGGCGGCGACCAGGGTGATTGCCTGGAAGTCGCCCGCGGCCACGCCGACGTGCCCGTCCGTGACAGCAAGGCACCCAGTGGTCCGGTGCTGGTCTTCTCGGCGGGCGGCTGGGCCGCGTTCGTCGAGGCCGTGCGGGACGGGCGGGTCAGTAGCTGAGGCCCCGGAAGTGCAGGAACGCGGCCCGCAGTTCGGCATCGAGGAGGAGGCCGAGGACCTCCTCCTCCCCCGCGAACAAGGCATCGGCCGCCGGATGGCCGGACTGGTGGAACATGGCGACCAGTACATCGACGAGGGGGCGGTTCCAGGAGACCTGGACGATCTCCTTCGCCTTGTCGCGTTGCCCCTTGTCCATGGCCAGGCGCCACAGCTCGATGGAGTGCCTGGCCGTCGCGTAGGCGTCCCTGCGTCCCTTGACCAGGACCGCTCTCGCGTTGAGGCCGAACACCTCGATGCAGGCCCGTCCCCGGTCGGTCAGGCCCCGGTACGTTCCGAGCGGGAGCACCAGCCGTAGGTGGTCCAAGGGGTCCTCGGCTGTCGGGTCCACGAGCAGAGGGCTGCCGTCGGCTCCGGTGGGGAAGAGGTTCCGCTTCTGGTTGCTGTTGCAGAACGAGCAGGCGAGCAGATGGTTGAGCCAGTCGAAGGTACGCAGCGGAGCGAGGCTCTTCGGCTCGAAGTGGTCGATGTCGGTGCCCTGGCCGTCACCGCAGTACATGCAGCGTTCGCGGCCGGGAGCCATCTCCGCAAGCCCGGCGACGAGGGCGGGGCGGACCTGCCGGCGGTTCGCCCAGAGTTCCTTCGCCCTGTCCTTGCGTTCCTTGTCCGTGGCCTGCTGCCGGATGTCGTCGGTGTAGCCCTTCAGCAGCTCCGTCGTGACCGACGACAGGAGCGCACGCCGAAGCCGGATCACTCCTCTTCGGCCTTCGGGCCATCGGCGATCTCCTCCGCGATCCGGTGGAAGTGCGCATTCATCTCGTCCAGACGGGCCGACGGCGAGCTGGCGAGCCGCTCCTTCAGTTCCCGGTAGCGGGCGAGCGACTCGGAGGACGCGGCGCCGTCGTAGATCTCCGCCTCCAGCTCCACGAACTCGGCCCTCGTCTGCTCGGCCCGCTCGGAGTAGGGGGTGTCGAGACCGAACAGGTCGGAGAGAACGGCGTCGTCGCCACTGCCGTACACCACCCGGTCGTAGAGGTCCTGATCGATGACCTCGGGTGGGCGCTCATCGTCCACGCCGGGCATACGGATCAGGCCGCCGGGATCCGCAGCCTGGCAGATGTAGGGGCTGTGCGTGGTGACGATGAACTGGATGCGGGGGAAGTGGGCGGTCAGCCAGGGGCCGATACGGCGCTGCCAGGAGACGTGCAGATGGATGTCGATCTCGTCGATGATGACGACGCCGGGTGTCATCAGCGTCAGCAGACCGTCTCTGACCTCCAAGAGGTCGGACTCCCACAGGTCGGCGCCGAACGCGTCGTGCAACTGCTTGAGGATGTCGACGACAAGGGCCGCCACCGTGCGGAATCCGTCGCTCATCTCCCGCAGCGGGAAGCGGCTGCCGTGCCGCTCCACCCACATGCCGTCGGAGTCGACGTCGACGATCCGGTACCCGTCCGGCAGCAGTCCGTCCCCGAGGAGGGCCAGCGCGAACCTCTTCAGCCCGGCCGCACCCAGTCGGCCTTCCAGCGCGCGCAGATGCTGCTCGATCAGCCAGGCGACACCCTCGGCGAGCGAGGCGTCCTCGTGGAAGAGGCTCGCATGCCGGGCCACGGGCCCGGACGTCAGCATCAGCCGCTGCACCTCGCCGGAGCCACCGGCCATGCGCCGGAACGGCCCGTAGGCAGCACTGAACCAGCCCGCCGGATTGTCCGCCCACGGGCCACGACGGGCGATGCTGGTCTGAGCCTTGGTGTACCTGATCTCGTGCAGCCCGGGGAGGACACCCCTGCGGGTGGGAACCTTGCCCGCCATCCCGTCGCGGGGCGTGGTCCAGCGGAGTCCGGCCCGGACCACGCCGGCGGGCGGGCGGCCCTGCGAGAACCGGTCGTGCTTCGCGTCCCGGGTGATCTCGACCTCGACCTGACCCGCGACGCTCTGCTCCGTCACCCAGTTCTCGAACCCCGGTACCAGGCCTCGTGCCACCGCGGGCCCGCTGAGCGCGAGTGCCATGGCCCGCAGCAACGTCGTCTTGCCCGAGCCGTTGCGACCGGCGAGCACCGTCCACCCTGCGTGGCTGCCGTCAGGACGGGTCAGGGTGAGGTCGACCTCGCGGGGGCCGTGGAAGAACTTGATGTCCTTCACGGTGATCCGGCTGACGTACATGGGCGTGGCATCCGTTCGTTCGGGTGTCGCGCCCGATCCTACGGCCGTGGCCTGCCCGTGCGTGGCGGGGCCGGGCAGGCCGCGGCCGTTGAGGACGCCCTCCAGGAGGGGGTGGTCCAGTCGGCGAGCTGGAAGGTGTGGATGCGGCCGCCGACGCCCGCCCGCGCGATCTGCTCGGGGGCCCGGTCCGTCGACCGGGCCCCCTCGGGCTCTCCCCTCCGTGCCGGACCTCCCGTGATCCCCCCAGATCCATCTTCGAGAGCCCCGACACCCAGTACGACTCGCGTCGGCCGGACGGGTCGTACGGTCTCCCGGGATTTTTTCTCCGCACCCCGACGGGTGCGCCGCGCGGCCGGGATGTTGGAGAATCGCCGCAGGTGACGGGGGCCGCCGGGCCCGCCGTCCCGCCCCGAGGACGCCTGCCCCACCCCGGATCGGACGGGGTGGGGCAGGTTCACGCCGGGGCGGCGCGGGGCTCAACGCCGGTCTCGGCGCCGGGCGTTGGTTCAGCGGACGGTGACGGAGACCGCCTTGGACGCGGTCTTGCCGTTCACGACGCGCAGGGTCTGCACGCCCTTCTTGGTGAACTTGTCGGTGAGCTTGTAGGCGCTCTTGCTGACCGTGGCGGTCTTGGCGACGGCGACCCACTTGGTGCCCTGCTTGGTCTGGAGCGTGACCTTGCTGCCGTCCTTCAGGCCGGTGGTCTTGCCGGAGAGGGTGACGACCTGGCCGACCTTGACCTGGGGGGCGCTCGCCTGGAGCGTGATGGTGGGGGTGGCGGCCTTCGGGGCGGCCACGGCGGCGCCGGCGCCCGCGGCGACCAGCGCGGCGGACACCACGGAGACGGTGGCGAGACGTGCGTTCATAGCAAACTCCTTGGTTTTCATCTGTTTCTCGAGAGGAATTAGAGAACCATCCAGCAAATCCCTCTCTCAGCTTCCTCTCATGGAAGAGCAAGCCGAATCCACGCATTTCCGAGCGCGTGGCTCTTCCCTGCGGTGGACCCGATCCTACAGACACGACCAGCGGAGATACGGTTCCCGGAGGCCCGGATAAACTCGAATAGACAGCTGAATCACAGGTAAGTTTCTCGTTACACGCACTCTGATCTGCGGTAATAAGGAACACCTGTGTAAAGGCGACTCTCACCTTCGGATCCGGGCATGGAACCGCCCCGCCCGGACGACGCTTGCGGGGCGAGGCGGGGCGGAACGTGCGGAGGTCTGGCCGGGCCCTCGTCGGTGGACAGCCGGTCGTCGTACGCGAACGCCGTAGGCGTCAGGGACGAGGGTTCGCCGTGCCCGTCGCGGGCTTGAGGTGGTTCCTGAGGGTCTGGAGTGCCTTCCACGACTCGGGGTCGGTTCCGTCCCCGAGGGGGTAGTGGAGCGCCGGACGGGCGGGTGAGCCGAGTTGGCGCGGCCGGGTCGCGAGGGGTGGGCGGCCGGCCCGGGAGAGGCCGGTCTCGCCCGCGTCGCGTGGCCCCAGGGTGAAGGAGACCGGGAGGGGCGGTCCCTCCAGGTGCGGCGGCAGGGTCAGGTCGGCGCGGGCGGCGCGGACGGTGGTGAGCATCGTCGCCAGGCCGTGTTCCGTGACGAGGGTCGCGGCGAGGGACTCCAGGGCGTCCAACGGCATGTCCTGCGGCCGGTCGTAGCCGAGCGTGAGGGTGACCTCCTCGGCGACGCCTGCCGTCGTGCGGGTGACGCGGTGCGTGGCGATGGCCGGACGGTCGGGGCCGCCCACGGCGAGGAGCCGGGTGGGGGCGGGGGCGCGGTCGCGGGCGAGGTCGGTCAACCGGTGCGGGGACCACGGTAGATTGATCGGCTCGGCGGTGCCCCAGCCGACGGGCGGAGCGCCGGTGAGATGTCGCCACGCCGCTTCCAGTGAGCGGCCGAGGACGAGCCGCTCGTCGGGCGCGTGCACCGTACGGAACGAGACGGTGAGCTGCCGCTGCGGGGTGGACGCGGCTCCTGCGGCGAAGGCGTCGGCATGGGGGTCGCCGGTCGGCAGGAACGTACCGCTGCGCCAGGCCAGTCGCACTCCGGACAGACCGTCGTAGTAACCGCCCTGCGGATCCTGTACCACCCAGCGGTTGGGCATCCCGCCCAGTGCGGCGCGCAGGGGCAGGGTGAGGCGGACGTGCGGCGGCGTGACGAGGTGGAGGGCGCGGTTCGACTGTGCCGTGGTGCGCAGGACGTCGGAGAGCCAGGCCGTGAGCGGGAGGAGCGGGCGGTCGGAGAGGACTACGGCTGTCGAGTCGGTCAGGACGTCGACGACCGGGAAGTCCTGGGTGCCGGGTGACTCGTCGGGGACGGTGACTCGGGTTGTATGGGCTGTTCCGGGTGGCCAGGTCGTTCCGCCGAGAAGCGTGGTCAGGCGTCCGCACACGGATCCCGCCAGCGGCTCCGCCTCGGGGGTCGCCGTGGAGGCGCGTACCTCTGTCCACCAGTACGGCGCCTGGGGAGCGGCGCTCTCGACCCCCAGAAGACGCTCCGCCTCACCTGACACATGGACGAGCAGCGGAGCCTCCACCGACACCAGCGGGCGCCCAGCAGTCGTGCGCAGATGGATGACGGCGCCCTCATCGGTGGCGGTCAGTTCCAGGTCGGGGCCGCCGGCGTGCAGAGCGGCCAGCAATGACGCCTGGTCTGGCATTTTCGGGGTGAGGGCGATGACGTCCTTGGTCATGCGGGGGCCTCCGTCGTGTCAGGCGTCGTGGACGACAGTTTTCCGGCTGTCAAGGCCGGCCGGTCAGGTCAGGGCCCATGCCGTTCTCGTCCGCATCCGGATCCGCGACGCCTTCGACGGTCGCCATACCGAAATACGTCCGCTCGCCCGGCTCAGGAGGCGTTCCGAACATGGCGGTGAGGTCTTTCAGCGCGGCAGTCAGTCGCGGTGCGTTCCTCAGGTGGATCTCCGGATGAGGACGGCCAGCAAAGTCGTAGCGACCCCAGATGTCGTGGTGCACGGAGAGCTCGGCCGACAAACCGGTGGGAGCGGTGGAGAAGGAAAGGTCGACGAGTCGGTACTCGTTCCGGGGCCGGTCTTCCGCGTCGATCCAGGTTCCCGTACCGAGCACGCTGACGTCCGAGATGTCAGCGGTGAGGTGAGCGGCGGGACGACTGCCCCTCACACGTGCCGGGAGACCTGGATCGCCGAGTGACCGCGCGGCAAGATCGAGGGTGGTCGTGACACCTGTGGTCCCGGTACCTGCGACGCTCCAGACGTACGACAGGCGAACCGGGACGAGAAGCTCGTGCCGGATCAGCACTTCACTCGTCCGAGCCGCCAGCGAGAGAGCCGACTCCAGGCCCGGTGCGCCGAAGTCGTACAGATCCCAGAACCACGAAGCGCACTCCCGGGGTGCGCGCATCAAAGTCGACATGGCATTTTCTGCGGAACCCGAGATTCAGTTGAGAACGTGAACAGACGCGCCGCGATTATTGAGCCACGATTCAAGCGCAGCCCCTTCCAGCCTTCGACGTGAACCCGCCACGTCAACGTACGCCGGCCCGTACAGGGTCCCGGAGAGACCTGTCACGACGGTACTCTCATCCAGAATCACTTCAAAAGATGTGTTCTGCACCGAGGCATCTCCCAGATCGGCTCCCTCAAGAGAGACGTTGAGCAGGGATGCGCCATGGAGACATGCAGCGCGAAAGGAAGCCGAGCGTGCGTTGACATCAGCCAGTTCGGCGCTTCCGAGATCCGATTCGAACAGCACAGCGGCCTGCATACTCGCCCCATCCAGCACAGCCTTCACAAGGGAGGCCCGGCTGAAGTCAGCTCGGTCAAGCACCGCATGCTCCAATCGGGCACGGTACAGGTCGGCACCGACCAGAACGGCGTCAGTGAGGCGACTTCCGATGAAGAGCCCCATGGCCAGGTCAGCCTCGGTGAGATCAGCGCCGGCGGCATCAAGACCGGAGAGATCGACCGTCGTGTCCTCCTGACCGCTCCAGGCGCTCAGCTCCGCAGCGGCATCGGGGGCAGACGGCATCACACGCACGCTACGGCGCACATCACGGATACCAGACAACTCGATCACTCCAACCGTGCTCGTCGATGATCGCCTTGACATCATCGATCGCCGCTTGATTCGCATTACGCATATCGAGAATGACGACACGCTGCTTGGTCTCGATCTGATCGGCGAGCTTCCGGACCCAGGTTCCGTTGTTCGCCGGATCGTACGCCCCCTTGAACGGAAGCGACTTGTCGCGAACATTATTCAAAGGCGGCCAGTCAGAGTGCACGCCCTTTATGTCGTAGAAGATTCCCGTACTCGGCGAGTAAAGATCTCCCTGATTCGCTCCGGGCGGTCTTTGGATATCCGAAGGAACCTTGCCCGAATCGCGCAGATCGAGAGCAACCCGCGCCTCGTCCATCTCCGATGGTTTGACCTTCCCCTTGTGATCGGGGTCCTGCTTCATCTCATCGAAGTCGTCGCGATAGCGCTCGGCAAGCTCATGAAGATGTTCGTCATGGAGCGTACGCTCCCCTGGAGTCATCTCTGCGGGCGGTGCGGCACCGTCCCCGTGCCCGGTGCCGTGTCCATTCGGCGTGTGGTCTACAGAGGATGCCGTGTCGTGGCCACCGCCTGTTGCGTTGCTGCCCGCGGAACTTCTTCCCGGACTTTGACCAGTGGCGTCACCGGTCTCGCCAGAGTGGTGGGAGCTCCCACCCCCCGTACCTGAGGCATGGTGACCGTCCGCACCGGTAGCTTCTGTCCTGGCGTGCGCATGGACCGGTTGGGAGTCTCTGCCCGACACGGCTCCGTTTTCCACGGCGGAGCGGTCGTCCGCCGAGAGTTCATGCGTCGCCTCCCCGGCATGCTGGCGAAGGCTGCCATCGGCATCCAGGACATGGCCGTCCTCGGTCAGATAGACGATGTCGCCCTTGGCGTCAACGTAAGGGATTGCGTTGTCCGGGATCTCCGGAGAGCGGAGGGCGTCCGCCCGTTCCAGGAGGTCGAGCGTGGTGCCGGAGTGGAGGTTCTTCAGGGTGCGGAAGGTGTCGCCGACCTTGCCGAGGGCGAAGGTGCCCGCCTTGCCGACGTAGGTCATCGGGTCGACGGCCCGGCCGATCCTGCCCGCTGTCGACAGGGCGCGGGCTGCCGCGGACGTCTTGGCGGCGCCGGATGCCGCCGCGCCCGTGCCCTCGGTGCCCAGGGCCGTCAGTACGTTGAAGGTGACGGCACCGGCGGCGCGGGACGGGTTGGTCTTCCAGGTGTCCCAGGCGACAAGGCCCTTGACGGTCTGCTTGTAGGCGGTGCGGGAGTCCCGCAGCCAGGAGGGGAGCTTCTCCTCCGGCAGCAGCCACCAGGTGCCGAGGGTGGCGCTGGTCAGGGCCGACGCCGTGGCGAGCTGGGCCAGGCTCTTCCATGCCTCGCCCGCCGCGTCCGAGCCGTCCGCGCCGAACAGGGTCCCCACTCCGTGCACGGTGGCCATCACGCCGTCGGTCCAGAAGCCGTCCCAGACCTGTCCGGCCTCGTGGGTCAGCCACTCCCAGCCCTCGTACTCCCGCTCCGCCGGGGCGCCCCACGGCGTCTCCGGCGCGTGGTCCAGGTCGTCGGCGCGGTAGCCGTACATGTGCTCGCCGTGCGAGCCGTCGTCGACGGTGGTCTTCGAGCCGCCGACCAAGGCGGTGATCTTGTTGTGGCAGGCGCGTTCGGCGGCCTGGAAGGCGGCGACCGTGTGGTTGACGTCCCGCCAGAGTTCGTTGTTGCGGTCGACCTTGTCCTGGTCCTCGCGCCAGTCGTCGTCCCCGGACAACGACTGGACGAACGCCGTGGCGTCCACCTTGAGCGTCGCCAACCGGTCTATGAGGGGCTGGACCTCGGCGCTGTAGTCGGACAGCGCCGAGGCCACCTTCTCCAGGTCGTCGGCGAACGCGTCCGCCTTCGCCTTCACCGGCTGCGTGGAGGACAGCAGATCGCCGGCCTCCGGGGCCCGGTAGACGGCGGACAGGCCCTGGAAGGTGGTGTGCACGTCCGCGCCGGACGCCCGGAACTGGGCCGCGTTCGCGGTCAGCAACATCACGTCGGTGTCCAGGGTGGACAGGTCCCCGATGAAGTGCGGTATTCCGGACGGGTCGATCAGCGTTGCCCCGTCGCTCACTTACCGGCCCCCGGCAGGTCGACCTTCGGCTCCTTGGCCGCTTCCCGTTGTGCCGTGGCCGCCATCGCCAGGTCGCCCTCGACATAGTGCCCGGTGGCCTCCGCGGCGCCGTTGAGGGACTTGGCCGCGCGTTCCGCCAAGTACAGAAGATCATGGCTCCAGTGCTGGAGGAACTCGCCCAGTGCCGCCCCCACCAGCCCGGCCGTGCTGCTGTACGGCCCGTACTGGCTGGTGATCGTCCCCGCCGCCGAGGCCGCCTCCTCCAGGTTCCCCTGCATCGCCTGGCCCGTGTCCGACAGGTTCTTCGCCGCCGTGCCCGTGTTCTGAAGCACGCCGCGCACCCCGACGACGTCGATGTCCCAGCCCGTCACACCGCTCCCCGTTGCCTGTGATGCCCGCCGCACGTCGAACGTATTATCGCATGAGCGGTTGCAAAGTGATGGAACGTCAGGCGGCCGCCGGATGTTTTGCGCCATCCGGCGGCCGTCCGTGTTCCCGGGGATCCGGAGTCAGAGAACGTGCTGGGTGAACCTCTCCGCCGTTTCCGCCAGTACCTCGCGGCCCTCCCGGGCCCACAGCCCCTCGTTGAACAGTTCGACCTCGATCGCGCCCGTGTACCCGGCCGCCTCCACGTACGCCTTCCACTCGCGCATGTCGATCGCGCCGTCGCCGATCTGGCCGCGGCCGTTGAGGACGCCCTCCGGGAGGGGGGTGGTCCAGTCGGCGAGCTGGAAGGTGTGGATGCGGCCGCCGGCGCCCGCCCGCGCGATCTGCTCGGGAGCGGCGTCGTCCCACCAGATGTGGTACGTGTCCACGGTCACGCCGACCTGTTGCGCGGGGAAGCGTTCCGCGAGGTCCAGGGCCTGGGCGAGGGTGGAGACCACGCAGCGGTCGGAGGCGAACATGGGGTGGAGGGGCTCGATGGCCAGCTTCACGCCGTGTTCCTCCGCGTACGGGCCCAGCTCGGCCAGCGCGTCGGCGATGCGCTCGCGCGCCGCGCGCAGGTCCTTCGAACCGGCCGGGAGGCCGCCCGAGACCAGGACCAGCACCTCGGTGCCGAGGGTCGCCGCCTCGTCGACCGCCCGGCGGTTGTCCTCCAGCGCCCTGGCCCGCTCCTCCGGGTCGATCGCCGTGAGGAAGCCGCCGCGGCACAGCGTCGTCACCGTCAGGCCCGCGTCGCGGACCAGCTTCGCGGTCTCCTCCACGCCGAACGCCTGCACCGGCTCGCGCCACAGGCCGACGTTGCCGACGCCCAGGTCGCGGCAGGCGTCGACCAGTTCGGGCAGGGACAGCTGCTTCACCGTCATCTGGTTGATGGAGAAGCGGGACAGGTCCGGGTCGCTCACTGGGTCACTCCGTACAGGGCGAGCAGGGTCTTCATCCGCTCCTCGGCCAGCTTCGGGTCGGGGAACAGGCCCAGGCCGTCGGCGAGTTCGTAGGCGCGG
Organism: Streptomyces sp. NPDC059895; assembly: GCF_042731035.1. NCBI lineage: Bacteria > Bacillati > Actinomycetota > Actinomycetes > Kitasatosporales > Streptomycetaceae > Streptomyces > Streptomyces sp. NPDC059895. The sequence goes on from NZ_JBHWKO010000003.1 coordinate 131,863, forward strand.
GCGAAGTGCGGGAGGGAGCGGGCCGACTGGAGGCCGCCGACCATCGTGAAGTGGCTCTGGTGGCCCGCCAGCCAGGCCAGGAAGACCACGCCCGTCTTGTAGAAGCGGGTGGGCGCCTGGAACAGGTGGCGGGAGAGCTCGACGGTGGGGTCCAGCAGCTCCCGGAAGCCGGCCGTGTTCCCCGTGTCGAGGACGCGGACCGCTTCGGCCGCCAGGGGGCCCAGCGGGTCGAAGATGCCGAGCAGGGCGTGGCTGAAGCCCTTCTCGTCGCCCGCGATCAGCTCGGGGTAGTTGAAGTCGTCGCCGGTGTAGCAGCGGACCCCGTCGGGCAGCCGACGGCGCAGGTCGATCTCGCGCTGCGCGTCCAGGAGGGAGACCTTGATGCCGTCGACCTTGTCCGGGTGCGCGGCGATGACCTCCAGGAAGGTGTCGGTGGCCGCGTCGAGGTCGCTCGACCCCCAGTAGCCCTCCAGGGCCGGGTCGAACATGGGACCGAGCCAGTGCAGGACGACCGGCTCGGAGGCCTGGCGCAGGAGGTGGCCGTAGACGTCCAGGTAGTCCTCGGGGCCGTTCGCCGTCGCGGCCAGCGCGCGGGAGGCCATGAGGATCGCCTGGGCACCCGACGCCTCGACGAGGGCGAGCTGCTCCTCGTAGGCGGAGCGGACCTCGGCGAGGGTGCCGGAGACGATCTGGTCGGTGCCCACGCCGCAGGCGATGCGGCCGCCGACGGCCTTCGCCTCGGCGGCGCTGCGGCGGATCAGCTCGGCCGCGCCCGCCCAGTCCAGGCCCATGCCGCGCTGGGCGGTGTCCATCGCCTCGGCGACGCCGAGTCCGTGGGACCACAGGTGGCGGCGGAAGGCGAGGGTGGCGTCCCAGTCGACGGCGGCGGCCGAGTCGGGGGTCGTGTCCGCGAAGGGGTCGGCGACGACATGGGCCGCCGAGAAGACCGTGCGGGAGGTGAAGGGGGCGCCCGTGGTGAGGGCGAGCGGCTCGGTACGGGGCTCGTACGTGCGCAGGGCCCCCGTGGCGTCGGGGAGTCGGATGGTCACAGCGCGATCTCCGGGACGTCGAGGCGGCGGCCCTCGGCGGAGGACTTCAGGCCCAGCTCGGCGAGCTGGACGCCCCGGGCGCCGGCCAGCAGGTCCCAGTGGTAGGGGGCGCCGGCGTAGACGTGCTTGAGGAACAGCTCCCACTGGGCCTTGAAGCCGTTGTCGAACTCGCCGTTGTCGGGGACCTCCTGCCACTGGTCGCGGAAGACCTCGGTGGCGGGGATGTCCGGGTTCCAGACCGGCTTGGGGGTGGCGCTGCGGTGCTGGACGCGGCAGTTGCGCAGGCCGGCGACGGCGGAGCCCTCGGTGCCGTCCACCTGGAACTCGACGAGTTCGTCGCGGTTGACGCGCACGGCCCAGGAGGAGTTGATCTGGGCGATCGCGCCGCCCTCCAGCTCGAAGATGCCGTAGGCGGCGTCGTCGGCGGTGGCGTCGTAGGGCTTGCCGTTCTCGTCCCAGCGCTGCGGGACGTGCGTGGCGGTGAGGGCCTGGACGGACTTCACACGGCCGAACAGCTCGTGCAGGACGTACTCCCAGTGCGGGAACATGTCGACGACGATGCCGCCGCCGTCCTCCGCGCGGTAGTTCCAGGAGGGGCGCTGGGCGTCCTGCCAGTCGCCCTCGAAGACCCAGTAGCCGAACTCGCCGCGCACGGAGAGGATCCGGCCGAAGAAGCCGCCGTCGATGAGCCGCTTCAGCTTGAGCAGGCCCGGCAGGAACAGCTTGTCCTGGACGACGCCGTGCTTGACGCCGGCCTCGTCCGCCAGCCGGGCGAGCTCCAGGGCTCCCTCCAGGCCGGTCGCGGTGGGCTTCTCGGTGTAGATGTGCTTGCCGGCCGCGATCGCCTTCCTGATCGCCTCCTCGCGGGCGGAGGTCACCTGGGCGTCGAAGTAGATGTCCACCGTCCCGTCGGCGAGGACCGCGTCCAGGTCCGTCGAGACGTGCTCCAGGCCGTGCCGTTCGGCGAGCGCCCGCAGCGCGTGCTCGCGGCGGCCGACCAGGACCGGCTCCGGCCACAGCACGGTGCCGTCGCCGAGGTCGAGGCCGCCCTGTTCACGGATGGCCAGGAGGGAGCGGACCAGGTGCTGGCGGTAGCCCATGCGTCCGGTCACGCCGTTCATGGCGATACGCACCGTCTTGCGTGTCACGTCGGTCCCTTCGTAGGCGTCGTACGCAGCGTTCGTGGGCGCTCGTACGCGGTTGTGCGCGCCGCGTCCGCCTCGTCACTGATCAGCGTCACAGCAAGCGCTTTCTATCTAGTGAGAAGCTAGCCTCTGAGCAGTGGTCCGGACAAGACCGTGTCCATCCCGAGTTGTTCGAGGAAGCGAACGGCGGAGGTCCACGGCCTTAAGGTCTGCTCGACCCGCCGCGTCCCGCTCGGAACCGTGGCCGCGGCCGGCCTGTCTACCAGGACGTACGACGACGTACGACGAGATGTGCGACCGGAGGACGACGAGATGACGGTGACCCTGGCGGACGTGGCGGCCCGAGCGCAGGTCTCCCCCGCGACGGTGTCGCGCGTACTGAACGGCAACTACCCCGTGGCCGCGTCCACCCGCGAGCGGGTGCTGCGGGCGGTGGACGAACTGGACTACGTACTCAACGGTCCCGCCAGCGCGCTGGCCGCGGCCACGTCCGACCTGGTCGGCATCCTGGTCAACGACATCGCCGACCCCTTCTTCGGGATCATGGCGAGCGCGATCCAGTCGGAGATCGGGGGACCGGGCGGCAGAGCCGGCGGTGAACGGCTCGCGGTGGTGTGCAACACCGGGGGCTCACCGGAGCGGGAGCTGACGTACCTGACCCTGTTGCAGCGGCAGCGGGCCGCGGCCGTGGTGCTCACCGGCGGCGCCGTGGAGGACGAGCCGCACGTGTCGGCGGTGGCGGCGAAGCTGCGCAGGCTGGAGGAGGCGGGCACGCGGGTGGTGCTGTGCGGGCGCCCGCCCGCGCCCGACACCGGTGCGATCGCGCTGACCTTCGACAACCGGGGCGGCGGACGGGAGCTGACCGAGCATCTCCTCGGGCTCGGGCACCGCCGGCTCGGCTACATCGCCGGCCCCGAGGAGCGGACCACCACCCGGCACCGGCTGGAGGGCCACCGCGCGGCGCTGGCGGCCGCCGGCATCGAGGAGGACCCGCGCTGGACCGTCCACGGCCGCTACGACCGGCGGGCCGGCTACGAGGCGACCCTGGAACTGCTGCGCCGGGACCCGTCCCTGACGGCGGTCGTCGCGGCGAACGACTCCGTCGCGCTGGGCGCCTGCGCGGCGCTGCGGGAGTCGGGGCTGCGCATCCCGGAGGACGTCTCCGTGGCCGGCTTCGACGACCTCCCCTTCAGCATCGACGTGGTGCCCGCCCTCACGACGGTGCGGCTGCCGCTGGCGGAGGCGGGGGCACGGGCCGGGCGCATCGCCATGGGGCGGGAGGAACCGCCGCCCGGGGGGATCGCCACGGTCCGGGGGGAGTTGATGGTGCGGGGGTCTTCCGGGGGGCCTCGGGAGTAGGGGGCTTGGGGGTTCGGGGGTTCGGGGGTCGGGGGTTCGGGGGTTCGGGGGCGGGAGATCAGGGGCTCGGGGCTCCGGGGGCGGGAGATCAGGAACTCGGGGGCTCGGGGGGCGGGAGATCAAGGGCTCGGGGCTCCGGGAGCGGGAGATCAGGAACTCGGGGGCTCGGGGGGCGGGAGATCAGAGGCTCGGGGGGCGGGAACTCGGAGCCTCGGAGGCGGGGGATCGGGCCCGGGCGCCTCGGGCGGTGGCGGGCGGTCCCGGTCCCGTCCCGTGCGGACGGGGTGCCGGGCGAGGGCTGATCTGATCGACGATCTGATCGACGATCTGATCGACGAGTCGGTGCTCGTGCTCCTGGGGATACCCGTGGTGCCCGGCGGCGGCGAGTAGGGTCCCCGGGTATGAAGCTCGCGTTCTCCACCCTCGGTGTTCCCGGTCTGCCGCTCCCCGACGTGCTGCGGCTCGCGTCCGCGCACGGCTACCACGGCGTCGAACTGCGCGCCCACCCGGAGGAGCCGGTGCACGCCGGCCTGTCCCCGGCGCAACGGGCCGAAGCCGCCGCCCTGTTCCGGGCGGCCGGCGTGGAGGTCCTGGGACTGGCCGGGTACGCGCGCGTGGCCGCGCCCGGTGAGGACGGGCCCGTGATCGAGGAGGTGCGCGAGCTCGTCGGCCTCGCCCACGACCTCGGCGCGCCCTTCGTCCGCGTCTTCCCGGGTGCCGGCGCGGAGCAGTCCCCCGCCGAGGCGGACGCCGTCGCCGCCCGGCGCCTCGGGACCGCCGCCGAGTACGCCGCCGACCTCGGCGTCCGCATCCTGCTGGAGACCCACGACTCCCATCGCACCGGTGCCGCCGCGACGCGCGTCCTCGGTCTCGTCGGGCATCGGCAGGCCGGTGCGCTGTGGGACGTGATGCACACCTGGCTCGGCGGCGAGCAGCCGCTCGACACGTACGCGGCACTCGCGCCGTACCTCGGATACGTGCAGGTCAAGGACATCGCCTCGACCGAGGACACCACCCCGCTGGCACTGGGCGCGGGGGTGCTGCCGCTCGCCGAGTGCGTGGAGGTCCTCACGCGGCACGGGTGGGACGGGTGGCTGTGCTGGGAGTACGAGAAGCGGTGGTACGAGACCGCCGAGCCGTTGGAGGGGCTGCTGGACGCCGGGCGCGAACACCTCGGGCGGCTGCTGAACGAGTCGGCGTGAGCGCGGGGCGGCCGTGACCGGCGGTAGGGCGGCCGTGATCGGCGCAGGACGGCCGTGACCGGCGGCAGGGCGGCCGTGATCGGCGCAGGACGGCCGTGACCGGCGGCAGGGCGGCCGTGACCGGCGGAGGACGGCGATGAGCGGCGGACGAGCCGGCCGTGGTGGGCCGGCGGGCCCGTAATCGGCTGGCGGACCGGCCCGATCGCGGGTTAGCGTCCGCGCCGTGAGACAACCCGCCGCGCAACCCGCCGTGTCCTCGGCGTCATGAGTCTCGGCCGGACTCTCCTCGACGTCCGCCCGATCCGTACCTCCCCCGTCTTCCGGCGGCTGCTGATCGGGCGCACGGTGTCCACGCTCGGCGGCTTCATGACCATGGTCACCGTCATGTACCAGGTGTGGGAGACGACCCACAGCGCGGTCTGGAGCGGTGCCGTCGGGCTGGCGCAGGCGGTGCCGATGGTCGGCTTCGGGCTGTTCGCCGGGGCGTGGGCCGACCGGGCCGACCGGCGCCGCGTCTACCTGCTGGCCACCGTCGGGCAGGCGGTGTGCTCGCTGCTGCTGGCGGTGCAGGGCTTCACCGGGCACGTTCCGTTGGCCGGCGTGCTGGGGCTGGTCGCGGTGCAGTCGTCGTTCGGGGCGATCGGCGCGCCGGCGGCGGGGGTCTTCGTGCCGCGGCTGCTGCCCGAGGACCAGGTGGCCGCCGGTCTGGCCCTGAACCAGGTCACCGGCCAGGCGATGATGCTGCTCGGCCCGGCCGTCGCCGGCGTGGTGCTCGGCTGGTGGGGCATCGGCGTCTGCTACCTGCTGGACGCCCTGAGCTTCGGCCTGGCCTTCTACGGCGCCTTCGGGCTGCCCGCGCTGCCGCCCGAGGGCGAGCTGTCCCGGTCCGGACTGCACGGCGTCCTGGACGGCCTGCGGTTCCTGACCGGGCACCGGGTGGTGCGGGGCGCGCTGCTCACGGACCTGGCCGCGACCGTGCTGGCGATGCCCGCCGGCCTCTTCCCCCTGGTGAACGCCGAACGCTTCGGCGGTGACCCGCACACCCTGGGCCTGTTCCTGTCGGCGCTCGCGGTGGGCGGGGTGGCCGCGACCGCGTTCTCCGGGCCGGTCACCCGGCTCGCCCGCCCGGGGCCGGTGATGCTGTGCGCCTCCGGCACGTGGGGGGCGGCCCTCGCCCTGTTCGGTGTGACGACGAACGCGTGGGCGGGCCTCGGGACGCTGGTCCTGGCCGGTGCGGCGGACGCGGTGGCCGTCCTGTCCCGGACGACGATCGTCCAGACCCGCACCCCGGACGCGCTGCTGGGCCGGGTGACGGCGGCCGAGACGATCGTCGGCCAGGCGGGACCGCACCTGGGCAACCTGCGCGCCGGCGTCGTGGCCGGCCGGACCTCGGGCGCGACCGCCCTGGTGACGGGCGGACTGCTGTGCCTGCTGGCGGTGGCGTGGGTGGCGGCGACGACACCGCAGCTGCGGAACCGGCGGGGGGCGCGGGGGCGTGCTCCGGCGCCCGGGGGACCGGGGCCGGAGGAGACGTCGGGAGCCTAGCCAGGTCCTGGGTTCAGGGGGCTCGCCCACGTCTCCGTCACGCCTCCGCCGTGCGCGTCCTGAACTTCGTGTCCTCGTCCAGGCACCACTCCAGCACCGCCGGCCAGGAGCCGTACCCGGCGTCCAGGTCGAGGTGGGCGGCGCCGGGCAGCGGTTCCGCGGTCAGGGCGAGGAGGTCGCCGTAGGCGGACTGGGCGCCCTCCGGGCAGTACGGGTCGTCGTCGCCGGCGACCAGGCGGGCCGGGGTGGGGAGGGTGAGGGTGTCGAGCGGGGGGAGGGCGAACCCGGCGACCTCCGGGTGGCGGGCGAGGACGGAGGCGGACGGGGGCGCCACCAGCAGGACGCGGTCGACGGCGCCGGTTCCCGGCAGGCCGCGGGCCACGGCGTGCAGCCAGAGCACGGCCGAGAGGCTGTGGGCGATCACGACCCGTTCGCCCCGGGGATCGAGTCCGCCGAGGTGCCGGGCCAGGCTGTCCAGCCAGACCTCCAGGACGGGGTCGTCCGCGTCGGGCAGTTGCGGATAGGTGACGGCGTGGCCGTGTTCGGTCAGCCGGTCGGCGAGCCAGTGCTGCCAGTGGTCCCGGGGGCGGTGGTTCTGCCAGCCGTGGAGGATGAGGTACGAGCGCGCGGTCTCGGTCATGGGCTGCATGATTCCCAGGACCCGCGGCCGAGGTCCAGCCGGTCTCCGCACGGGGGCGTTCGGCAGCCGCGGGACACGGCGGACGGGGGTGCGGCGCGGGGCGAACGGGAGGAGCCGCCGGTAGGCCGACCGTGACCGGAACGCACCGGCGTGCCCGCGAGGACCGGCCCCTCCCACGGGGAACTCACCCGGCGATGTCCTTGCGCACCTGTGCGAACGCCTCGTGGAAACCGGGGAACGTCTTGCGGACGCACCCCGGGTCGTCGAACGAGATACCGGGCGCGCGCAGGCCGGTGACCGCGAAGGACATCACGATGCGGTGGTCGCCGTAGGACGTGATCTCCGTGCCGGGCGCGACCGGACCGGGCTGGATCTCGATCCAGTCGGGGCCCGTGGTCACGGCCACGCCCAGCCGCCGGAGGTTCTCGGCGCAGGCGTCCAGGCGGTCGCACTCCTTCACGCGCGTGTTGGCCACGTCTTCGATCCGGACGGGACCGGACGCGAAGGGGGCGATCGCGGCCAGGGTCGGCATGGTGTCGGAGATGTCCCGCATGGCGACGGTGAGGCCGTTCAGCCCGCCGGTGCCCTTCACCGTCGTGCGGTCGGCCCCGACGGTGACCTGCGCGCCCATCCGCCGCAGGACGTCCACGAAGCCGAGGTCGCCCTGGAGGGCCCCCTTGCCGAGACCGGGCACGGTGACCTCGCCGCCCGGCGTCATGGCGGCCGCCGCGAAGAAGTAGCTCGCCGTCGAGGCGTCCGGCTCGATGGCGTACGTCGTCGCGCGGTAGCCGCCCGGCGGTACGACGAAGACGTCCCCCTCGCGGGCGACCTCCACCCCGAACGCCCGCATCATCGCGATCGTGATCTCGACGTACGGCGCCGACACCAGGTCGGTGACCCTGATGCGCAGGCCGGTGCGGGTCAGCGGGCCGAGCAGGAGCAGGGCGGTCAGGTACTGGGAGGACTGGCCGGCGTCCAGGACGACGTCCCCGCCCTCCACGCCGGCCGCCGCGACGGTCAGCGGGTGGTGGCCCTCCGCCTCCTCGTGCCGCAGGTCGACCCCCAGGTCGCGCAGGGCGCGGGTGAGCGGCAGCAGGGGCCTGCGGCGCATCTGGGGGGAGGCGTCGAAGCGGTAGGTGCCGTGGCCGGCGGCGGCGAGGGTGGGCAGGAAACGGGCGGTGGTGGCGCCGTCACGGCAGTAGACGTCGGCCTCCGCGACCGCCGGGCCCTCGGGGCGGCCGTCGACCCGCCAGGCGTCCGGGGCGCGTCCCACGCGGTAGCCGAGCCGGGTCAGGCCCTCGGCGAAGCCCTCCGTGTCGTCGGAGCGCAGGGGCCGCTGGAGGGTGGTGACACCGTCGGCCGCCGCCGCGAGGAACAGGGCACGGGCGGTGATGGACTTGGAACCGGGAATGTCGACGAGGGCCATGCCCGCCATGATCCCGCGCCCGCGCCACGCCCTGCGGGCGCGTCCACGGGGTGGACGACGTGTCCGGCGCCCCGCCCGGCCGGGTGGGGAGCGGCCGTCACCACCGCCGCGTCACCGCCGCCCCACTTCCGCGGCACTCGCCACCGGCGCCCCGGTCCCGTCGGCCCCGACCGGCCCCTCACCCCCGGCCCCGTCGGCCCCGACCGGCCCCTCACCCCCTGCCCCCCCTGCCCCGTCGGCCCCGTCGGCCCCGACCGGCCCGTCGCCCCCCGCCCCGTCGGCCCCGTCGGCCCCGACCGGCCCGTCGCCCCCGGCTCCCTCCGCCCCTCCGGGGCCACGGCCCCGCCCGGCCGGTGCCAGTGACGTCAGTGCCACGCCGCCCACCAGCAGCGTCGCCGCGCACCAGCGCAGGCCGGTCACCGGCTCGTCGAGGAACAGGGCGGCCGAGGACATGCCGAAGACGGGGACGAGGAGGGAGAAGGGGGCCACCGTCGAGGCCGGGTGGCGGTGGGGCTGGCTGCTCCACCGCCACCCGTCCCGCACCTGTCGGTGCACCTCGTCGCCAAGGGCGTCGTGGACCTGGCCGTGGCGCACGACTGGGACATCGCGCCGCTGCCCGCCCCGGCGGGCGTCGAGCAGGCCGTGATCGGGGACGACCTGTGCGACCTGATCGTCCCCGAGGACCATCCCTTCGCCGGACGGACGGCCGTACGGCGGGAGGAGCTGGGCGGCGAGCGGTGGATCTGCCAGCCGCCGGGCCGGGTCTGCCACGACTGGCTGGTGCGCACCCTGCGCGCGGCCGGGCACGAACCGGACCTGGTCCACCAGGCCGAGGAGAACCCGACCCTGGTCGCCCTGGTCGCCGCCGGCCTCGGCGTCGCCCTCGTCCCCCGGCTCGGACGCGGCCCGCTGCCGCCCGGCGCCGTCGGGGTGCCGCTCGACCCGATGCCCGTACGGCGGCTGTACGCGCTGTGGCGCGCCGGCGCGGCACGGCGGCCGGCGATCGCGGAGACGGTCCGGGTGCTCCGGGAGCGGTGGCCGGAGGTGTCGGCGCACGGGCAGTGAGAGCGCACGGGCGGTGGGCCCGAAGCCGCCGGCGCGGTCCGGGAGGCCACCCCACCGGCCCCGTCCGTCCCTCCCCGTCGCTCCCGCCCCGACTTCCCGGGATCCCGGTGCGAACGGGAACCCCGGCCGCCCCCCGCTCGTCCAACCCGCAAGCTGTCGGAGAGTCACCTCGGTGCGGTGTCGGCCCTCGCTGCTGGCTGCGATCGCTGACCACCCTCTCCGCCGTACCGCGGCCGGCAGCACGCCGCCATCGGCGCGCCCCCCTCCAATGCGCCGATGGCGGCCCCTCGGGCGGGTACCGTGCGCCACCGGAACCGTTTCCGGAAGGAGCGCCCATGCCCTCCAGACGCATGCCCTCCAGACGTACCGTCCTCGCCGCCACCGCCGGTCTCACCGCGGCCCTCACCGCGAGCGGGACCGCCCACGCGGACGACCGCCGCCTGCGCGCCCTGGTCTCCCGGATGACCCTGGAGGAGAAGGTCGGCCAGGTCTTCGTCAGCCGCGTGCACGGCCACTCGGCGACCGCCCCCGACCAGGCCGACGCCGACGCCAACCTCAGGGAGCTGGGCGTCCGGACGGCGGCCGAGCTGGTCGCCCGTTACCGCGTCGGCGGGATCATCTACTTCACCTGGGCGCACAACACCCGCGACCCCCGGCAGATCGCCGCCCTCTCCGACGGCATCCAGCGGGCCGCGCTGGAGCAGCCGCGCGGGCTGCCGGTGCTGGTCTCCACCGACCAGGAGCACGGGATCGTGTGCCGCATCGGCAGGCCCGCCACTCTCTTCCCGGGCGCGATGGCGATCGGAGCGGGTGAGCGGGGACGCGAGGCGCTCCCCCGGGCGGACGCCGACACGGCACGGACGGACGCCGGTGCGGCACGGACGGACGCCGGTGCGGCACGGACGGACGCCGGTCCGGCACGGACGGACGCCGGTCCGGCACGGACGGACGCCGGTCCGGCACGGACGGACGCCGACACCGCACGGACGGACGCCGGTGCGGGCGCCGACGCCCGTGCCCTCGGCCGCCTCGCGGGACGTGAGCTGCGGGCCATGGGCGTCCACCAGAACTACTCCCCCGTCGCCGACGTGAACGTCGACCCGGCCAACCCGGTCATCGGCGTCCGCTCCTTCGGCGCCGATCCGCAGGCGGTGGCCGCGCTGACGGCGGCGGAGATCGACGGCTACCGGTCGGCCGGGGTCGCGGCGACCGCCAAGCACTTCCCCGGGCACGGCGACACCGCCGTCGACAGTCACCACGGCTTCCCCGTCATCACCCACTCCCGCCAGATGTGGGAGGAGCTGGACGCGGTGCCGTTCCGGGCGGCGATCGCGGCCGGCGTGGACGCGGTCATGACCGCGCACATCCTGCACCCGGCCCTCGACGACTCGGGCGACCCGGCCACCCTCTCCCCCGCGGTCGTCACCGGCCTGCTCCGTGAGCGGCTCGGCTTCGACGGGGTCGTGGTCACCGACGCGCTCGACATGGCGGGCGTCCGCACGAAGTACGGCGACGACCGGGTGCCCGTGCTCGCGCTGAAGGCGGGCGTCGACCAGCTCCTCAACCCGCCCGACCTGGACGTCGCCTGGAACGCCGTCCTGAGGGCCGTACGGGAGGGGGAGCTGACCGAGGAGCGGCTGGAGGAGTCGGTCCTGCGGATCCTGCGCCTGAAGGACAGGCTCGGCCTGCTCACCGACCCGTACACCGACCCGGACGTCGTCGCGCGCACCGTCGGCGCGCCCGCCCACCTCGCGGCGGCCGACCGCATCGCCGAGCGGACGACGACCCTGCTCGTCAACGACGGCCCGCTGCTGCCCCTCTCCCCGGGGACCCACCCCCGGATCCTGGTCACCGGCGCCGATCCGGCCTCCCCCTCGGGCACCACGGGCCCGCCCACCGCCGTCCTCGCCGCCGCCCTCACCGGCCTCGGCTTCACGGCGACCGCCCTGTCCACGGGCACGGCCCCGTCCGACGCGGCCGTCGAACGGGCCGTGTCGGCGGCGGGCGGCGCGGACGCGGTGGTGGTGGGGACGTACGACGTCACCGCGACGAGCCCGCAGCGGACGCTGGTGGAGCGGCTGCTGGCGACCGGGCGGCCGGTGGTGGCCGTGGCGCTCCGCAACCCGTACGACGTGGCCCACCTGCCCTCCGTACGGGCCTGGCTGGCCGCCTACTCGTGGACCGACGTCGAACTGCGGGCCGCCGCCCGGGTGATCGCGGGAGCCGTGCGGCCGTGCGGGGCGCTGCCGGTGCCGGTGCGGCGGGCGGACGATCCGGCGCGGGTGCTGTATCCGATCGGCCACGGCCTGACGTACCCGCCCCACGCCTGACACCGGGCGGCACACCGGCCGTACCCGGCCCACGCCTGACACGGGCGGCACACCGGCCGTACCCGGCCCCGGACGGTGTCCGCCGCGCTCCCTGCCCCCCGGCGGACACCCGTCGTGTGAACGCCTGATGTCGTCCGGGCCCGAGACGGGGGCGGTGAGCGCGGGCGCGGCCGTAAGGTGGGCCGATGCGTGCGGGGATCGGGCTCAGGGAGGTGGCGCAGCGCGCCGGGGTGTCCATGCGGACCGTCTCCAACGTGGTCCGCGGCACCGGGCGTTTCTCCGAGGCCACGCAGGTGCGGGTGCTGCGGGCGGTCGAGGAGCTGGGCTACCGGCCCAACACCGCCGCTCGGCGGCTGCGCACCGGCCGCAGCGGGGTGCTGCTGCTCGCCGTGCCCGAGCTGACCATGCCGTACTTCGCCGAGCTCGCCGGGCATCTGCTGCGGGAGGCGGCCGAGCACGGCTGCATACTGCTGGTGGAGGCCACCGGGGGCGATCCGGAGGTCGAGCTGGAGATCGCGCTCGGCCGGACCGATCCGCTGGTGGACGGGGTGATCCTCAGCCCGCTCGCGCTGGACGACCGGGCCGCCGCCCGGGCCGGAACGACCGCGCCGGTCGTGCTGCTCGGCGAACGGGTGCACGACCTGCCCTGCCCGCACGTCACCATCGACAACACCGGCGCGGCCCGGGCGGCGACGGTCCACCTGCTGGCCCGCGGGCGCCGCCGGATCGCGGTGATCGGCCGCCAGACCGTGCCGCACGCGGCGACCTCGGCGACCCGCATGGCCGGCTACCGGCAGGCTTTGGAGCAGGCCGGCCTGCGCTACGACGAGGAACTCGCGCCGCCCGTCGCCGCCTACCACCGGGCCGACGGCGCCGCCGCGACCCGCCTCCTGCTCGACCTGCCCGAGCCGCCCGACGCGGTGTTCTGCTTCGCCGACGCCCTCGCCCAGGGCGTCCTGCACGCCGCGCGGGAACGGGGACTGACCGTGCCGGACGACCTCGCGGTCGTCGGGTTCGACGATGTCGAGGAGGCCCGCTACACCGCTCCCCCGCTCACCACCGTCGCCCCGGACAAGCCGGAGCTGGCCCGGCTGGCGGTGTCCGCGCTGCTGGACCGGATCGGGGGCCGGGCGGCGCCGCCGGTGCTGCCGGCCGGGCACCGGCTGGTCGTACGGGACAGCTCCTAGAACCGCGCGTACGGTCTAGCCCCGTACCGCCCCCGCCGTCAGCCCCGACACGAAGTGGCGTTGGAGCAGGACGTACACCACGACCACCGGGGCCGAGGCGATGACGACGCCGGCGAACAGCAGCGGGTACTGGGTGAGGAACTCGCCCTGGAAGTCCAGCAGGGCCAGCGGGAGCGTGCGGTGCTCCGCGGAGCGGACGAACAGCAGCGGGTAGAGCAGGTCGTTCCAGTCCATGACGAACAGGAAGATGGCGGTGGTGGCGAGGGCGGGGCGGGTGAGGGGCAGGGCGATCGAGCGGAAGGCCCTCAAGGGGCCCGCGCCGTCCAGTTCGGCCGCCTCGTACAGCTCCTGGGGGATCGAGCGCAGGAAGCCGCCCAGGATGAACACGGCCGTCGGCAGGGTCATCGTCGTGTCCACCAGGACCAGGCCGAGCAGGCTGTCGGTGAGGCCGAGGCGGTCGAAGAGGACGTACTGCGGGACGATCGCCGCCTGCGCCGGGACGGCCAGGCCCGCCACCAGCACACCGAAGACGATCCAGCCGGCGCGGCCCGGCACCCGCGCGCAGAAGAACGCGGCCGGGCTCGCCACGGCGAGGGTCAGCGCGACCGCGCCCGCCGTGACGGCCAGGCTGTTGACGAAGGCCGGTCCGAGGCCGCCCTCGTCGACCGCGCGGCGGTAGTTGTCGAGGGTCGGCGAGGACGGCGGCGACAGCGGGGAGTCGAAGAGCTGCGGCAGGGTCTTGAAGGTGCCGAACAGCACGACCAGCAGCGGGAGGACGACGGCGCCGGCGCCCAGGGTGAGGACGGCGATCCGCAGGGTCTTGGTCATGTGGCCCTCCGCAGCGTCCGCCGCTGCACCCAGGTGAGCAACGCGATCAGCGCCATGAACACCAGGGACTGGGCGGCCGCGTAGCCGAACTGGTTGTTGGAGAAGGTCGTGTAGACCCGGGTGGAGAGCAGGTCGAGGGCGGGTCCGGGAGGGTTGCCGCCCAGGCCCAGCACCAGGTCGAAGGCCTTGAAGGACTGCACGGTGGTGTAGGCGACGACGATGCCCGTGGCGGGCGCCACCAACGGCCAGGTCACGTACCGGAAGCGGGCCCAGCGGCCGGCCCCGTCCAGCTCGGCCGCCTCGTACAGCTCCCGCGGGATCGCCTGGAGCCCGGCGACGAAGACGACCATCATCTGGCCCGCGTGGAACCAGACCTGGGTGAGCGCCAGCCAGAACACGGCGGTGTCCGGGTCGCCCAGGTACACGGACTGCCAGGAGTCCAGCCCGACCGCTCTGAGCGCCGAGTTGAGCAGCCCGCCGTCCGGGTCGTACACGAACCGCCACACGAAGGCCACCGCCACCGAGGACAGCACGGTGGGCAGGAAGAACAGCGCCCTCAGCAGGGTCGACGCCTTCGTCGTGCGGACCAGGTACAGGGCCAGGAGCAGCGCCAGGGCCGTCTGGGCGAGGACGACGGTGACCGTCAGCTTGAGGTTGTTCTCGGCCGCGTTGCGGAACACGTCGTCGCCGGTGGCGAGTTCGGTGAAGTTGCGCAGGCCCACGTCGTGGTAGCCGGCGCTGTAGCCGTCCCAGTCCGTCAGCGCGTACTGCACCGCCTGGACGGTGGGGTAGGCGAAGAAGAACAGGTAGAGGGCGAGCGCGGGCACCGGGAAGAACCACAGTGCCCGCGCCGCGCGCCGGCTACGACCGCTTCTGGTCGATGACACGCTGGGCCTCCTCGGCCGCCTGGGCCGGCTTCTTGCCGCCGACGACCGCGACGGTCGTGTTCTCGACCGCCGTGCGGATGTCGAGGTTCAGGAACTGGAAGCGCGGGGCGAGCAGGGTCTTCCGGGTCAGCCAGGGCGCGACGGCCTTGAGGTCGGTGTTGGTGTACTCGACGCCCTGGACGGTGACGTGCTGGCCGGTGCCGTTGGCGTAGGTGCCGGCGTTGGCCGGGTCGCTGAGGAACTCCAGGAAGGCGTAGGCGGCCGGCTGCACCGTGGACGCGCTGTTCACCCCGAGGACGAAGGTGGTGTTGAAGACGCCCTCGTACTTCGCCTGCGCGGCCGTGGTGGTGATCGGGGCGACGAGGTCGAAGGGGAACGTCGCGCCGAGCGCGCGCACCCCGGCCATCTGGAAGGAGCCGGTGGCCAGCAGACCCGCCCTGCCCTGGGCGAAGAGCTGGGCGACGGCGTCGGTGGTGGAGCCGGTGGCGCGGGCCTGGAGGTACGGGGTCAGCTCGGCGTACTGCTCCAGCGTCTTGACGAACCAGTCGTCGGTGACCTTGTACGCGCCCGACTCGATCTTCGCGAAGGCGTCGTCGGAGGGCGCGTTGTTCATGACCATGGTGTTGAGCAGCTGGCCCGCGTTGGCCGAGTCGCCGCCCGGCCAGGCGAGCGGGGTGTAGCCCTTGGCCTTCAGGTCGTCCAGGAGCTGGAGGAAGCCGTCCCAGTCCTTCGGGGCGCTGCCGTGGCCGGCCTTGTCGAGGGCGTCGGTGTTGGCGAGCGGCATGTTGAAGACGAGCTGGTAGGGCAGCCCGTACTGGACGCCCTGGGCGGCGCCCGGTCCGATCAGGCTCGCCTGGTAGCGGGCGAGGACACCGGTGCCGGTCAGCGGGGCGTACACGCCCGCCTTGACCATCTGTTCGAACTGGGCGCCCCGGAACGCGGTGAACAGGTCTCCGGTCTTCGATCCCTGGATGCGGCGCAGGGCGGTGGACTGGTAGTCGGCGGACGGGGAGATGTCCTGCTCGACGCCCGCGTCCGGGTACTTCTTCACGAACGCCTCGATCAGGCCGGCGAGGACCGCCTTGTCCTCGGCCCGCCAGTGGGCGAAGGAGACGGTGCCCTTCGGGGTGCCGGAGGTGGCGAGGGCGGAGGGGGAGGCGCTGGAGGCCGTGGATCCGGAGCCCGAGCCCGGTCCGGCGCACGCGGCGGCGGCGAGGCCGAGTCCGGCGGCGCCGAACAGGCGGAGGGCGGCTCTTCTGTCGAGGTACGAGGGCATGGCGGGGTCCTTGCGTCGGGGTGAACGGGGATCAGGCGGCGACGAGGTGACGGCTGAGCAGCGGGCGGACGCACTCGCCGAAGCGGATCGCCTCCTCCAGGTGCGGCTGGCCGGAGAGGATGAAGTGCTCGATGCCGAGGGAGGCGTACTCCTCGATGCGCTCGGCGACCTGCTCGTGGCTGCCGACCAGGGCGGTGCCGGCGCCGGGGCGGACCAGGCCGAAGCCGGCCCACAGGTTGGGGTGGATCTCCAGGCGGTCGGTGCGGCCGCCGCTGAGCGCGGCCATCGCGCGCTGCCCGGCCGACTCGGAGGCGGCGAACCGCTCGTGCGCGGCGCTGATCGCCGCCGGGTCGAGGGTCTCCAGGATGCGGTCGGCCTCCGCCCACGCCTCCTTGGCGGTGTCCCGGCTGATGACGTGCAGCCGGATCCCGTACGACAGCTCCCGGCCCTGGGCGGCGGCGAGTTCACGCACCCGGGCGATCTTCCTCGCGACCGCCGCCGGGGGTTCGCCCCAGGTGAGGTACGTGTCCGCGTGGCGGGCGGCGACGGGCAGCGCGGCGTCCGACGACCCGCCGAAGAAGACGGGCGGGCGGGTCAGCGGCGGCCGGCGCAGACGTCCGCCCGCGACCCGGTAGTGGGCGCCCTCGAAGTCGTACGGCTCGCCCGTCCACGCGGTGCGCAGCAGGTGGAGGAACTCGTCGGTGCGGGCGTAGCGCTCGTCGTGGCCGAGGAAGTCGCCGTAGGCGCGCTGCTCGTCGGCGTCGGAGCCGGTGACGATGTTCAACAACAGGCGTCCGCCGGACAGGCGTTGGTAGGTGGCGGCCATCTGGGCGGCGAGCGGCGGGGCGATGACGCCGGGGCGGAAGGCGACCAGGAACTTCAGACGGGTGGTCTGGGGGACGAGGGCGGCGGTGGTGAGCCAGGAGTCCTCGCAGTCGCTGCCGGTCGGGGTCAGGACGGCCTCGAACCCGGCGGACTCGGCGGCCCGCGCGACCTGGGCGAGGTAGTCGAGTGTGGGCGGGCGGGCCGTGGAGCGGGACTGGAGGGAGTCGCGGGCGGTCACGCCGACGACGGTGCGGTCGTCGCCGGTGGTGGGCAGGAACCAGTGCGTACGCACGGTCATGGAGCTCTCCAGCGGGAGAAGGTGCAACGTTGCATCACGCCGACGGGAGGACGTCCCGGGCGCGGCTCAGCACAGGAGGGAGGAGAAGGAGGAGGAAGGGAAAGGCGCCGGTGGGAGGGCGCGCGGGTCAGCTACACAGCGCGGTGGCGACCCTGAGCAGGTCGACGTGCGCGCGCTTCACGAGCTCGACACCGGATTCCATGGGCCGGGACTATACACACCGTCGGCCGATGACACGACGGCCGACCGGCATGCGAGCCGGCCGGCCGTCGTGGGCAGTCGTCGTGGGCAGTGGTCGCGGTCAGCGGTCGTGGTCAGCGGTCGTGGTCAGCGGGAGGTCACGGCCGCAGCGCGGGCTCGCGTTCCACGTCCCGCGCGTCCAGCTTCGCGTCGAACGCCGCCAGCGGCTGGGCCCGTTCGACGGCGGAGGGCGAGACGCCGGCCCACTCCAGGATGCGGGCGGTGGCGAGGGCCTTCTCCTCGGGGACGAGGCCGGCGACGTTCGCGCCGTGGTTCATGCCGGGCGCCGTGAGGACGTACGAGTCCTCGGCGCCCTTGCCGAGACGGAACGGCTCGGCGCCCCACGGGTCGTTCTGGCCGTAGACGAAGAGCATGTGGCGGGCGTTGTGCCGCACCCAGGTGTCGACGTCGCGCATCGCCCGCGGCTGGAAGCTCATCGGGATGTCGCGGGGGACGAAGGCGCGCGGGGGCTGGTAGCCGTAGCGGATGTACTCCTTCTCGATGTGCGGGAAGTGGATGGTGGGGGCGCCGAGTTGGGTGCCCGCCTGGTAGTAGTACGGCGTGTACGGCGACAGGCCCTGGTCGGTGTAGAAGGAGAACCCGGAGATCGTGTCGATCGAGGTCCAGATCTCGTCGTCGGTCGCGCGCCCGGCGTCCGCCGGGATCGTGTCGCAGTCCGACAGCAGGCTGTACTGCCAGAAGCCCCAGACGTAGTCGAGGACGACGGCCTCGTAGGCGCGGTCGAGGCTGCCGACGGTTGCGAAGGTGAAGCCCTCGGCCGCGGCGTACGCGGCGTACCTGCGCTCCAGGGGTTCGCGGCGCACGAGTGCCTCGCGCTGCACGGCCTCGAGGCGGTCGCGGCACTCCTCGGTGCCGACGCCGGCGAAGAAGCGGTCGTAGGCCGAGTCCTCGGTGTCGACGACGTCGTTGGGGGCGACGTACGCGACGACGCCGTCCATGTCGTCGGGGTAGAAGCGCTCGTAGTAGGTGGCGGTCATGCCGCCCTTGGAGCCGCCCGTGGAGATCCAGTTCTCGGGGTAGACGCTCTTCAGCGCCCGGAAGACGCGGTGCTGGTCGCTCGCGGCCTGCCAGATGTCCAGCTTGGACCAGTCGGCGGGGTCGGGGCGGGAGGGGGTGAAGAAGCGGTACTCCATGGAGACCTGGTTGCCGTCCACGATCTGGGTGGGCTCGCGGCGGCTGGGCGTGGTGGAGACGTGGTAGCCGCCGGTGTAGAAGACCGTCGGGCGGCTGACGTCCTTGTGCAGCACGGTGATCCGCTGCTGGAAGGTGCCCGCGGAGGGGCGCCGGTGGTCGATCGGCTGGGTGTAGGTCAGGACGAAGTAGCGGTAGCCGGGGTACGGCTTCTCCTCGGTCAGGCTCATGCCCGGTACGGAGAGCAGCCGGTCCTTGATGTCCGTGGCGTCCGGCACGGCGGCGGTGGCCGCCCCGGCCGTGCCGCTCAGCGTGCCGATGAGCACGGTGAGCGCCAGCAGCCATCTCAGCGCGATGCGCATGCGCGTACACCCTTCCCTGTGAGACAGATGTGCGCCGGAAGCTATCGGAGCAACACCCTTCACACCAGAGGGGGTTGACGCGTGCGCCGGTCAGCGCGTCAGTACGTCAGCGCTTCAGTACGTCAGCGCGTCAGTACGTCAGCACAGGAGCCAGCCCGAGCCGACCGAGGCGCGCCCGGCCGAGCCGTGCGGACGCACGGCGTACGCCGGATGGTCGCGGACCCGGGCGCCGTCAGAGCGCCGTGCCGACGGGCTCCCCCACGAAGGTCCGCCACAGCCGCGCGTACCGGCCGCCCCGGGCCAGCAGTTCCTCGTGCGTGCCGTCCTCGGCGATCCGGCCGCGGTCCATCACCACCACCCGGTCGGCGCGGGCCGCGGTGGTCAGGCGGTGGGCGACGACGAGGGTCGTGCGGCGGCCCGCGAGGCGGTCGGTGGCCTGGTTGACCTGGGCCTCGGTCGCCAGGTCCAGGGCGGCCGTGGCCTCGTCCAGCAGCAGGACGTCGGGGTCGACGAGTTCGGCGCGGGCCAGCGCGATCAGCTGGCGCTGCCCCGCCGAGAGGTTGCGGCCCCGCTCGGCGACCTCGTGGAGGTAGCCGCCCTCCAGCGTCGCGATCATCTCGTGCGCGCCGACCGCGCGGGCGGCCGCCTCCACCTCGGCGTCGGTGGCGTCGGGGCGGCCGTAGGCGATGGCGTCGCGGACGGTGCCGGGGAAGAGGTACGCCTCCTGCGGGACGACGCCCAGGCGGTGGCGGTACGACGTGAGGTCGAGGCGGCGCAGGTCACGGCCGTCGACCAGCACCCGCCCGGAGGCGGGGTCGTAGAAGCGGGCCACCAGCTTCACCAGGGTCGACTTGCCCGCGCCGGTCTCCCCCACGAACGCGACGGTCTGACCGGCGGGGATCCGCAGCTCGATCCCGGTCAGCGCCTCCTCGGGCCCGTCGGCGGAGCCGTACCGGAAGTGCACGTCCTCGAAGACGATCTCGCCGCGCAGGGAGGTGACCTCCAGCGGGTCGTCGGCGGACCGCGTGGACGTCGGCACCCGCAGCAGCTCCTGGATGCGGCCCAGCGAGACCGTGGCCTGCTGGTAGCCGTCGAAGACCTGGGAGAGCTGCTGGACGGGGGCGAAGAACAGGTCGATGTACAGCAGGTACGCCACCAGCGCGCCCGTCGTCAGGGTCGCCGCGTCGACCCGGCCCGCGCCCGCGATCAGGACGCCCGCCGCGGCCAGCGACGACAGGAACTGCACGAACGGGAAGTAGACCGAGATCAGCCGCTGGCCCCGGATCCGTGCCCTGCGGTAGCTGTCGCTGCGCTCGGCGAACCGGCGCCCGCCGTCCCGCTCGCGCCGGAAGGCCTGCACGATCCGCAGCCCGGCCACCGACTCCTGGAGGTCGGCGTTGACCGCCGAGACCCGTTCCCGGGCGAGTTCGTACGCCTTCACGCTGGCCCGGCGGAAGAAGTACGTGGCGACGACGAGCGGGGGCAGCGTCGCGAAGACGACGAGGGCGAGCTGGAGGTCGATCACCAGCAGGGCGGCCATGATGCCGAAGAAGGTGACGACCGAGACGAACGCGGTGACCAGGCCGGTCTGGAGGAACGTCGACAGCGCGTCGACGTCCGTCGTCATCCGCGTCATGATCCGGCCGGTCAGCTCCCGCTCGTAGTAGTCGAGGCCGAGCCGCTGGAGCTGGGCGAAGATCTTCAGGCGCAGCGTGTACAGGACCCGTTCGCCGGTGCGGCCGGTCATCCGGATCTCGCCGGTCTGCGCGGCCCACTGCACCAGGACGGCGAGCAGCGCCAGCAGGGACGCCGCCCAGACGGCGGCCGTCGCCGCGCGGGTGACGCCGTCGTCGATGCCGTGCCGGATCATCACCGGCAGCAGCAGGCCCATGCCCGCGTCGACGGCGACGAGGCCGAGGCTGACCAGGAGGGGCCGGCCGAAGCCGCGCAGGAGGCGGCGCAGGCCGTAGGAGTCCTCGGGGGTGACCGCGCGGAGCTCGTCGACGTCGGGGGTGTCGGTCGCGGGCGGGAGGGCGTCGACCCGGGCGAGGAGCTCCGGGGTGGCCGGTGTGCCGGACAGGGCCGTGTCCTTCGGCGCGCGGTCGCCGGTCCACAGGCGGGGGGTGACGCCGCGCTCGGCGTCGAACTCGGCGTCCAGCTCGTCCCGGACGGAGGTGTCCTCGCGGGGCGCGGCGGGCCGGGCGTGTCCGGGCGAGACGCCGCCCAGCTCGTCGGGGTCGGTGAGGAGGCGGCGGTAGAGCGCCGACCGCTCCTGGAGCTCCTCGTGGGTGCCGAGGTCGGCGAGCCGGCCGCCGTCCAGGACGGCGATGCGGTCGGCGAGGTTGAGGGTGGAGCGGCGGTGGGCGATCAGGAGGGTGGTGCGGCCCTCCATGACGCGGGCGAGGGCCTCGTGGATCTCGTGTTCGACGCGGGCGTCGACCGCCGAGGTCGCGTCGTCGAGGACGAGCAGGCGCGGGTCGGTGAGGAGGGCCCGGGCGAGGGCGATGCGCTGGCGCTGGCCGCCGGAGAGGGTCAGGCCCTGCTCGCCGACCTCGGTGGCGTAGCCCTCGGGCAGCTCGGCGATGAACCGGTCGGCCTGGGCGGCGCGGGCCGCCGCCTCGATCTCCTCGTCGGTGGCGTCGGGGCGGCCGTAGGCGATGTTGGCGCGGACGGTGTCCGAGAAGAGGAACGAGTCCTCGGGCACGAGGCCGATCGCGGCCCGCAGGGAGTCGAGGGTGAGCTCGCGGACGTCGTGGCCGCCGACGAGGACGGCGCCCTTGCCCACGTCGTAGAAGCGCGGCAGGAGCAGGGAGACCGTGGACTTGCCGGAGCCGGAGGCGCCGACCAGGGCGAGGGTCTCGCCGGCGCGGATCTCGAAGGTGAGCCCCTCCAGGACCGGGCCGGAGGCGCCCTCGTAGGCGAAGGAGACGTCGTCGAACTCGACGGTCGCGGGGGCGTCGGCCGGCAGTTCCTTGGTGCCGTCCCTCAGCGAGGGCTCGGTGTCGATCAGCTCCAGGACGCGTTCGGTGCCGGCGCGGGCCTGCTGGCCGACGGTGAGGACCATGGCGAGCATGCGGACCGGGCCGACGAGCTGGGCGAGGTAGGTGGAGAAGGCGACGAACGTGCCGAGCGTGACGTGCCCGCGGACGGCGAGCCAGCCGCCGAGCGCGAGCATCGCGACCTGGCCGAGGGCGGGCACGGCCTGGAGGGCCGGGGTGTAGCGGGCGTTCAGCCGGATCGTGCGCAGACGGCCCGCGAAGAGCCGGCGGCCGACCTCCCGCAGCTTCCCGGTCTCCTGCTCCTCCTGCCCGAACCCCTTCACCACCCGGACCCCGGTGACCGCGCCGTCGACCACGCCCGCGACGGCGGCGGCCTGGGCCTGCGCGTACCAGGTGGCGGGGTGGAGTCTGGTCCGGCTGCGGCGGGCGATCCACCACAGGGCGGGGGCTACGGCGAGCGCGACCAGGGTGAGCGGCGGGGACAGCCACGCCATGATCACCAGGGAGATCAGGAAGAGCAGGACGTTCCCGATGGTCATCGGGAGCATGAAGAGCAGGCCCTGGATGAGCTGGAGGTCGCTGGTGGCGCGGCCGACGACCTGGCCGGTGGACAGCTCGTCCTGACGGCGCCCGTCGAGCCGGGTGATCGTCCCGTACATGTCGGTGCGCAGGTCGTGCTGGACGTCGAGGGCGAGCCGTCCGCCGTAGAAGCGGCGGACGTAGGTGAGGGCGTAGACGGCCAGGGCCGCGCCGATCAGGGCACCGGCCCAGGGGGCCATGGCGCGGCTGTGGTCGCCGATCACGTCATCGATGATCACCTTGGTGAACAGCGGCACCACGGCCATGACGGCCATGCCGGCGAGGGAGGAGCCCAGGGCGAGGACGACGTCCGCCGGATGGCGCCAGGCGTAACCGGCCAGTCGTCGTGCCCATCCCCGTTGCGCCGCCACGCCGGTGCCTTCCGTTCGTCCTGATCTTCCAGAAGGCACCAACGTGGACGGAAGCGGATTTCATCCCTCCGCAACAATTCGGGGGGACGGGAACCGGGGGAGGTCGGGTCGGGGTGGGGTCAGACCCGTACCCGCAGGGAGTAGAAGCGGGTCGTCTGCACCGGGTTCTGGTTGTCGTCGCTCACCAGCAGGACCTTCAGGGCGCCGCCGCTCCGGCCGGTGACGACCATGCCCTCGATGTTGTCGAGGAGCGGGTTCGGCTGCGGCTGCTTCGCCGTCGCCCCCAGGGTCGGGCAGGTCACGAGGTCGGCGAGGAGGGTCTTGGAGACCGGGCGCACGCCGTCCTGGCCGGTCACGTTCTCGATGCCGCTGGTGTCGGTCGCCCGGCGCGGGTCGGCCAGGTACAGGCGGACGGTGTTGCCGACGCCCGAGGTGAAGCCGCGCTCCAGGACGAGGAGGCGGCCGTCGGGGATCGCCTGGACCTCCGGGACGCCGAGGCCGGCGTCGGCGCGGTAGGCGTACTGGGCGGCGAGCCGGAAGCCCGTGGAGGTGCGCTTCCAGGTCTGGAAGCGGACGGTGTCCGTGCCGTCGCCGGAGAGCGGGTACTCCATCGACGCCAGCAGGGTGCGGCCGCCGGGCAGCAGGGTCAGGCCCTCGAAGGTGCCGTTGGAGACGGCGCGGCCGGCCGGGGCGACCCGGAGGGAGTCCGGGACGGGCAGGCGGTCGAGGATCTTCCCCGTGGCGCTGTAGCGGCGTACGGACGGCTCGGTCTCCGAGGTGATCAGCAGCGTGCCGTCGCGGTCGACGACCAGGCCCTCGGAGTCGAGCGCGGCACCGCTCTCGTCGGCGAGCGCGACGGCCGACTCCGGCGCGAGCGTCCTCGCGTCCAGGCCGAGGAGCGCGGAGCGGTCGGAGAGGGCGGCCAGCGTGCCCTTCCCGTCCACCGCGAGCGCGGAGAGGTTGCCGACGTAGGTGCCCTGGTAGGTCGTCTTGTCGAGCGCGTCGGAGAAGCCGTCGAGGGTGACGGCGGGGGAGCAGGCGTGGGCGGCACCCGTGGGCCCGGCGCTGCCGGTGCCCGACGAGTGGGCGTTCGCGGGCCCGGCGGCGGAGAGGCAGGTGGCGGCCGCCAGGCCGGCGGTGAGGGTGGCGAGTACGGTTCGCAGGCGCATGGCCGTCACCGTAGGACGGGTGGGTGACGGGGGGTGGGACGGGCCGTTAATGATCGCCGTGTGCGGGGCGGGTTGCCGTGTGCGGGACGGGTCCCCGTGTGCGGGGCGGGTTCAGGAGGCCGCCAGGTCCTTGTGGATGACCTTGGCGACGCCCTGGATGGTGGTGATGCCGTAGTTCATCGTGCTGTTGCCGTGGGTGAGGACGGTGATGTGGTAGTCGTGGCCGCCGCCCTTGAAGGTGCCGACGCTGTGCACCCGCCAGCCGTGCGTGGCCCGCGACAGCCAGCCGTTCTTGACGTGCCAGGTGACCCCGGCGGGCCTCCCGTAGGGGGTTCCCCAGCGCTGCGCGGAGACGACCTGGCCCATCAGCTTGTTGACGTAGGCGCGCGAGGCGTCGGTCAGGACCGTGTTCTTGGCGGTGAGCAGCTTGAGCAGCTTCTGCTCGTCGGTGACGGTGATCTGCGTCAGGCCCCAGTAGCCGTTGGCGCCCGGCTTGGTCTGCGTCATCTTCGCGGCGGTGAGGAAGTTCTTGATCTTCGTCAGGCCGAGCTGCTTCCACAGGGTGGAGGTGGAGGCGTTGTCCGACTTGGTGATCATGGCCGTGGCGAGGGTCTTCTCACGGCTGGTCAGCGCCCTGCCGTGCTTCTGCGCGTCCCACAGCAGCGCGGCGAGGACGGTGACCTTGACCACGCTCGCCGAGTCGTAGGCGGTCGAGGCGCGCAGGGTGCAGGTCGTGTTGGTGCTGCGGTCGTAGAGGCCGACGGCGACCGTGCCCTTGCGGTTCGCGAGGGCGGCCGTGATGTCCTTCTTCAGTTTGGCGGCCAGCCCGGCCTTGGCCGAGGTGCAGCTGACGGTGGGGGTGGCGGCCGCGGCGGGAGCGGCGGCCAGGACGGATATGAGGATGCCGGTGCCGAGCGCTGTGGCGACCAGTCCTCTCCTGCCTGCGGGAGTCCGGTGAGTCATGCCAGGTTGACTCACACGGGTGAGCGAGAGTTGTACTCACGTTCCCGGGATCACATTCGGGGACCGGGGCTGGACCGGTTGCCGAAGCATGGGGAGGGCGTTACCGAGGCCTGTGCCGCTTCACAGGTGACGGCCAGCTTCGGCACAGCGGCCACTCACACCCGGCGGCCAGCATGCGGAGGGTGACATCTGCCACCGATCCCCTTCCCCACCCGACCGGGTCCGCCGGGTCCGCCGGGGCCACCGGATCCGCCGAGTCCTCCGCTGAACCCCCCGCCGCGCCGGCCGCGCCCGACGCGCCCGCCGCGGCCACCGGCGCGCCGTCGTCGTCGACGGCTCCCGCGGCGTCACCACCGGACCGGGCCCCGCGCTGGTCGCTGCCCGCGCTGATCGCGATCATGGCCTTGGCGGCGGTGCTCTACTCCTGGAACCTCTCCGGCTCCGGCCTCAACAGCTTCTACAGCGCCGCCGTGCTGAGCGGCACGCAGAGCTGGAAGGCGTGGTTCTTCGGCTCGCTGGACGCGGGGAACTTCCTGACCGTCGACAAGCCGCCGTTCGCCCTGATGGTGATGGGCCTGTCCTGTCGGGTGTTCGGCTTCGGGACCTGGCAGATGATGCTGCCGATGATCCTGGTGGCCCTCGGGACGATCTGGATCCTGCACGACTCCGTGAAGCGGGTCTGGGGCCACGGCGCGGCGACGGTCGCCGCGCTGGTCCTCGCGCTCACCCCGATCACGGTCGCCATCAACCGGGACAACAACCCCGACACGCTGCTGGTGTTCCTGATGGCGGCCGGCGTGGCGCTCGCCCTGCGGGCGGCGCACGGCGGCAAGGTGCTGCCGCTGCTGGGCTCGGCGGCCTGCTTCGGCCTCGCCTTCAACACCAAGATGCTCCAGGGCTGGATCCCGCTGCCCGCCGTCTTCGCGGTGTACCTGTACGCGGCGAAGCCCCGCCTGGTGAAGCGGATCGTCAACCTGCTGCTCGCGGGCGTGGCGCTCGCGGTCAGCAGCTTCTGGTGGGCGGCGGCGGTCTCCCTGGTGCCGGCCTCCGAGCGGCCCTACATCGGCGGCTCGACCGACGGCAGCGCCTGGGACCTGATCATGGGCTACAACGGCCTCGGCCGGGTCCTCGGCGGCGAGGGCAACGGCGGGGGCGGCGGCGGAGGCGGCGGCTTCTCCGGGACCGCCGGCATCGGCCGGATGTTCAACGACGTGCTCGGCGGCCAGATCTCCTGGCTGCTGCCCTTCGCGGGCATCGCCCTGGTGGCCGGCCTCGTCCTGTGCGGGCGCCGCGCGCCGCGCACCGACCTCACCCGGGCCGCGCTGCTGCTGTGGGGCGGCTGGACGATCCTGCACTACCTGACCTTCAGCATGGCCGAGGGCACCATGCACCCGTACTACACGACCGCGCTCGCCCCCGGCATCGCGGCCCTGTGCGGGGGCGGCGGCGCGATGCTGCTGCGCGCGTTCCGCGCCGACAAGCGGTGGGCGTGGGTGCTGCCGCTCGCCCTCGTCGTCACCGCGGTCTGGGCGATCGTGCTGCTGCGCCGGGCCGACGGCTGGAACACCTGGCTGTGGCCGGCGATCGGCGTGGTGATGGCGCTCGCCGTCGCGGGTCTGCTGGTCTTCCGCTTCCGTCCCGGCGGCCGGCTGCGGCTGCTGGCCGCCTCCGTGGCGGCGGCGGTCGTCGCGGCGGTGGCGGGTCCGGCGGCGTACGCCTGGTCGGTGCCGTCCGGCTCCGGCGGCGGCATGAGCGGGACGAACCCGACGGCCGGTCCCACGACGGGCAGCGGCGGCTTCGGTGGCGGCGGTGGCGGTGGCGGTGGCGGCCGGGGCGGTTTCCCGGGCGGCGGCACGCAGCAGGACGGGCAGAACGGTCAGGCCGGCGGCCAGGCCGAGGGCGGCTTCCCCGGCGGCGGCGAGATGCCGGGCGGTGGCCAGATGCCGGGCGGCAGCGGTGAGATGCCGGGCGGCGGCACGCCCCCGAACGGCACCGCCGGGAACGGCACCGCCGACGACGGCACCTCCGGCAACGGCACCTCCGGCGGCACACAGCCCGGCGGCGACACGGGCGGCGGTCCCGGCGGAGGCATGGGCGGCGGTGGCGGGATGGGCGGCGAGACGAGCAGCGAGCTCATCTCGTACCTGAAGAAGCACCAGGACGGCGCCACCTGGCTGCTGGCGGTGTCCGGTTCGCAGAGCGCCGCGCAGCTCATCCTCAGCAGCGGGGAACCGGTCATCTCCATGTGGGGCTGGACCGGCAGCGACAAGGCGATGACGCTGGCCCGGCTGAAGGAACTGGTGAAGAGCGGCGAGCTGCACTACATCCAGGTCGGCGGCCAGGGCATGGGCGGCGGGAGCGGCGACGCCGGCCTCAGCTCCGAGGTGACGGAGTGGGTGCAGAAGAACGGGACGGCGGTCGAGGAGAGCGAGTACAACTCCTCCTCGTCCGGCTCCGAGACCTCCTCCTCCGCATCCGGCTCCGGTTCCGAGACCTCCTCCGGTTCGTCCGCGCAGAGCGGCGATTCCGCGAGCGGCCAGTCGACGTCGACGATCTACCGGCTGGACCCCTCGAACGTCGGCTGACGTCCCGTCACATTCGCCACGACGGCCCCCGACCCACCGGTCGGGGGCCGTTCCCGTGCCCCGACCCGGCGTCAACTCGCGTAGACACCTCCCGACTTGCCGGTTCACGTCACCGAATAGACATGTCAGATTCATTGCCTTCGCCGCATGTGCATGTCACTCTCCCGAGTGCCGCCTCCAATCCACACGCGTAGATCGGACACCCCACATGCTGGCGACGACACGCATACGCCGATGGAAGTCCGTGGCACTGGCCACCGCCACCGTCCTGATCGGTCTCACCGCGCCCGCGGTGACCGCGACCCCCGCCGCGGCGACCACGACGGCGTACGACTCGACGTACTACAAGAACGCGATCGGCAAGACGGGCACCAGCCTGAAGTCGGCCCTGCACACGATCATCACCCCCCAGACGAAGCTGTCCTACTCCGCTCTCTGGGAAGCGCTGAAGGTCACCGACCAGGACCCGGCCAACAGCAGCAACGTCAAGCTGCTGTACTCCGGCATCTCGCGCAGCAAGACGCTGAACGGCGGCAACAGCGGCAACTGGAACCGGGAGCACGTCTGGGCCCAGTCGCACGGGGACTTCGGCACCTCCGCCGGCCCCGGCACCGACCTGCACCACATCCGCCCCGAGGACGTGACGGTCAACGCCATCCGCGGCAACCTGGACTTCGACAACGGCGGCAGCACCTTCACCAACAGCGGCGGCAGCCTCGTCGACTCCAACTCCTTCGAGCCCCGCGACGCCGTCAAGGGTGACGTCGCCCGCATGATCCTCTACATGGCCGTCCGCTACGAGGGTGACGACGGCTGGCCGAACCTGGAGCCCAACGACCTCGTCACCAACGGCAGCGTCCCGTACCACGGCCGCCTGTCGGTGCTGAAGCAGTGGAACGACGAGGACCCGCCGGACTCCTTCGAGGAGAACCGCAACCAGGTCATCTACGACACCTACCAGCACAACCGGAACCCGTTCATCGACCACCCGGAGTGGGTCGAGGCGATCTGGTAGGCGCCATGAGACCGGCTGGACTCCCCACGGACGAAGGGGAGTCCAGCCCGTCCTCAGGGTCTCGCCTCGGATCCGTCCGAGGCGCCAGGCAATCGACTCAGGCCTCGAATCCGTACTCCAGCACGTACGCCGCCGAGTCCAGCACCATCTCGTTCACCTCGACGGCAGCGCCGTCCGCGTCGAAAGCGGTACGGGCGATCAGCACGACGGGGACGCCGGGCGGCAGGGCGAGCCGTTCGGCCTCGTCCCTGCCCGGCATGCGAGAGCGGATCTCCTCCCGGAAGCGGACCGGCCTGCGGCCCAACTCCTCCAGTCTCGCGTAGACACCGCCGGGGCCGGTGTCCGGCTGAGTGATCGCCGTACCGGAGACGAGGTCGGCGGACAGGTACGACGTGGAGAGGAGGACCGGTTTGCCATCGAGGGTGTAGCGGCGCCGACGGACACAAACCCTCTGGCCCTCCGCCAGGTCCAGGACCGCCGCAACGACAGGTGTGGCAACCTCCTCGCCGACCTCTACCGCGTCGATGACGAGTTCACGGCCGGCGGCATCGGCCTCCCAGACGGACCGGCCCTCACCCCACTGGGCATGGGCGAGACGTTCGACACCCCGCCGCCGGATCGGCTTGAAGTCCCGGACGAACACTCCGGCACCCTTGCGCGCCTCGACGATCCCTTCCGCCCGGAGGACCCCGAGAGCCTGCCGGGCCGTCATACGCGCCACGCCGTACGTCGCCATGAGGTCGTTCTCGCCGGGGAGCCGCTCACCGGGGCCGTACTCGCCGGCCTCGATCGCCGCGCGCATGTCGGCGGCGATGCGCTGGTACTTGGGCTGACGCCCCGATCCCCGGCTGCTCATCCAAGCCTCTCCTCTGATCATCTCTAGGCATCCTAGGCATCGATCCTCAGCCTCTACAGCCGGACGGCGACTCCATCCGGGCAATTTCGCTCACATCTCTAGAGAGGCGGGTAATTCTCGGAAGACGGGTGCTTCACTCATCTCTAGAGATGAGTGGAACCCACCTTGCCGAAGGTGCCCTGGAGGTCCTCATGCCAGTCCCCGCCATGCCACAGCAGCCCGCACGTCCCGGCGTCGCGGAGGTTCGGTGGCGGCTGCCGCAGAACCCTCGCAGCGCGAGGCGGGCCCGAGACCTGCTGCGCGATCAGCTCACGGAGTGGGAGGTCGACGGCGAAGTCGCCGGCACGGGGCCGAGCTGCTGCTCACCGAGCTGGTCACGAACTCGCTCCGGCACGCCGGGGTTCCGGCCGGAGGGGAGATCGGCGTACGCCTCGCTCGGTACGACTCCCGCCTACGGGGGGAGGTCGCCGACGGCGACAACGCCCAGCCGGTGCCGAGGACGGTCACCGACGAGGACGAAGGCGGCCGCGGGCTCTTCCTCGTCGCCTCCCTCGCCCGGCGGTGGGGGTGCTGCCCCGGTCTGCACGGCGTCGGGAAGGCGACATGGGCCGAACTTCAGCTCCCGCGCCCCCGGGAAAGCACCCCTCACCCCGCATGCGTCGGTGCGAACAGCCGCAGCACCGCCGGCAGCACCACCACCGACGGACCGGCCGACGCCAGCGCCTTCGCCAGGTCGGCCTCCAGGGTCTGCGGTGTCGTGCGGACACCGGGGACCCCGAACGACTCGGCCAGGGCCACATAGTCGGGGCGGGTCGGTTCCGTCGCCGCCGCCCGGACGGAGGGGTCCGTCAGGGACGCGCCGGGGCCGCCGTCGTCCACGACGATCCAGGTGACGTTCAGGCCGTACTGCCGGGCCGTCGCCAGTTCGGCGACCGAGTACAGGGCGCCGCCGGCGCCCGACACCGCCAGCACCGGGCGGGTCGGGTCCGCCACCGCCGCGCCGAGGGCCGCAGGGAAGGCGTAGCCGGGACCGCCGGCCCCCTGGGCGGAGTGCATGTGGTTGGGGCCCTTGGCGTCCAAGGCCGACCACGCCCAGGACGTCAGGACGGTCAGGTCCCAGAAGGACGGGGAGTCGGCGGGCAGCGCCGCGCGCACCGACGCCAGCACCTCCTGCTCCAGGGTGAGGTCCTGGGCGGCGATGCGGTCGGCGACCCTGGCGAGCAGGGCGCGCACCCGCTCGGGGGCCGCGGGGTCCTCGCGCTCGGTGACCGTCTCCAGCAGCGCCTGCAACGCCAGGCGGGCGTCCGCGTGGATACCCAGGGCCGGATGGTTGGACTCCAGCTTGCCGAGGTCCGCCTCGATCTGGACGATCCGGCCCCGGGGCCGGAAGGTGTGGTGGTTGGACGACAGCTCGCCCAGCCCGGAGCCGACCACCAGCAGGACGTCCGCGTCCTCCAGGAAGTCCGTCGTGTGGCGGTCCTCCAGCCAGGACCGCAGCGACAGCGGATGCGTCCAGGGGAACGCGCCCTTGCCGCCGAACGTCGTCACCACCGGCGCCCGCAGCAGCTCCGCGAGCCGGCGCAGTTTCTTCGCGGCGTCCGCCCGGACCACTCCCCCGCCCGCGACGATCGCCGGGCGGGCGGCCCTGGACAGCAGGTCGGCGGCGACCGCCGTGAGCTCGGGGCGCGGCGCCAGTTCCTCCGGGGTCGCGTCCACGCCCGTCACCACCGGGATCGGCGTCGGCGCCCGCAGGACGTCCTGCGGGATCTCCACCCACACCGGGCCGTGCGGTGCCGTCAGCGCCGATCTCCAGGCCTCCGCGATCGCGGAGGGGATCTGGGACTGGGTGCGCGCGGTGTGGACCGACTTGACCACCCCCCGGAACGAGGCCGCCTGGTCGGGGAGCTCGTGGAGGTAGCCGTGGCGCCCGCCGCCGAGCCCCGCCGCCGGGATCTGGCTGCTGATCCCCAGCACGGGAGCCGAGGCCGACGCCGCCTCCTGGAGAGCGGCGAGCGACGTCAGCGCGCCCGGCCCCGCCGACAGCAGCAGCGGTGCCGCCTCACCGGTGACACGGCCGTAGGCGTCCGCCGCGAAGGCGGCGTTGTTCTCCGCCCGCAGGCCGACGTACCGCAGGTCCGAGCGGTGCAGGGCGTCGGACAGGCCGGGGGCGGGCCGGCCGGGCAGGCCGAAGACGGTCGTCGCGCCGAGCCCGGCCAGGGTCTCCACGACCAGGTCCCCGCCGGTGCGGCCGGGGGGAGGGTTCAGGGCGGCCTCCGCCTGGGCGGCGGTCGGACGAAGCACCAGGTCGTGGTCGTGGGTCACTGCGCGCGGGCCTCCGCAATCCGACGGGACATGATCGTGGTCAGTTCGTACGCCGTGTGGGACGCGGCCACCGACGTGATCTCCGCGTGATCGTACGCGGGGGCGACCTCGACGACGTCGGCGCGTCGCCTCCGTCGCCTCCGTCGCCTCCGTCGCCGCCGTCCTGCTCTCCCTCCTGACCGGCGAGCACCGGAGCGGCACAGGAGCGGCCCGCTCGTCGGCCCTGGGGCGTCTGCCGCTGGGGCCGCGCCGGAAGCGGTCGCGCCGCCGCTCGGCGGGGAGCGGTGGCACGGGCCGCGGCGCGCCGGACGCCGTGGCCGCCTCCGGGCCGGGCACGGCCCTCGGCCGACCGCCGCCGGCCGACCTCGCCGACGGCGTCGTACGGGTCCTCCTCCCCGCCGGCCGGGAGCGGGCCGCGCGTGCCGGGGCGGGTGGGACGACGGTGCCGGACCGGGGCGGACGGGGCGGGTGACCCGCGTCCCAGCGTCCGGAACAGCGGGTACGCCCACAGACGGCTGCCCCACAATGGACTCCATGCCGATACCCGGGACACCCAGCCGCGCCGAGCTCGTCGACCACCTCGTCAGGACCCGTATCGCGGGCGCTGTCGCCACCCCGCGCGAGAACAACCTCTCCCACTACCGTCAGCTGGCGAACGGTGTCCGCAACTTCTGGCTCGGCCTGGAGCTCGGCGACCGCTGGACCGACGAGCAGGACGTGCTCGCGGTGATGGCGGAGCGGGTCGGCGTCAACGACGACCCCGAGTACCGCTACGGCCAGGACACCATCGACCCGGATCTGACGGTCGACGCCCTGGACCGGCTGGCGGGGCGGCTGCGCAAGGCGGCCGAGGACCGGCAGCGGGTGCTGTTCGCCACCGGCCACCCGGGGGGCCTGCTCGACGTCCACCGTGCCACCGCCGCCGCCCTGCGCGCGGCCGGCTGCGAGATCGTCGTCATCCCGGACGGGCTGCAGACCGACGAGGGGTACGTCATGCAGTTCGCGGACGTGGCGGTGCTGGAGCACGGCGCCACCCTGTGGCACACCCATTCGGGCGAGCCGATGCGGGCGATCCTGACCGCCCTGGAGCGCCAGGGCCGCCCGCTGCCCGACCTGGTCGTCGCCGACCACGGCTGGGCGGGCTACGCCGGACAGCACGGCGTGGACTCCGTCGGGTACGCCGACTGCAACGACCCGGCCCTGTTCATCGCCGAGGCGGAGGGCACCGTCCAGGTCACGGTCCCGCTCGACGACCACGTGGTCAGCCCGCGCCACTACGACCCGATGACGGCGTATCTGCTGGCGGAGGCGGGCCTGGCGTAGCCGGTCGGGCAAGGCAGAGGACCGGTCCGGTACATCGCGACGGCGCGATGCGCGGTCCCTTCGGGAGCCCCGCATCGCGCCGTCGCGGGTGTCGGATCAGTGCCTGCCTCCGTTGCCGTGACCGCCGCCGCCGCCACCGTGGCCGCCGTCGCCGCCACGTCCGCCGCCGCCGTCGCCGCCACGTCCGCCGTTGCCGTGGTCACCGTTGCCGCCACGGCCGTTGTCGTGGTCGCCGCGGCCGTTGTCGTGGTCGCCACGCCCGTTGTCGTGGTCGCCGTTGCCGCCCCAGTAGTCGTCATCGTCGTGGTCGTGGCCGCCGTAGCCGCCATGGCCGTAGTCGTCGTCGCAGTCGTGCCACCACGAGTCGTCGTCGCAGTAGTGACTGTGGCTGTAGCCGTCGTGGGAGTTCGCGGAAGCGGTGCCCGCTGTGCCCACCGCGATACCACCGGCCATGAGCAGCCCTGCGGCGGACGCCGCAGCAAGACGCTTGGCGCGTTGTACTCGCATGAGGATTACCTTTCGCTCCATCGTCTCCCGCGTTCCTCCCAGGGGGGAAGGGCGGGAATGGATGGCCGCAGCCGCAAACGAAGTTGCGACAGGGTCTTCCGGTGTCACCGCACAGGGAGCACGGGCTCGGCCGCCGACGCCTTCAGGCCGCCCGTCGGTACTCGCGGGCGATCGCTGTGGCCTTGGTCCGCTCGGGTCGGGAACCGGCGGGCCGGGCGTGCCGTGCATGCGGCATTCACTCATTGAGACTAATCCCGCCCCGGCGCATCGGCATCTCGGACGATCTGGCGGGGCGGGAGCGCCGGCCCGTCACCGCGGGACCCGGACCACGCCCTCCTGGATCACCGAGACGGCGAGCCGTCCGTCGCGCGTGTAGATGCGGCCCTGCCCCAGGCCGCGGCCGCCGTACGCCGACGGCGACTCCTGGTCGTACAGCAGCCACTCGTCGGCGCGGAACGGGCGGTGGAACCACATGGCGTGGTCGAGGGAGGCGCCGACGACGTCGCCGACCGCCCAGCCGCCGCGGCCGTGCGCGAGGAGGATGGAGTCCAGGAGCGTCATGTCGGAGACGTACGTGGCCAGGACGACGTGCAGGAGCGGTTCGTCGACGGCGCCGCCGAGCTTGCCGTTGGTGCGGAACCACACCTGCGAGCGCGGCTCGCGCGGCTCGCCGAACCGGCCGAACGGCGGCTCGTCGACATAGCGCAGGTCGATCGCCCGGCGGGCCTCCAGGAACTTCCCGACGACGGCCGGGTCCAGATGGGCGTAGCCGCGCAGCCGGTCCTCCGAGGTGGGCAGGGTCGCCGGGTCGGGCGCGGGCGGCATCACGGCCTGGTGGTCGAGGCCGTCCTCGTACGTCTGGAAGGACGCCGACAGGGTGAAGACCGGGCGGCCGTGCTGGACCGCGACCGCGCGGCGGGTGGTGAACGAGCGGCCGTCGCGGATGCGCTCGACGTTGTAGACGATGGGCGCGCCCGGGTCGCCGGCGCGCAGGAAGTACGCGTGCAGGGAGTGGGCGTGCCGGTCCGGGGGGACCGTACGCCCGGCGGCGACCAACGCCTGGGCCGCGACCTGGCCGCCGAAGACGCGCGGGACGACGGCGGAACGGGACTGGCCGCGGAAGATGTTCTCCTCGATCTGCTCGAGGTCGAGCAGATCGAGGAGATCGTGCAGTGCCTGGCTCATGCGGAGATGTCTACCGGTCGGCGGGTGCGGCCGGGTTACAGGCCCATGTCCTTGGCGATGATCGTCTTCATGATCTCGCTGGTGCCGCCGTAGATGCGGTTGACCCGGTTGTCCGCGTAGAGGCGGGCGATCGGGTACTCGTTCATGTAGCCGTAGCCGCCGTGGAGCTGGAGGCAGCGGTCGATGACGCGGTGCGCGACCTCGGTGCAGAACAGCTTGGCGCTGGCGGCCTCGGCGGGGCTCAGCTCGCCCGCGTCCAGGGCCTCGAGCGCGCGGTCGGCGACCGCCTCGGCGGCGTCGACCTCGGCCTGGCAGGCGGCGAGCTCGAACTTGGTGTTCTGGAAGTGCGCGACCGGCTTGCCGAAGACGGTGCGGTCCTGCACGTACTGCTTGGCGAACCGGACGGCGGCCTTGGCCTGCGCGTAGGCGCCGAAGGCGATGCCCCAGCGCTCGGAGGGCAGGTTGGCGCCGAGGTAGTAGAAGCCCTTGTTCTCCTCGCCGAGGAGGTCCTCGGTGGGCACCTTGACGTCGACGAACGCCAGCTCGGCGGTGTCGGAGGTCTTCAGGCCGAGCTTGTCCAGCTTGCGGCCGACGGAGTAGCCCTCGGACTTGGTGTCCACCGCGAAGAGGGAGATGCCGTAGCGGCGGTCCTCGGGGGTGGGGGCGGCGGTGCGGGCGCAGACGATCACCTTGTCGGCGTGGACGCCGCCGGTGATGAAGGTCTTCGCGCCGTTGAGGACGTAGTGCGTGCCGTCCTCGCTCAGCTTGGCGGTGGTCTTCATGCCCGCGAGGTCGGAGCCGGTGCCCGGCTCGGTCATCGCGATCGCCCACATCTCCTCGCCGGAGACGAACTTCGGGAGGAAACGCTTCTTCTGCTCGTCGGTGGCGAGCATCTTGATGTACGGCAGGGCGAGCAGGACGTGGACGCCGGAGCCGCCGAAGGTGACGCCCGCGCGGGCGGTCTCCTCGTACTGGATCGCCTCGAACTTGTGGGACTCCAGACCGGCGCCGCCGTACTCCTCCGGCACGTTGATGCCGAAGACGCCCAGCTCGGCGAGCTTGTAGTAGAACTCGCGGGGCGCCTGGCCGGCGGCGAACCACTCGTCGTACACCGGTACGACCTCGGCCTCGACGAAGGCGCGCAAGGTCTCCCGGAACGCCTCGTGATCCTCGTTGAACACCGTACGGCGCACGCCGCCACCTCCACGTACCTCGGCATGTCTAAGCGCTTGCTCAGAGCACACGGTACCGATGGGCAGGGATCGCCGTCCAGACCGCCGGCCCACTTCCCGCCGTAACGCTCGTCACGCTCCTGACGCTCGTCAGCCTCGCCATGCCCCTGACGCCCGTGACGACGGGCGACCCGGCGGCAGCGCCGCATACCCGCCCGCCCAGCTCGCGCCTCACCCGCCCGGCGACACCGCCGCCGCGAACGCGCCCCGGGCCATCCGGTGCAGCAGCGCCGCCGTGGCCCCGCGGCCGGGCAGGGAGCCGGACCGGCCGAGGTGCGGAGTGGAGTTCAGCAGGCCGAACACCGAGTGCACCGCCGACCGGGCCGTCGGTTCCGTCAGGCCGGGGTACGCCTCGCGGACCACGCCGACCCACAGCTCCACGTACTGCCGTTGCAGCTGGCGCACCAGTTTGCGGTCGCTGTCGCGGAGGCGGTCCAGCTCCCGGTCGTGCAGGGTGATGAGGGGCCGGTCGTCGATCGCGAAGTCGATGTGGCCCTCGATGAGGGAGTCGAGAAGCACCTCGGGGCCGACGCCGTCGGCCTCCTGGACCCGGCGCCGGGCGCCGCTGAGGAGCCGGCCGCTGATGCCGACCAGGAGCTCCGCCAGCATCGCGTCCTTGCCGGGGAAGTGCCGGTAGAGACCGGGGCCGCTGATGCCGACGGCGGCGCCTATCTCGTCCACGCCGACGCCGTGGAACCCGCGCTCGGCGAAGAGGCGCGCGGCCTCCTTGAGGATCTGCTCGCGTCGGGTGGGGGCGTCGGTTCTGGTGGCCATGGCGGCAATTGTAGACAGGGCGGTTAGCGGTCGTTAACCTGGGGTGACATGCGTTAACGCTCATTAACAAGGTGAGGGGACCGCAGGATGGAGCAGGCACCGGAGCTGACGAGTGATGGGGGTGCCCCCGCGCGAGTCCTTTCGAGCGTGGGGGAAGACCCCGCGTCGGAGGCCTGGCGGGCCAACGAGGAGGCCCATCTCGCCCTCGTGGAGGAGCTGCGCGGCAAGCTCGCCGCGGCCCGGCTCGGGGGCGGCGAGGCGGCGCGGGCCCGGCACACCGCGCGCGGCAAGCTGCTGCCGCGGGACCGGGTCGACACCCTCCTGGACCCGGGGTCGCCCTTCCTGGAGCTGGCGCCGCTCGCCGCCGACGGGATGTACGAGGGGCAGGCCCCGGCGGCCGGGGTGATCGCCGGGATCGGGCGGGTCTCCGGGCGGGAGTGCGTCGTCGTCGCCAACGACGCCACCGTCAAGGGCGGCACGTACTACCCGATGACCGTGAAGAAGCACCTGCGGGCGCAGGAGGTGGCGCTGGAGAACCGGCTGCCGTGCGTCTACCTCGTCGACTCCGGCGGCGCCTTCCTGCCGATGCAGGACGAGGTCTTCCCCGACCGCGAGCACTTCGGGCGGATCTTCTACCACCAGGCCCGGATGTCCGGCGCCGGGATCCCGCAGATCGCCGCCGTGCTCGGCTCGTGCACGGCGGGCGGGGCGTACGTCCCGGCGATGAGCGACGAGGCGGTCATCGTGCGGAACCAGGGGACGATCTTCCTCGGCGGACCGCCGCTGGTGAAGGCCGCCACCGGTGAGGTCGTCACCGCGGAGGAGCTGGGCGGGGGCGAGGTGCACTCCCGTACCTCCGGCGTCACCGACCACCTCGCCGAGGACGACGCGCACGCCCTGCGGATCGTGCGGACGATCGTCTCCACCCTCCCGGCCCGCGGGCCGCTCCCCTGGGAGGTGCGGCCCGCGGTCGAGCCGAAGGCCGACCCCTACGGGCTGTACGGCGTCGTGCCGGTCGACTCCCGCACCCCCTACGACGTCCGGGAGATCGTCGCGCGGGTCGTCGACGGCTCCCGTTTCGCCGAGTTCAAGGCCGAGTTCGGGCAGACCCTGGTCACCGGCTTCGCCCGGATCCACGGCCACCCGGTCGGGATCGTCGGCAACAACGGCATCCTGTTCTCCGAGTCCGCCCAGAAGGGCGCCCACTTCATCGAGCTGTGCGACCAGCGCGGGATCCCGCTGGTGTTCCTCCAGAACATCTCCGGCTTCATGGTCGGCCGGGACTACGAGGCCGGCGGCATCGCCAAGCACGGCGCCAAGATGGTGACCGCCGTGGCCTGCACGCGCGTGCCCAAGCTGACCGTCGTCGTCGGCGGGTCGTACGGCGCCGGCAACTACTCCATGTGCGGCCGGGCCTACTCCCCCCGCTTCCTGTGGATGTGGCCGAACGCCAAGATCTCCGTCATGGGCGGCGAGCAGGCCGCCTCCGTCCTCGCCACCGTCAAGCGGGACCAGCTTCAGGCGCGCGGCCAGGAGTGGCCGCCGGAGGAGGAAGAGGCCTTCAAGGACCCGATCCGGGAGCGGTACGAGCGTCAGGGCAGCGCCTACTACGCCACCGCCCGGCTCTGGGACGACGGTGTCATCGACCCGCTGGAGACCCGCCAGGTACTCGGCCTGGCCCTGACCGCCTGTGCCCACGCGCCCCTGGGTGAACCCGGGTTCGGCGTCTTCCGGATGTGAGGAGGGACCCTTGTTCGACACCGTGCTCGTGGCCAACCGCGGCGAGATCGCCGTCCGTGTCATCCGCACCCTGCGGTCGCTGGGGGTGCGCTCGGTGGCCGTCTTCTCCGACGCGGACGCCGACGCCCGGCACGTGCGCGACGCCGACACGGCCGTACGGATCGGTCCGGCGCCGGCCGCCGAGAGCTATCTGTCCGTCGAGCGGCTCCTGGAGGCCGCCGCCCGCACCGGCGCCCAGGCCGTCCACCCGGGCTACGGCTTCCTCGCGGAGAACGCCGGCTTCGCGCGCGCGTGCGCCGCGGCGGGGCTCGTGTTCATCGGGCCGCCCGCCGAGGCGATCTCCCTCATGGGGGACAAGATCCGCGCCAAGGAGACGGTGAGCGCGGCCGGAGTGCCGGTCGTGCCCGGCGGCCGCGACCCCGAACTGGCCGGGGCCGCCCGCGAGCTGGGCGCACCCGTGCTGCTCAAGCCCAGCGCCGGCGGCGGCGGCAAGGGCATGCGGCTGGTGCGGGACCTCACCGCGCTGGAGGACGAGATCGCCGCCGCCCGCCGTGAGGCCCGCGCCTCCTTCGGCGACGACACGCTCCTGGTCGAGCGGTGGATCGACCGGCCCCGGCACATCGAGATCCAGGTCCTGGCCGACGGCCACGGGAACGTCGTCCACCTCGGCGAGCGCGAGTGCTCCCTCCAGCGCCGCCACCAGAAGATCGTCGAGGAGGCGCCGAGCGTGCTCCTCGACGAGGCCACCCGCGCCGCGATGGGCGAGGCGGCGGTGCGGGCGGCCCGCTCCTGCGGGTACCGGGGCGCGGGCACGGTGGAGTTCATCGTCCCCGGCCAGGACCCGACGTCGTACCACTTCATGGAGATGAACACCCGCCTCCAGGTGGAGCACCCGGTGACCGAGCTGGTCACGGGCGTGGACCTGGTGGAGTGGCAGCTGCGGGTGGCGGCCGGCGAGGCCCTGCCCTTCGGACAGGACGACATCGCGCTCACCGGGCACGCCGTGGAGGCCCGCGTCTGCGCCGAGGACCCCGCGCGCGGCTTCCTGCCCTCCGGGGGCACGGTGCTCAGGCTGCGCGAGCCGCGGGGCGACGGCGTGCGCACCGACTCGGGCCTGAGCGAGGGCGGCGAGGTCGGCAGCCTGTACGACCCGATGCTGTCCAAGGTGATCGCGTACGGCCCCGACCGGGCGACCGCGCTCAGGAGGCTGCGGGCGGCCCTGGCGGAGACGGTCACGCTGGGCGTGCAGACCAACGCCGGGTTCCTGCGCCGGCTGCTGGCCCACCCGGCGGTCGTGGCGGGCGAGCTGGACACCGGGCTGGTCGAGCGGGTGGTGGTGGAGCTGGTCCCGGACGGCGTGCCGGAGGAGGTCTACGAGGCCGCCGCGGCCGTACGCCTGGACGGGCTCAGGCCCCGGGACCGGGGGTGGACGGACCCGTTCTCCGTGCCGAGCGGGTGGCGGCTGGGAGGGGCGCACCGGCCGGTGGCCTTCGACCTGCGGGCGACGGGACTCGAACCCGTCACTCACCAGGCGCGCGGGACCCACACCGTCACCGACGAGCGGGTCGCCGTCACCCTCGACGGTGTCCGGCACACCTTCCACCGGGCCGGCGACTGGCTGGGCCGGGACGGCGACGCCTGGCAGGTGCGCGACCACGATCCGGTCGCCGCGTCCCTGACCGGCGCCGCGCGCACCGGCGTCGACTCGCTGACCGCGCCCATGCCGGGCACGGTGACGGTGGTGAAGGTCGCCGTCGGCGACGAGGTGGCCGCGGGCCAGAGCCTGCTGGTGGTGGAGGCGATGAAGATGGAGCACGTCATCTCGGCCCCGCACGCCGGCACGGTCGCCGCACTCGACGTCACCCCGGGCACGGCGGTCGCCATGGACCAGGTGCTGGCCGTCGTCGCCGCGCACGAGGAGGCGGCCCGATGACCGGGCGGGGACTGCCGATGGTGGTACCGGCCGGCCGGCTGCCCGCACGGGTGAGGATCCACGAGGTCGGCGCGCGCGACGGGCTCCAGAACGAGAAAGCGACCGTGCCGACGGAGGTGAAGGCGGAGTTCGTGCGCCGGCTCGCCGGGGCGGGGCTGACGACGATCGAGGCGACCAGCTTCGTCCACCCGAAGTGGGTGCCGCAGCTCGCGGACGCCGAGGAGCTGTTCCCGCTCGTCTCCGGCCTGCCGGTGGAGCTGCCGGTGCTGGTGCCGAACGAGCGCGGCCTGGAGCGGGCCCTGGCGCTCGGCGCGCGCCGGGTCGCCGTGTTCGCGAGCGCCACCGAGTCCTTCGCCAAGGCCAACCTCAACCGCACGGTGGACGAGGCGCTGGCCATGTTCGAGCCGGTGGTGGAGCGGGCGAAGGCCGGCGGTGTGCACGTGCGGGGCTACCTCTCCATGTGCTTCGGCGACCCCTGGGAGGGGGCGGTGCCGGTCCCGCAGGTGGTGCGGGTGTGCCGGGCCCTGCTCGACATGGGCTGCGACGAGCTGAGCCTCGGTGACACGATCGGCGTCGCCACCCCGGGACACGTCCTCGCGCTCCTGGCCGCCCTCGGCGAACAGGGCGTCCCGGCCGGTGTGCTCGGCGTGCACTTCCACGACACCTACGGCCAGGCCCTCGCCAACACCCTGGCCGCCCTCCAGTACGGCGTCACCACCGTGGACGCCTCCGCGGGCGGCCTGGGCGGCTGCCCGTTCGCGCGGTCCGCCACCGGCAACCTCGCCACCGAGGACCTCGTGTGGATGCTGCACGGCCTCGGCATCGAGACCGGGGCCGACCTCGGCCGCCTCGTCGCCACCAGCGTGTGGATGGCCGGGCGGCTGGGCCGGCCCAGCCCGTCCCGCACCGTCCGCGCCCTGTCCCACGAGGAGTTCCGGGGCCGAGAGGGCCGCGAGGCCCGCAAGGAGCAGTGACCGCCATGGACCACCGACTCTCCCCCGAGCTGGAAGACCTCCGGCGCACCGTCGAGGAGTTCGCGCACG
Source organism: Streptomyces sp. NPDC059895 (assembly GCF_042731035.1). Taxonomy (NCBI): domain Bacteria; kingdom Bacillati; phylum Actinomycetota; class Actinomycetes; order Kitasatosporales; family Streptomycetaceae; genus Streptomyces; species Streptomyces sp. NPDC059895. The sequence continues at coordinate 173,275 of NZ_JBHWKO010000003.1, forward strand.
ACGTCGTCGCGCCGAAGATCGGCGACTTCTACGAGCGGCACGAGTTCCCGTACGAGATCGTCCGCGAGATGGGCCGGATGGGCCTGTTCGGGCTGCCGTTCCCCGAGGAGTACGGCGGCATGGGCGGCGACTACCTCGCCCTCGGGCTGGCGCTGGAGGAACTGGCGCGCGTCGACTCGTCCGTGGCGATCACCCTGGAGGCGGGCGTCTCCCTGGGCGCCATGCCGATCCATCTGTTCGGCACGGAGGAGCAGAAGCGGACCTGGCTCCCCCGGCTCTGCTCCGGCGAGGCGCTCGGCGCGTTCGGGCTCACCGAACCCGACGGCGGCTCGGACGCGGGCGCGACGCGCACGACGGCCCGTCTGGACGAGACGACGGGTGAATGGGTGATCAACGGCACCAAGTGCTTCATCACCAACTCGGGCACCGACATCACGGCCCTGGTCACGGTCACGGCGGTGACCGGCCGCACACCGGACGGCAAGCCGCTGATCTCGGCGATCGTCGTCCCGTCCGGCACCCCCGGCTTCACCGTCGCCGCCCCCTACTCGAAGGTCGGCTGGAACGCCTCGGACACCCGCGAGCTGTCGTTCTCCGACGTCCGTGTCCCGGCGGCCAACCTGCTCGGCGAGGAGGGCCGCGGCTACGCCCAGTTCCTGCGCATCCTGGACGAGGGCCGCGTCGCCATCGCGGCGCTCGCCACCGGACTCGCCCAGGGCTGTGTCGACGAGTCGGTGCGCTACGCGCGCCAACGCCACGCCTTCGGCCGGCCGATCGGCGCCAACCAGGCCATCCAGTTCAAGATCGCCGACATGGAGATGAAGGCCCACACGGCCCGCCTGGCGTGGCGGGACGCGGCGAGCCGCCTGGTGGCCGGCGAGCCCTTCAAGAAGGAGGCGGCCCTCGCGAAGCTCCACTCCTCCACCGTCGCCGTCGACAACGCCCGCGACGCCACCCAGATCCACGGCGGCTACGGCTTCATGAACGAGTACCCGGTCGCCCGCATGTGGCGCGACTCCAAGATCCTGGAGATCGGCGAGGGCACGAGCGAGGTGCAGCGGATGCTGATCGCGCGGGAGTTGGGGCTGGTGGGCTGACGGGACGGACCCGCTAACCCCCCAGCAGCCCCCGCACGCCCTCGATCAGGTCCCGCACCGGCGTCGCCGCCGCCCCGAGGGCCGCGACGACGCCGGAGAGGGCGACGAGGGCCGCGCGCCGGTCCTCGGGGGTGCGGACGGGGTCGGCGACGACGGGCAGGTTGTCGTCGACCGTCCGCGCGTCCTCGGGGCCGAGGTGCGCGCGCAGTTCCCGGAGCTGTCTGCGCAGTTCCTCGATCGCCTGGTCGGCCGCGCTCGCCCCGCCGAACTTGACGATGCCCTGGCTGTGCGAGGTGTTGACCATGTTGACGTGGTCGCCGGGCCCGCTGTGATCGAAGTTGAAGGTGCTCATTTCTTCACGACCCCCGTGTTGAACAGTCCGCCGTACATGTTCACGTTGTCCCCGAAGTGGTAGTTCTTCGGGTTGACCAGCACCCGCTCGACCCGCACCTGGAACTCGGAGCCCGGGTTCTCGATGGAGTGGACGATGTACTGGACCAGCCGGCGCAGTTGCTCCGGGTCGGGCAGCGTCACCAGCGCCGTGGACGCGCTGCTCGTCTCGACGGCCAGCACGTGCTCGGCGGGCGCCGTCCACACCTTCAGCATCCGCAGGAGCAGCCAGGTGACGACCACGACGCCCAGGACCCACACGCCCTGCTCGCTGTCGTCCCGGCTGCTGTACGAGGAGGCGCTGCGGTTGACCGCCCGGAGGACGACGAGCGCCACCACGACGACGGCCGTCCACTTCAGGAAGTCGCTGAGCGCCTCCATCCTCTTCGGCTTGAGCACGAAGGTGTGCACGCGGGTGATGTTGTGCAGCGGGTAGGCCGCCTCACCGACCCACAGCAGCCGTCTGCTCACCTTCAGGTCGACGCCGGTCCCGCCGCGCGGAGGCGGTGGTACCGGCAGCGACGAACCGAGCGTTCCCTGGGTCTCCACCAGTCCCCCCGTCGCACGTGCACCGGCGCGCACATGAGGACCATTTAGCAGCCGAGGACGGCTCGACGAGAGGCTGTTTACGGTCAACTACCTGGGAAGACGGACACTTTGGCCGAACAGGGACTCGAAACACGCTTCTCACAGGATGTGGATCACATCACCACACCCCTGGACAAGATCTGAGGTTAGGCTAACCTACCTTCGAATTGTCAGGCGGTATCCGCACGTTCGAAAGCAGCCACACTCATGTCCAACGCCAGAGCCACCCACCTCACCCGCCGCGGCATCCTCGCCGCCGGTGGCGCCCTCGGCCTCGGTGCCGTTCTCGCTGCCTGCGGGGACGACGACGCGACGAGCGGTGGCTCGGACGCGTCGGCGGGCGCCTCCGCCAAGTCCGGCGCCTGGACGTTCAAGGACGACCGCGGCACCACGGTGAAGCTCGACAAGGTCCCCGCGAACATCGTCGCGTTCACGGGTGTCGCCGCCGCGCTGTACGACTACGGCATCCAGGTCAAGGGCGTCTTCGGCCCGACCAAGACCACCGACGGCAAGGCCGACGTCCAGGCCGGCGACATGGACATCACCAAGGTGGAGATCCTGGGCAACGTCTGGGACGAGTTCAACGTCGAGAAGTACGCGGCGCTCGCCCCCGACGTCCTGATCTCCACCCTGTTCGACGACGCCGGCACCCTCTGGTACGTGCCCGAGGCCTCCAAGGACAAGATCGCCAAGCTCGCCCCGAGCGTCGGCGTCTCCGTCTACGACCGCCAGCTCACCGCGCCGCTGGAGCGCATGTGGGAGCTGGCCGAGTCGCTGGGCGCCGACATGACGGCGTCCCAGGTCACCGACGCCAAGACCCGGTTCGAGACGGCGGCCACCCGGCTGCGCGCGGCCGCCAAGGCCAAGCCCGACATCAAGGTGCTGGCCGGTTCCGCGAGCGACCAGATCTTCTACGTCTCCGGCACCAACCTCTCCATCGACCTGGAGTACTTCAAGGCCCTCGGCGTGAACTTCGTCGAGCCGCCGGAGAGCGCCAAGGCCGAGGGCGGCGGCTGGTACGAGTCCCTGAGCTGGGAGAACGTCGACAAGTACGCGGCGGACATCATCATGCTGGACGACCGTTCCTCGGCCCTCCAGGCCTCCGCGATCACCAAGGCGACGTGGAAGCAGCTCCCCGCGGTGAAGGCGAACCAGATCATCTCCCGTTCGCCCGAGCCGATCCTTTCGTACGACAAGTGCGTACCGCTGCTGGAGACCCTCGCCGAGGCTCTCGAGAACGCGAAGAAGGTCGCCTGACCCCCTGTTCGGTCGCGCGGTGAGGGGCCGCGGGCCGGCCGCGGCCGAGCCGCGCACCGGCACCGCCCCGGGCCCCTGAGCCGGCCGCCCTCCCCCACGCCTCAGGAGCTCCCATGACCACGGCCGTAGCCGCCCCGTTCCGCTTCTTCTCCCTCCAGGTCGTGACGACGAGGCGGCTCGGCCCGTCTCTGGTGCGGGTGAGCTTCGCCGGGGAGGACCTGAGGCACTTCCTCTCCGACGGGCAGGACCAGTCGCTGTCGCTGTTCCTGCCGCACCCGGGACAGAGCGAGCCGCGGATTCCCCACGAGCTCGGATGGGGGTCGCCCCGCTCGGGCGAAGCCGGCGGCGGGGGAGGCTGGTGGCAGGCCTGGCAGGAACTCCCGGACGACGTACGGGCGGTGATGCGTTCGTACACGCTGCGGTCGCTGCGCCGCGACGCGATGGGCCGGACCACCGGGATCGACATCGACTTCGTGCTGCACACTCCGGCCGGTCCGGCGTCCGCCTGGGCCGCCCGGGCGGCGGCCGGGGACCGGGTCGTGCTGCTGGGGCCGGCCGTCGCCGACAACCGCGCCATCCGCTTCCGCCCGCCGCAGGACACCGACCTGGTGCTGCTGTGGGGCGACGAGACGGCCCTGCCGGCGATTTCGTCGATCCTGGAGTCGCTGCCGGCCGGCCTGCGCGTGCGGGCCTGGCTGGAGGTGCGGGACGCCGGGAACGTGCAGGACCTGCTGACCCTCGCGGACGCCGAGATCACCTGGCTCGTCCGCGAGGACGGCTGCGACGGACCCGGCGAGGACGGCACCGGTGGCGCCCCCGCCGCGCTGGGCGTCCTGCGGGACACCGAACTCCCGCCCGCCGAGCGGCCGTACGCCTGGATCGCGGGCGAGTCGGCCTGTGTGAAGCAGCTGCGCCGGCATCTCGTCGGTGAGCGCGGCATGGACCGGCGCCGGGTCACCTTCGTCGGGTACTGGCGTCAGGGCCTGACGGAGGAACAGCTCCGGGCGCAGAGGTGACGACCGCCGCGCTCCCACCGGCCCGCGACCACTGAGTGCAAACGTGATCACTGTCACCGTCACGCCTGGATTGCGATCACGTTACTTAGGTTAGGCTAACCTAAGTTGAACCCGAGGCTCCGCCCCTGAGTCCGTACCGCAGCGGACCGTCCCCATCGGAGGACCCCCACCATGCGCTCGCACCTGCTCAATGACACGACCGCGGAGCAATACCGCCGCTCCGTGACCGAAGGAGTCGAGCGGGTGGCCGCCAAACTCGCCGCCACCGACCGTCCGTTCACCGGCGTCACGGTCGACGCCCTCGCCCCCCGCATCGAGGAGATCGACCTCGACAAGCCGCTGCACGACACGGCGGCGGTCCTGGACGAGCTGGAGGAGGTCTACCTCCGCGACGCCATCTACTTCCACCACCCCCGCTACCTCGCCCACCTCAACTGCCCGGTCGTCATACCGGCCGTGCTCGGCGAGGCGGTGCTCTCCGCCGTCAACTCCTCCCTCGACACCTGGGACCAGTCGGCCGGCGGCACACTCATCGAGCGCAAACTGATCGACTGGACGGCCGCCCGCATCGGGCTCGGCGCCTCCGCCGACGGCGTGTTCACCTCCGGCGGCAGCCAGTCCAACCTCCAGGCGCTGCTGCTCGCCCGCGACGAGGCCAAGAGCGACTCCCTGGCGAAACTGCGCATCTTCGCCTCCGAGGTCAGCCACTTCAGCGTGAAGAAGTCCGCGAAACTCCTCGGCCTCGGCCAGGACGCCGTGGTGACCATCCCCGTGGACCACGACAAGCGCATGCAGACCGTCGCTCTCGCCCGTGAACTGGAGCGCTGCGCCGAGGACGGCCTGATCCCCATGGCCGTCGTCGCCACGGCCGGCACCACCGACTTCGGCTCCATCGACCCGCTGCCCGAGATCGCCGAGCTGTGCGCCCAGTACGGCACCTGGATGCACGTCGACGCCGCCTACGGCTGCGGACTGCTCGCCTCGGTGAAGTACCGCGACCGCATCGACGGCATCGAGCGCGCCGACTCCGTCACCGTCGACTACCACAAGTCCTTCTTCCAGCCGGTGAGTTCCTCCGCGGTGCTGGTGAAGGACGCGACCACGCTGCGCCACGCCACCTACCACGCGGAGTACCTCAACCCCCGCCGCATGGTGCAGGAACGTATCCCCAACCAGGTGGACAAGTCCCTGCAGACCACCCGCCGCTTCGACGCGCTGAAGCTGTGGATGACCCTGCGCGTGATGGGCGCCGACGGCATCGGGCAGCTCTTCGACGAGGTGTGCGACCTGGCGGTCGAGGGCTGGAACCTGCTGGCCGCCGACCCGCGCTTCGACGTCGTCGTCCAGCCGACGCTGTCCACCCTGGTCTTCCGCTACATCCCGCAGACCGTCACCGACCCGGCCGAGATCGACCGGGCCAACCTCTACGCCCGCAAGGCCCTCTTCGCCTCCGGCGACGCGGTCGTCGCCGGCACCAAGGTCGGCGCCCGCCAGTACCTGAAGTTCACCCTGCTCAACCCCGAGACCACGCCGGCCGACATCGCCGCCGTCCTCGACCTGATCGCCGGCCACGCCGAGCAGTACCTGGGAGAGTCCCTTGACCGCGCTTGCTGAGACCACCGACGCCACGAAAAGGACCTACGACGTCGTGGGCATCGGGCTCGGCCCCTTCAACCTCGGCCTCGCCTGCCTGACCGAACCCATCGAGGAGCTCGACGCGGTCTTCCTGGAGTCCAAGCCGGACTTCGAGTGGCACGCCGGCATGTTCCTCGAAGGCGCCCACCTCCAGACCCCGTTCATGTCGGACCTGGTCACCCTCGCCGACCCGACGTCGCCGTACTCCTTCCTCAACTACCTGAAGGAGAAGGGCCGGCTGTACTCGTTCTACATCCGGGAGAACTTCTACCCGCTGCGCGTCGAGTACGACGACTACTGCCGCTGGGCCGCGAACAAACTGAGCAGCGTCCGCTTCTCCACGACGGTCGCCGAGGTGACCTACGAGGACGAGCTCTACGTCGTGCGCACCACCGCCGGCGACGTCTACCGCGCCCGGCACCTGGTCCTGGGCACCGGCACCTCGCCGCACGTCCCGCGGGCCTGCCAGGGCCTGGGCGGCGACTTCTTCCACAACTCCCGCTACGTGCAGAACAAGGCGGAGCTCCAGAAGAAGCGGTCGATCACGATCGTCGGCTCCGGCCAGTCCGCCGCCGAGATCTACTACGACCTCCTCGCCGAGATCGACGTCCACGGCTACCAGCTGAACTGGGTCACCCGCTCCCCGCGCTTCTTCCCGCTGGAGTACACCAAGCTCACGCTGGAGATGACCTCGCCGGAGTACATCGACTACTTCCGCGAGCTGCCGGAGGCCACCCGCTACCGGCTCACGGCGGAGCAGAAAGGTCTCTTCAAGGGTATCGACGGCGACCTGATCAACGAGATCTTCGACCTGCTGTACCAGAAGAACCTCGGCGGTCCGGTGCCCACCCGCCTGCTCACCAACTCGTCCCTGAACGGCGCCACGTACGACGACGGCGCCTACACCCTGTCCTTCCGCCAGGAGGAGCAGGAGAAGGAGTACGAGCTGACCTCCGAGGGCCTGGTCCTGGCCACCGGCTACCAGTACGCCGAGCCCGAGTTCCTCGCACCGGTCCGCGACCGGCTGCGCTACGACTCCCGGGGCAACTTCGACGTGGCCCGCAACTACTCCATCGACACCACGGGCCGCGGTGTGTTCCTGCAGAACGCGGGCGTGCACACGCACAGCATCACCAGCCCGGACCTCGGCATGGGCGCCTACCGCAACAGCTACATCATCCGTGAGCTGCTCGGCGGCGAGTACTACCCGGTCGAGAAGACGATCGCCTTCCAGGAGTTCGCCGTATGACCACCAGCACGACCATCGGCCCCCTCACCCTGCGCCCCCTCGACCCGATCGAGGACGCCGAGCTGCTGCACGGCTGGGTCACCCACCCCAAAGCGGCCTTCTGGATGATGCAGGACGCGAAACTGGAGGACGTCGAGCGCGCCTACATGGAGATCGCGGCGGACGAGCACCACCACGCCCTGCTCGGCCTGCACGACGGCGACCCGGCCTTCCTGATGGAGTACTACGACCCGGCCCACCGGGAGCTGGTCGGCCTGTACGAGCCGCAGCCCGGCGACGTCGGCATGCACTTCCTGGTCGCCCCCACCGACCGGCCCCTGCACGGCTTCACCCGCGCGGTGATCACGGCCGTGATGGCGCACCTGTTCGCCGACCCGGCGGTCGAGCGGGTCGTGGTCGAGCCGGACGTCTCCAACAAGGCCGTCCACGCCCTGAACGAGGCCGTCGGCTTCGTCCCCGAGCGGGAGATCCGGAAGCCGGAGAAGAAAGCGCTGCTGAGCTTCTGCACCCGGGAGCGGTTCACCGCCGCCACGGGGGTGAACCCGTGAGCCTCGCCGACGCCGTGGCCCATCTCTCCCCCGAACGCTGGGAGAAGGCCAACCGCCTCCTGGTCCGCAAAGCCCTCGCGGAGTTCGCCCACGAGCGGCTGATCACCCCCGAGCAGCGGGGCGACCGGTACGTCGTGCGCAGCGACGACGGCCTGACGTCCTACCGCTTCACCGCCGTGCGCCGCGCCCTGGACCACTGGCAGGTCGACGCCGACTCGATCACCCGTACCCGGGACGGCGCCGACCTGCCGGTCGCGGCGCTGGACTTCTTCATCGAGCTGCGCGCCGCGCTCGGGCTGAGCGACGAGATCCTGCCGGTCTACCTGGAGGAGATCTCCTCCACCCTCTCCGGCACCTGCTACAAGCTGACCAAACCACAGCCGACCTCGGCCGAGCTGGCCCGCTCGGACTTCCAGGCGATCGAGACCGGGATGACCGAGGGCCACCCCTGCTTCGTCGCCAACAACGGGCGGCTCGGCTTCGGCATCCACGAGTACCTGTCGTACGCGCCGGAGACCGCGAGCCCGGTCCGCCTGGTGTGGCTGGCCGCGCACCGGTCGCGGGCGGCGTTCACGGCGGGCGTCGGCATCGCGTACGAGTCGTTCGTCCGGCAGGAGCTGGGCGAGGCGACAGTCGACCGGTTCGACGGCGTCCTGCGCGAGCAGGGCCTCGACCCGGCCGACTACCTCCTGATGCCCGTCCACCCCTGGCAGTGGTGGAACAAGCTGTCCGTCACCTTCGCCGCCGAGGTGGCGCGGAAGAACCTGGTGTGCCTGGGCGAGGGCGACGACGAGTACCTGGCCCAGCAGTCCATCCGGACCTTCTTCAACACCTCGCACCCCGAGAAGCACTACGTGAAGACGGCCCTGTCCGTCATCAACATGGGCTTCATGCGCGGCCTGTCGGCGGCGTACATGGAGGCGACCCCGGCGATCAACGACTGGCTGGCGCAGCTCATCGACAACGACCCGGTGCTGAAGTCGACGGGCCTGTCGATCATCCGGGAGCGGGCGGCCGTGGGCTACCGGCACCTGGAGTACGAGGCGGCGACGGACCGCTACTCGCCGTACCGCAAGATGCTGGCCGCGCTGTGGCGGGAGAGCCCGGTGCCCTCCCTGCGCGACGGCGAGACGCTCGCGACGATGGCCTCGCTGGTCCACCTGGACCACGAGGGCAGGTCGGTGGCCGGCGCGCTGATCGAGCGGTCGGGCCAGTCCCCGACCCAGTGGCTGCGCGCCTACCTCCAGGCGTACTACACGCCCCTGCTGCACAGCTTCTACGCCTACGACCTGGTCTTCATGCCGCACGGCGAGAACACCATCCTGGTGCTGAAGGACGGGGCCGTGCAGCGGGCGGTCTACAAGGACATCGCCGAGGAGATCGCGGTCATGGACCCGGACGCGGTGCTGCCGCCCGAGGTGCGGCGTGTCCGCGTGGAGGTCCCGGAGGACAGGAAACTCCTGTCGATCTTCACGGACGTCTTCGACTGCTTCTTCCGCTTCCTGGCGGCGAACCTGGCCGCCGAGGGCATCCTGGAGGAGGACGACTTCTGGCGCACGGTCGCCGAGGTCACCCGCGCCTACCAGGAGGCGACGCCCGAACTCGCCGACAAGTTCCGGCAGTACGACATGTTCGCCCCCGAGTTCGCGCTGTCCTGCCTCAACCGGCTCCAGCTGCGCAACAACAAGCAGATGGTGGACCTGGCGGACCCGTCGGGCGCCCTCCAGCTGGTCGGCACGCTGAAGAACCCGATCGCGGGGTTCTGACAGGGACGGGCGGGCGCCCCCGAGTACGGTCCTCGGGGGCGCCCGCCGTGCTGTCCGGACGCGGGCGGGCCGCGGGTCGCGGCGGCCCGGCGCGCACCGCGCTGTGCGGCCCGGCGCGCACCGCGCTACTTGGCCCGGCGCGCCACCGTGAAGTGGTCCACCCGGTCGCCGGTCTCGGCGATGCCGCTGACGCTCAGGGTGGCGTAGCGGCCCTTGGCGGCGGGGGTGACGTCGACCCGCAGGAACGAGTAGTCGAGGTAGCGCACCCGCGACCAGGCGACGGTCTCGGTCTGCTTGCCGCCCTTCTGGACGACGTAGGAGGAGACGGCCTCGATGTCCTTCTCGTGGCCCTCGTAGGACTGGCCGGCGCTGAAGGCGTACAGGCTGCGTCCGGCCGCGCCCGCGGTGACGTAGACCACGCCCTCGGTCTCGGGGTAGGCGGTGCCGCCGATCGGCAGCTTCTTGACGACCTCGCCGCCCTTGAGGACGTCGGTGCGCTCGTAGACGTGGTTGTGGCCGTTGATCACGAGGTCGACGGTGTACTTCTCGAACAGCGGCACCCACTCCTGGCGCACGCCGCCCTCGGAGGCGTGGGCGGTGGAGGTGCAGTAGGCGCAGTGGTGGAAGAAGACGACGACGAAGTCGATGTCCTTCGCCGCCCGGTACTTCTTCAGCTGCGCCTCCAGCCAGGTGGTCTGGGTGCCGCCGGAGATGCCGAGGTTGGCCGGGATCTCGAAGGAGACGTCGTTGGCGTCGAGGGAGATGACCGCGGTGTTGCCGTGGACGAAGGAGTAGACGCCGGGGAGGTCGGCCGGGTCGGGGCCGTTGTCGGGGAGGACCCAGCGGGCCTCCTCGCCGCCGTAGCCGTTGGGCGAGTACCAGGCCTCCATGTCGTGGTTGCCGTACGCGACCATCCACGGGACCTGCTTGGCGACCGTCTCGGTCTGCGCCAGGAACAGGTCCCAGGTGCGCGAGTCGTAGCCGGTGTCGGTGGTCTTGCCCGCGCCGGCGGGGTCGGCGTAGCAGATGTCGCCGGCGTGCAGGTGGAAGGCGGGGTTCTGGCCGAGGATCAGGCCGTCGTTGGCGAGGGCGTGGTAGCTGACGCCCTGGTCGCCGAAGGCGGTGAAGGTGAAGGGCTCGGCCTTGGCGGGGGCGGTGGTGAAGGTGCCGAGCGTGCCGAGCAGGTGCGGGGCGGCCGGGTCGAAGCCGGCGTGGCCGACACCGTAGTAGTACGTACGGCCGGGCTGGAGACGGGCCAGCTTGGCGTGGACGTAGTACTGGGTGTGGTCGCCGCTCGCGCCGACACCGGCCGGGGTGTACAGCGTACGGACCTCGGCCTCGATCTTGCGGGAGAGGTCCCAGGGGTGGGCGCCGATGCGGACGAACGGCTTGTCCACGGCGACCGGCACCTGCCAGGAGATCGTCATCTCCGTGCGCGCGTCGGCGCCGTAGGCGAGGTGGCGGCCGAAGGGGGCGACGAGGGCGCCGTCGACCTTCTCGGTGCTGGTGGCGGTGGCCGTCCGGGGGGCGGCCTGTGCGGTGGCGCCCGTCACGAACGCGCCACCGGTGACGGCGCCCAGGGTGACCGCGCCGCCCCTGATCATCGTGCGCCGGGAGAAGCGGGAGCGCAGGTACTCGTGCTGCTCGGCCATGTTCATGCGTCCGGCGAGCTGCTCGGGAACGCCCATGCGAGGAATGTCCATGGCGTCTGAAACTGGTCCCCTCGGGCAACGGGTTGCAGGCGTGGGGGTGGACGGCTCACGAACATGCCCTCATGAGAGATTCAACGTTCGCCCAAAGATCCTTAACAGGCGGTTGCCCGATTTCGGGCAGGAATCTTGCGAAAGCCGCTGCGGTACCCCAGGATCTACCGGGTGCACGACGAACTTGTAGATCATCTGACCCGCTCCTCCCCCCTGAACAGGGGCGAGGCGCTGCGGGTGATCCAGGACGTGCTCGCCTACTTCGACGAGACGACCGAGAGTTTCGTCCGTCGCCGCCACCGCGAACTCCAGACCCAGGGCCTGGTCAACGCGGAGATCTTCGAACGGATCGAGGCGGACCTGCACTACCGAGCGGTCGCCCCGCCCGAGCTCACGCTCCGGCAGCTGCGGCGCATCGTCTACGGCTGACGGCCCCCCACCACGCCGGCACCATCCAACGGGACTTGAGGAATACGTATACATGTGCGGAATCGTCGGATACATCGGGAAGCGTGACGTCGCCCCCCTGCTCCTGGAGGGGCTCCAGCGCCTGGAGTACCGCGGCTACGACTCCGCGGGCGTCGTCGTCACCTCCCCGAAGACGGCCGGCCTGAAGATGGTCAAGGCCAAGGGCCGCGTCCGTGACCTGGAGGCGAAGGTCCCGGCCCGGTTCAAGGGCACCACCGGCATCGCCCACACCCGCTGGGCCACCCACGGCGCCCCCTCCGACGTCAACGCCCACCCGCACATGTCCGCCGACCTCAAGGTCGCCGTCGTCCACAACGGCATCATCGACAACGCCTCCGACCTGCGCCGCAAGCTGGAGGCGGACGGCGTCGAGTTCCTCTCCGAGACCGACACCGAGGTCCTCGTCCACCTGATCGCCCGCTCCGAGGCCGAGAAGCTGGAGGACAAGGTCCGCGAGGCGCTGCGCGTCGTCGAGGGCACCTACGGCATCGCCGTGATGCACGCCGACTTCTCCGACCGCATCGTCGTCGCCCGCAACGGCTCCCCGGTCGTCCTCGGCATCGGCGAGAAGGAGATGTTCGTCGCCTCGGACATCGCCGCCCTCGTCGCCCACACCCGCCAGATCGTCACGCTGGACGACGGCGAGATGGCCACCCTCAAGGCCGACGACTTCCGCACCTACACCACCGAGGGCACCCGCACCACCGCCGAGCCGACCCTCGTGGAGTGGGAGGCCGCCTCCTACGACATGGGCGGCCACGACACCTACATGCACAAGGAGATCCACGAGCAGGCCGACGCCGTGGACCGCGTGCTGCGCGGCCGCATCGACGACCGGTTCTCCACCGTGCACCTCGGCGGCCTCAACCTGGACGCCCGCGCGGCGCGCCAGATCCGCCGCGTGAAGATCCTCGGCTGCGGCACCTCGTACCACGCGGGCATGATCGGCGCCCAGATGATAGAGGAGCTGGCCCGCATCCCCGCCGACGCCGAGCCCGCCTCCGAGTTCCGCTACCGCAACGCGGTCGTCGACCCCGACACCCTGTACATCGCCGTCTCGCAGTCCGGTGAGACCTACGACGTGCTGGCCGCCGTGCAGGAGCTGAAGCGCAAGGGCGCCCGGGTCCTCGGCGTGGTCAACGTGGTCGGCTCGGCGATCGCCCGCGAGGCCGACGGCGGCGTCTACGTGCACGCCGGCCCCGAGGTCTGCGTCGTCTCGACGAAGTGCTTCACCAACACCACGGTCGCCTTCGCGCTGCTCGCCCTGCACCTGGGCCGCACCCGCGACCTGTCCGTGCGCGACGGCAAGCGGATCATCGAGGGCCTGCGCAAGCTGCCCGCCCAGATCGCCGAGATCATGAAGGGCGAGGAGGACATCAAGAAGCTGGCCGAGCAGTTCGCCGAGGCCCGCTCGATGCTCTTCATCGGCCGTGTCCGGGGCTACCCGGTGGCCCGTGAGGCCTCCCTGAAGCTCAAGGAGGTCTCCTACATCCACGCGGAGGCCTACCCGGCCTCCGAGCTCAAGCACGGCCCGCTGGCCCTGATCGAGCCGGCCCTGCCGACGGTCGCGATCGTCCCCGACGACGACCTGCTGGAGAAGAACCGCGCCGCCCTGGAGGAGATCAAGGCCCGCAGCGGCAGGATCCTCGCGGTCGCCCACCAGGAGCAGGAGAAGGCCGACCAGACGATCGTCGTCCCGAAGAACGAGGACGAGCTCGACCCGATCCTCATGGGCATCCCGCTCCAGCTGCTCGCCTACTACACGGCGAAGGCGCTGGGCCGTGACATCGACAAGCCGCGCAACCTCGCCAAGTCGGTGACGGTGGAGTAGGTCTCCACCGATCCGGCAGGGACTTCCGCCGGGGCGCCCTGTCCGGACGTCCCGGCAGGGACTTCCGCCGGGGTGTCCCGTCCGGACGTCCCGGCCCGGACGTGAACGACCCCCGTGGGCCACCTCCACGGGGGTCGTTCCCTCAAGGGGCCGGGGGAGTCCGAGCGCCCCGGCCCGCCGCTGCGATCAGCCGGTGGCCGTCACCCCCCGGCCGGCAGCGCGTCGGGGCAGTGCGGTCGGCCAGTGGGCCAGGGCCGCGGTCGCCGCGTACCAGGCGACCGCTCCCGCGGCGACGGCGAACCAGCCGCCGGCCCGGGCCGCTGCGCCGCTGTCCGCGAAGCGGGCGACGGCGAGCAGGACGAGGGCGACGGTCAGGAGCCCGTAGGCGGCCCGGCCGAGGGGATCGCCCCCGGCGGCGGTCAGGGAGAGCGCCACGAGGGCGAACAGGAGCAGGAAGAGTCCGGCGGCGTTGTCGGAGACCGGCGACCCGGCGGAGACCGCCCAGGTGAACCAGAGGGCGCCGAGGGCCGCGTACGAGGTGCCGGTGACCGTGTCGCGGTCCCGGAAGGCGAAGAGGCCGGCGACGAACAGCGCGACGCCGCCGACGTAGTGGGCGAGGGGCACGGCATCCGCCGCCGTCACGCCGTCGATCAGGTCGGTGTACCCGAGTCCGAGTGCCAACAGGGTGATGCCCAGGGCGAGTCGGCCGACGATCGTGGTGGTGCTTCCCGCGGAGACGTCGTTGTCCACGGCGGGCTCCCTTCATGCTTTGTGCAGTTGTGCGGTGAGCGATATATGCCCTTCACAAAGGCACAAACACCTCTACGCACAAGTAGGTTCACGTGCGCACAAAGGGGTCCCCGAGGTGCCGGCCGCTCATCTCCCGCGAGCGGACGGCGCGTTGGCGTCAAGGGATGACGACGACGGGCCGCTGGGCCCGCTTGGCGAGCCGTCCGGCGACCGAGCCGAAGATCCGCCCGACGATGCCGTGCGTGGAGCCGACGACGATCGCGTCGGCCTCGTACTCCCGCCCCACCTCTTCGAGTTCGTGGCAGATGTCACCGCCGCGCTCGACCAGGATCCACGGCACCTCGGCGAGGTAGTCGGCGCAGGCGAGCTCCAGGCCGAGCACCTCGGTGCGGTGGTCCGGCACGTCGACGAAGACCGGCGGCTCGCAGCCGGCCCACACCGTGGTGGGCAGCCGGTTGGCGACGTGCACGATGATCAGGCCCGAGCCGGACCGGTGGGCCATGCCGATCGCGTAGGCGAGGGCGCGCTCGCTGGAGGTGGAGCCGTCGAAGCCGACGACGACGCCGTGCTTGAAGGCGGGATCGCAGGTGTGGCGCGTCTCTTCCGCCGCCAGGGGATCGGCCGCCGTGGGGTCGGCGACCGGCCGCTTGCGGTCCGCGGGTTCGAAGAATTCGTGACCGGCCATGGCTGTCTCGGCGTATCGATCCTTATACGGTGGGGACGAGCTGGAGCGCCGGAGGTGTGTCCGGGAATCGTCTTCCCGACGTCATACCCCCAAGGGTACGGCGGCACGCCTCGTCGGCCCAGATCCCGCGCGTGGTCCGTAGGGGTTCCAGGGAGCATGCACGAGGGGGCGCCCGTAACGCAATGGTTGCTGCCCCGTACAGGCGGTTTGCACAGGATTCACGTGTCGGCCGTTCACCGTGTGAGTGACCGACCGGGCCGAACAGGCGTTGAACCCGCCGACCGTCCCCCAGGGAGGAGCCCGCACCATTCCCCCACCCCGCCCCGCGCCCGCGACCCGCACCGGCGGCGACAGGACCACCGACCTGATCCGCTGGGCGGCCTTCAGCTGCGTCCTGGTCCCGGTGGTCCTCCTCTGGTACGGCACCTCCCCGGCCGGCGCCGCCGGCACCGCCCTCGGGCTCGCCGCCGTCACGGCCGTGTGCCGGCTGCTGCTGCGACGGTCCGAGCGGTGCGCGGCACTCACACCCGCCGACGGGCACGAGCCGCACGGGCCCCCCGCCCCGGGGACGCCGGGCGCCTCGCAGCACGGCCCGCAGGCACCGCGGGGCCCGCAGGCACCGCACGGCCCGCACGGTTCGCACGACCCGCACTGTTCGCAGGACCCGCACTGTTCGCAGGACCACCCGCACGGCTCACGAACCTCAACCGCACCAGAAGCCTCAGGAGCCTCAGGAGCCTCACCGGCATCTCATGGAGCACCGGCATCAGGGCCATCACCCGCATCGCCGGGTACGCGGAGCACGCACGCGGCTCCCCGGGGCCGGGGTCGGCGCGGCGGCACGGGGGCGCACCGTGGTGGTCGTCACAACGGCGGAAGCTCACCGGTCGGCTGACCGGTTTTCACGCACGCGCCCGTATCTTTTCAGCCAACTTCCGGATACCGCGCATCCCTTGCCGCGACCACCCCCCACGCACCGTTCCACCTGCACGGAAAGGGCCTCAGGGCCCCTGCGCACCCTACGTAGATTGGCCACCGCCACGAGGCGCACTTCCCTGTGCCTCCCGCGAGTGCAACGCTTCGTGATCGAATGCTTCACGCCAAGTTGCCATGTCGACAATGTGCCGGGTGCTGAACTGGCCACTCCGGCATCACACGACACAGTAGATTCGATCTTGACTGTCTACGGCGGGGGACTCGTGCAGGACCGAGGGGAAACGTGCAGGAGCGACACAACCGAGGAGCCGCGACCACCGAGGGGGGCTTAGCAGGATGAGCCACGACTCCACTGCCGCGCCGGAAGCCGCGGCCCGGAAGCTGTCCGGGCGACGCCGCAAGGAGATCGTCGCCGTGCTGCTGTTCAGCGGCGGCCCCATCTTCGAGAGTTCCATCCCGCTGTCGGTCTTCGGCATCGACCGCCAGGACGCCGGCGTGCCGCGCTACCGCCTGCTGGTGTGCGGCGGCGAGGACGGTCCGCTGCGGACCACGGGAGGCCTGGAACTCACCGCGCCACACGGCCTGGAGGCGATCTCGCGGGCGGGCACGGTCGTCGTGCCGGCCTGGCGCTCGATCACCTCGCCACCGCCGGCGGAGGCGCTCGACGCGCTGCGCCGGGCGCACGAGGAGGGCGCCCGCATCGTGGGCCTGTGCACCGGCGCGTTCGTGCTGGCGGCGGCGGGCCTGCTGGACGGCCGGCCGGCCACCACGCACTGGATGTACGCGCCGACGCTGGCCAAGCGCTATCCGTCGGTGCACGTCGATCCCAGAGAGCTGTTCGTCGACGACGGCGACGTGCTGACGTCGGCGGGCACGGCCGCCGGGATCGACCTGTGCCTGCACATCGTGCGCACGGACCACGGCAACGAGGCGGCCGGCGCGCTCGCCCGGCGCCTGGTGGTACCGCCGCGCCGCTCGGGCGGGCAGGAACGCTACCTCGACCGGTCTTTACCCGAGGAGATCGGCGCCGACCCGCTCGCCGAGGTCGTCGCCTGGGCGCTGGAGCACCTCCACGAGCAGTTCGACGTGGAGACGCTCGCCGCGCGCGCCTACATGAGCCGGCGGACCTTCGACCGCCGTTTCCGGTCGCTCACGGGCAGCGCCCCGCTCCAGTGGCTGATCACCCAGCGGGTGCTCCAGGCGCAGCGGCTGCTGGAGACGTCGGACTACTCCGTCGACGAGGTCGCCGGCCGGTGCGGCTTCCGCTCGCCGGTGGCCCTGCGGGGACACTTCAGGCGACAGCTGGGCTCCTCGCCGGCCGCCTACCGGGCGGCGTACCGGGCCCGCCGGCCGCAGAGCGAGCGTCCGCCCGCCGACAGCGAGCCGACGGCGCCGGTCGCGGCACCCCCGGCCGGCGGACTGCCGAGCGGGCCGGCCCTCCACCCCGAGCCCGGTGTGCCGCCGCAGGTGCGCAGGACGGCGGCGGGCGCGGCGGTGGGCTCCACCGCGTCGGCGTCCTCCGGCGCCGGGTCCGCCGGGTCGGCGGAGCACCCGCGGGACTACGCGGGATCGCGGGCCGGGCTGCCGGGGCCACGCAGCGCGATGTGAGACCGGCGGGAGGGGGCGGCGGGGGCGGGCGACGCCCCCACCGCCCCCTCCTCATGCCGTCCTCCGGGGGACGGCCGGGCGGCGACCGACAGACGGCCGGGTGACGGCGGTGAGGCGGCCAGGAGACGGCCGGGCCACGACAGCGAGGCGGCCGGGTCGCGACCGAGGGACGGCCGGGTGACCACGGCGAGGCGGCCGGATGGCGACCGGGAGACGGCCGTGGGGCGGTTGCGGGGCGGTTGCGGGGCGGCCGTCCCCTTGTCCGGGCGGAACCGGGGGCATCCCATCGGGGGACGTCAGCCTTAGGGTGGTCGCATGAACGATCGCATGGTGTGGATCGACTGCGAGATGACCGGCCTCTCGCTGTCCGACGACGCGCTCATCGAGGTTGCCGCCCTCGTCACCGACTCCGAGCTGAACGTGCTCGGCGAGGGTGTGGACATCGTCATCCGGCCGCCGGACTCGGCGCTGGAGACGATGCCGGAGGTGGTGCGTCAGATGCACACCGCGTCCGGCCTGCTCGACGAACTCGCCGCCGGCACGACCCTCGCCGACGCCGAGAAGCAGGTGCTGGCGTACGTGCGGCAGCACGTGAAGGAGCCCGGCAAGGCCCCCCTGTGCGGGAACTCCGTGGGCACCGACCGCGGCTTCCTGCTGCGCGACATGCCGACGCTGGAGGACTACCTCCACTACCGGATCGTCGACGTCTCCAGCATCAAGGAGCTCGCCCGGCGCTGGTACCCGCGGGCGTACTTCAACAGCCCGGAGAAGAACGGCAACCACCGCGCCCTGGCCGACATCCGCGAGTCCATCGCCGAGCTGCGCTACTACCGTGAGGCCGTCTTCGTCCCGCAGCCCGGCCCCGACTCCGAGACCGCCAAGGCCATCGCCGCCAAGCACGTCCTGCCCGCCCAGTAGACGGCCGCCGGACCACCCCGGCGAAAGGCGTGCGCGAGCACCCCTTCGGACCCTGTACACTTTTTCTCGGCCGGTCGGTGAACCACCCAGTGAACCGCCGGTCATGGTGGGTGTAGCTCAGCTGGTAGAGCACCTGGTTGTGGTCCAGGATGCCGCGGGTTCGAGTCCCGTCACTCACCCTGAGTCATCAGGCGGTGACCTTCGGATGAAGGTCACCGCCTGATGCGTTTCCGGGAACACCCCCGCCCCCCGCACCCGCACCCGCCCCCGCCGACACGCCTGCCCCGCAGGCCTGGACAGCCGGTCCCCCCGAACGCGCCCGCCCGGCCGCCCGCGCCCCCGGCCCCTCCCCCGCCGCTACGACGACGCCCGGTCCACCAGTTCCGTGGCCAGCACCACCTGCCGCCGCTCCAGGCCCCGCGACACCGCCGGACGGCGATCCGCTATCTCCGTGAGCAGCAGATCCAGCATCCTGCGGCCCATCTCCTCGATGGGCTGGCGGACGCTGGTCAGCGGTGGGTCCATGTGACGGGCGATGGCGGAGTCGTCGTAGCCGACGAGGGCCACGTCCTCCGGGATGCGGCGGCCCGCCTCGCGCAGGACCTGGCGGGCGCCGGCCGCCATGACGTCCGAACCGGCGAAGACCGCGTCCAGCGAGGGCGTACGGGCGAGCAGGTCGGCCATCGCGCGGCGGCCGCCCTCCTCGGTGAAGTCGCCCAGCTCGATCAGCCCCTCGTCCACCTCGCACCCCGCGTCGCGCAGGGCGTCGCGGTAGCCGTCGACGCGGCGCTGGGCACCGTACACGTCCAGCCGGCCGGTGATGTGGGCGATACGGCGGCGGCCCCGGGCCAGCAGGTGCTCCACGGCGGAACGGGCGCCGCCGTAGTTGTCGGAGTCCACCGAGGGAAGCGTCTCCGCGGCGGAACGGGGGCCGCTGATCACGGCCGGGATCTCCAACTGGGAGAGCAGGTCCGGCAGCGGGTCGTTCGCGTGGACCGAGACCAGCAGGACACCGTCCACCCGGTGCGCCGCCAGGTACTGGGCCAGCCGCCGCCGCTCCCGGTCGCTGCCCGCGAAAATCAGCAGCAGCTGCATCTCCGTGTCGGAGAGCTCCGCGCCGACGCCCCGCAGCATGTCCGAGAAGTACGGCTCCGCGAAGAAGCGCGTCTCCGGCTCGGGGACGACGAGGGCGATGGCGTCCGTACGGTTGGCGGCGAGCGCGCGGGCGGCGGTGTTGGGGACGTAGCCGAGCTCGGCGACCGCCGCCTCCACGGCGGCGCGGGTCGCGTCGCTGACCCGGGGCGAACCGTTGATCACCCGGGAGACCGTGCCCCGGCCCACGCCGGCCCGTGCGGCCACCTCTTCGAGGGTCGGCCGGCCACCGCTCCGGCCCCGCGCTCCGTGGCTTGCCATGGGCTCCGCCTTCCCGCCGTTCGTCATCACGCTGGCCTGGAATCTAACAGTCCCGACTGTTCGCACGGCCGGGCACCGCAGGCCCGCTCCCCGCGACCGCGCACCGGAAGCCGCACGCCCACCGCCCCGGACGCCGCACGCCTACCGCCCCGGACGCCGCCCACCCGCGCCCGCCGCACGCCGTACGGCCACACCGGCGCGAAGGCCGCTCCGGCCGAAAAGCATCGCTGTCCGGGAGTTAGCTAACAGCCGGATAACTGAACGCATCTCTCCACGCGCCCACCCTTGACACCCCCGCCCGAACCGGCGACTCTTCAACACATCACTTGTGGGAGCGCTCCCACGGTACCTGACACATACATATCCCGCACGTTCCCCGCCCGAGCCGCAGCGAGAAACTAACGGGCCCAACAATGCAGTTGGCCGGGGGGTCGGCACGTCAGGGCAACAGGAGGACGTAATGCGAGCACGTACCCGAACCTCCCGTCGGGTGGTGGTCCTGGCGGCCGTCGCGACGCTGGGCGCCGGGCTGCTGGCCGGCTGTGCCGACGACGGCGGCAACGAGAACTCGGGCGGTTCGTCGTCCGGAGACGGCGACGGCAAGACCACGATCACGCTGGGACTCTTCGGCACGATGGGCTTCAAGGAGGCCGGGCTCTACGCGGAGTACGAGAAGCTCAACCCGAACATAAAGATCGCCGAGACGGTCATCGAGCGGAACGAGAACTACTACCCGCCGCTCCTCAACCACCTCACCACCAACAGCGGTCTGCAGGACGTGCAGGCCGTCGAAGTGGCCAACATCGCCGAGATCACCGCGACCCAGAGCGCCAAGCTCCAGGACATGTCCAAGGTTTCGGGTGTGAAGGCGAGCAACTGGGTGGACTGGAAGTGGGCGCAGGCCACGACCAAGGACGGCAAGACGATCGGCCTCGGCACCGACATCGGCCCGATGGCCATCTGCTACCGCACGGACCTCTTCCAGCAGGCCGGTCTGCCCACCGACCCGGCGGAGGTCGGCAAGCTGTGGGCGGGCGACTGGAACAAGTTCGTGTCGGTCGGTGAGCAGTACAAGGAGAAGGCCCCGAAGGGCACGTACTTCATGGACTCTCCCGGTGGCCTGATCAACGCCATCCTCAGCAGTCAGACGGAGAAGTTCTACAACTCCTCCGGCGAGGTCATCTACAAGACGAACCCGGCCGTCAGGAACGCCTTCAACCTGACCGCGAAGGCCGCCGAGGAGGGCCTGGTGCAGTCCTCGACGCAGTTCCAGGCGGCGTGGGACCAGACGATCGCGAACAGCAAGTTCGCCACGGTGGCGTGTCCGCCGTGGATGCTCGGCACCCTCAAGGGCAAGTCGAAGCCGGAGTCCGTGGGCAAGTGGGCCGTCGCGGTGGCCCCGAAGTCCGGCAACTGGGGCGGCTCCTTCCTCACCGTGCCCTCCAGCGGCAAGAACGTGAAGGAGGCCGAGAAGCTGGTCGCCTGGCTGACCGCGCCGGAGCAGCAGGCGAAGCTGTTCAAGGTGCAGGGCTCCTTCCCGAGCGCGCCGAGCGCGTACACGATGCCCGAGGTGACCGGCGCCAAGAACGAGATGACCGGTGACGCCCCCATCGGCACCATCTTCGCCGCGGCCGCGAAGGCCGCCCCGGAACAGGTGATCGGCCCGAAGGACCAGATCATCCAGCAGGGTCTGACCGACAACGGCGTCATCCTCGTGACGAAGGGCAAGTCGGCGGAGGAGGCCTGGAAGACGGCCACCAAGACCATCGACAACAGCCTGGACCAGTGACTCGTATGACCACCCGTCACGACAGCGCCGCGCCCCCCGTGAAGGAGGGGGGCGCGGCCCCGGGCCGCCCGACACCGGGCGCCGCGCCCGCGGAGGCGGAGCAGCGCCGGCGCGCCCGGCTCTCCCGCCGCTGGCAGCGCGACATCCGCTGGAGCCCGTACGCCTTCGTCTCCCCGTTCTTCCTGCTGTTCCTCGCCTTCGGCATGTTCCCGCTGGTCTACACGGGCTGGGCGTCGCTGCACCAGGTGGAGATGACCGCGCCCACCGACATGACCTGGGTGGGGCTGCACAACTACACGCGGATCTTCGACGACGAGTTCTTCTGGAACGCGGCGAAGAACACCCTGACCATCGGCATCATCTCGACGGTGCCGCAGCTGCTGATGGCGATGGGGCTCGCCCACATCCTCAACTACAAGCTGCGCGCCTCGACCTTCTACCGGGTCGTGATGCTCGCGCCGTACGCGACGTCGATCGCGGCCGCCTCGCTCGTCTTCGTGCTGCTCTTCGGGCGCGACTACGGCATGGTCAACTGGGTGCTCGACCTGGTCGGGATCGACGCGGTCGACTGGCAGGAGGACAAGTGGCCGTCGCAGTTCGCGGTCTCCACGATCATCATCTGGCGGTGGACCGGCTACAACGCGCTGATCTACCTGGCCGCGATGCAGGCGATCCCGCAGGATCTGTACGAGTCGGCGGCGCTGGACGGCGCGAGCCGCTGGAAGCAGTTCTTCCATGTGACGCTGCCGTCGCTGCGGCCGACGATCCTCTTCACGGTCGTCGTCTCGACGATCGGCGCCAGCCAGGTGTTCGGCGAGCCGCTGCTGTTCGACGCGAACAAGGGCTCGTCCGGTGGTGCGGAGCACCAGTTCCAGACGCTGGGCCTGTACCTGTACGAGCAGGGCTGGGTCAACCAGCACCTCGGCCGGGCCTCCGCGATCGCCTGGACGATGTTCCTGATCCTGATCGTGATCGGCATCGTCAACTACGTCATCTCGCGCCGGCTGCGCGCCAGTAGTTAGGAGTACGGCCGTGACGACGACACTGACTCCGCCGGACACGACCCCGCGGAAGTCCCCGGGCGGGCGACGGCCCAGGTCGGCCCGCGCCGGCGGCACGCTGCACGCCGGGCCGGTCGCCTACCTGATCCTGGCGCTTTTCACGATCGGCTCGTTGTTCCCGCTGGTGTGGACGGCGATCGCCGCCTCCCGCGACAGCAACCGGCTGGCGCAGACGCCGCCGCCGTTCTGGTTCGGCTCCAACCTCTTCCACAACCTGGACCTGGCCTGGAACGACGCCAATCTGGGGACGGCCTTCCTCAACACGACGATCGTGGCCGGGACGTCGGCCGTGACCATCGTCTTCCTCTCCACGATCGCCGGGTTCGCCTTCGCCAAGCTGCGGTTCAAGGGGCGGGGCGCGCTGATGCTGATCGTCATCGGCACGATGATGGTGCCGCCGCAGCTGAGCATCATCCCGCTGTACATGATGGTCGCCAAGCTGGAGTGGACCGACCAGCTCCAGTCGGTGATCCTGCCGTCGCTGGTGAGCGCCTTCGGTGTGTTCTTCATGCGGCAGTACCTGATCCAGGCGCTGCCGGACGAGATCATCGAGGCGGCCCGGGTGGACGGCGCGAGCAGTTGGCGCGTGGTGTGGCACGTGGTGTTCCCCGCGGCGCGCCCCGCGATGGCGGTGCTCGGCATGCTGATGTTCGTCCAGACGTGGAACGACTTCCTGTGGCCGTTCCTGGTGCTGAGCCAGACCGGCAACCCGACCGTGCAGGTGGCGGTCGCGGGCCTCGGCCGCGGGTTCACGCCCGACCAGTCCCTGATCATGGCGGGCGCGCTGCTGGGCACGCTGCCGCTGCTGCTGGTCTTCGCGATCTTCGGCAAGCAGATCGTGGGCGGCATCATGCAGGGGGCCGTGAAGGGCTGACGTCCACCGCCGATCCCAGCGACGTTTCCGGGGGCCGGGTCAGCGCCGCCTCGGCCCCCTTTCCGCACCCGCACCTCTTCCCCCATCCTCCGTCGGTCTCGACGACCTCGACGACCACCCATGGGAGCGCTTCCATGTCCGAGTCCGCACAGCCGGCCAACCCGGTGTCCTTCCCTTCCGCCTTCCTCTGGGGCGCCGCGACGTCCGCGTACCAGATCGAGGGGGCGGTGCGGGAGGACGGCCGCACGCCGTCGATCTGGGACACCTTCAGCCATACGCCGGGCAAGACCGCCGGCGGTGAGACCGGTGACATCGCTGTCGACCACTACCACCGCTACCGCGACGACGTGGCGCTGATGGCGGAGCTCGGTCTGTCGGCGTACCGCTTCTCCATCTCCTGGTCGCGGGTCCAGCCGACCGGCCGCGGTCCGGCGGTCCAGGTGGGCCTGGACTTCTACCGCCGCCTGGTCGACGAGCTGCTGTCCAAGGGCATCAAGCCGGCGATCACCCTCTACCACTGGGACCTCCCGCAGGAGCTGGAGGACGCGGGCGGCTGGCCGGAGCGCGACACGGCGTACCGGTTCGCCGAGTACGCGCAGATCGTCGGGGAGGCGCTCGGCGACCGGGTGGAGCACTGGATCACGCTCAACGAGCCCTGGTGCAGCGCTTTCCTCGGCTACGCGTCCGGCGTGCACGCGCCGGGCCGCACGGACCCGGTGGCGTCCCTGCGGGCGGCCCACCACCTGAACCTGGCGCACGGGCTGAGCGCCTCGGCGCTCCGGTCGGTGATGCCGGCCCGCAACTCGGTGGCGATCAGCCTCAACTCGTCGGTGGTGCGGCCGCTGTCGCAGTCGCCGGGGGACCTGGCCGCGGCCCGGAAGATCGACGACCTCGCCAACGGCGTCTTCCACGGCCCGCTGCTGCGGGGCGCGTACCCCGAGACGCTCCTTACCGCCACCTCCTCCCTCACCGACTGGTCGTACGTCCTCGACGGCGACCTGGAGGCGATCCACCAGCCGCTGGACGCGCTGGGCCTGAACTACTACACGCCCACCCTGGTCTCGGCGGCGGACGCCGACCCGAGGGCCCCGCGGGCCGACGGCCACGGCACCAGCGACCACACCCCCTGGCCGGGCGCGGACGACGTCGCCTTCCACCAGACGCCGGGCGAGCGCACCGAGATGGGCTGGACGGTCGACCCGACCGGTCTGCACGAGCTGATCATGCGCTACGCGAAGGAGGCGCCCGGCCTGCCGCTCTACATCACGGAGAACGGCGCGGCCTACGACGACAAGCCCGACTCCGACGGCCGCGTCCACGACCCCGAGCGCGTCGCCTACCTGCACGGCCACCTCCGGGCCGTCCGCCGCGCCATCACCGAGGGCGCCGACGTCCGCGGCTACTTCCTGTGGTCCCTGCTGGACAACTTCGAGTGGGCGTACGGCTACGAGAAGCGGTTCGGCGCGGTGTACGTGGACTACGCGACGCTCGCCCGTACGCCGAAGTCGAGCGCGCTGTGGTACGGCCAGGCGGCGAAGTCGGGCACGCTCCCGGCCCTCGAGACCGCCTGATTCGGGGGAACGGGGAAGGGGCGCGGCACGTCGTGGGAGCGTGCCGCGCCCCGCTGTCTTCCGAGGCCCGCTTACGCCTCGCCGAACAGGTCTTCGGCGGTTGACGCGGTCAGGGAACGGTCGAGCCAGGTGTCGAGGAGGTCGAGATCCGTGCAGGAGTTGACCCGCTCTCGTACGGCTTCGGGGACCTCGATGTCACGCAACTCGAGGACGCGGAGGATGGCCTTGGCGCGACCCTTGGCCTCGCCCTTGGCCTCTCCCTCGTTGAAAGCTTCCTCGATGATGGTGCCGCTGCCGGGGAAACGGGGGGTGTATGCGGCCATCAGCTGCCTCCACGGTGCACGGGCCGGGTGTCGCTACGACTCATCGAACAGGTCGTCCGCCGTCGACGCGGTCAAGGACCGGTCGAGCCAGGTGCCCAGCACCTCCAGGTCGGTGCAGGAGGTGACCCGCTCCCGAGCGGCCTCGGGGACCTCGATCCCGCGCACCTCGAGAACGCGGAGGATGTCAGCGGCCCGGCCCCTGGCCTCGCCCTCGTTGAAAGCTTCCTCGATGATGGTGCCGCTGCCGGGGAAACGGGGAGTGTAGGTGGCCATCAGCTGCCTCCAGAGTGCACGGGCCTGGGTGTCGCCCAGGCCGACTTCGGTGAATTCCGCCCAGCGCTTCGCGGTCTCGCCGCCGGTCTCGGCCACCGCCTCCGCCAGCGCGTCCAGTATCGCAGGAAGGTCCGGGTCCTTGGCGTGGGCGAGCGCGGAGAAGACGGCGAGGGCGAGGTCCTCGCTCGCCTCGTCCGGGTCGGTGACCGCGGGAACGTTGCTCGGGCCCAGGACCAGTGGGAAGACCGCCATGCTGGTGTGCACGGGCAGGCCGACCCGGACGGGTTCCGCCGCCCAGGACGCGGTGGCCTTGTCCCGGCAGACGACCAGCAGGATCGGGGGCAGTTGGTACTTGGCGTAGAGGTGCGCCAGGTAGTACGTCCAACTGCTCGGCTTGTCCTGGTCCGGCTTGCCCTGGGCCTCGACGGCGAGCAGGAAGCTGCCGTCGTCCGCCGTGTCGACCCGGAAGAGGGTGTCCACCCTGCGTGCCAGCGGCCTGATCTCGGTGAGATCCGTGTCCAGGTGCTGGATCGCCGTGGGCTGGGGGAAGGCGATGCCCGCCCGGGGCAGGGCCCGGGCGAAGAGCCCCGGATCCTCCCGGAAGATCTGGTGCATCGCCTCATGCGCTGAACTGACCATGTGACGGAACGTAGGCGGGTGCCGGGTGCGGTGAACACCGTTTCGCGGCTTATTCAGCCCTTTGGGTGAATGTGCCACCGGCCTATGCCTAGGTTGGCTGTCCGAGCTCGAACCAGGTGGCCTTGCCCCGGCCCGGACCGTGGGTGCAGATGCCCCAGGCGTCGGCGCCGGCGGCGATGAGGTGGAGGCCGCGGCCGTCCTCGTCGTCGTGGGCGGGGGTTCGGGGGGTGGGGAGGCCCGGGGCTTCGTCATGGATGGCGACGCGGAGGCGGCGGTGGGGGTCGGTCCAGCCGGCGTGGAGGGTGACAGGGGTGGTGCAGCCCTTGTCGGCACAGGCGTTGATGGCGTTGGTGACGGCCTCGGAGGTGAGGAGGACGGCGGTGTCGGCGAGGCCGGGGTGGGAGGAGATGAGGAGGAGGGTCCGGACGGCGTCACGGGCCGTGCGGACCCAGGCGGGGTGGGGCGGGAAGGTGAGGGAGACGCTTGGGGGGTCGTCCACGGGAGGGTCCCTTCGTCGGTCGGTTGTGGATCCACGCGGTGACCAGGTCCGTGCCTCGACAAGTGGCGTGAGAGCGGGGGTGCTTCCTCGTGGGTGGCTTGTCATCGACGGTAGGGAAATGTTTTCCTTCACAGCAAGCTTCTCCCTGCACTGTCACCTAAGTGGGTGACCAGCCAACAGCTCGGTGACTCTCTCCGGTCGAGGTCGGCAGACTGCTGAACAGGAGGTCGACATGGCACCCAGAACCAACCCCAGCGAGCGTCAGCGCCGGCTGGGAGCAGAGCTGCGCAAGCTGCGCGTTCGAGCCGGGCTGACCGGCGAGCAGGCCGCCGCCTTCCTGGACGCGGACCGCGCCCGCGTCAGCAACATCGAGACGGGGCGCATCGACGTGTCCCGCAACCGCCTCTACAAGGTGTTGCGGGAGTACCGCTGTCCTTCGGGACCGTACTTCGACGCCCTCATGGCCATGGCACAGGAGAATGGAAGGGGCTGGTGGGACGAGTTCAGCGAGACGATCGGCCCGGCGGCCCGGGATCTCGCCGAGCTCGAAGCCCGCTCGACGGTGCTGCGCACCCACAACCCACTGGTGATCCCCGGCATGCTGCAGACCAAGGAGTACGCCCGTGCCGTCCTCGCCGCCACGGAAGCCGAGCCACAACGGGCCGACCGGTACGCGGAGTTCCGCCTCCGCCGGCAGGACGTGCTGACGAGCGAGTCGTCGGTGGCCTGCCACGCGATCATCCACGAAGCCGCACTCCACACCCGGGTGGGCAGTCCGGCGGTCATGCGCAAACAACTGCTGCGGCTGATGGAAGTCTCGCGCCTCCCCAACGTGACCGTGCAGGTGTACCCGTTCGAGGCGGGCGTCTACGCCGCCCACAGCCGGTCGTTCGTCATCTTCGGCACAGGAGTCGCCGAACTGGACACGGTCTACCTGGAGCATCCGACGAACTCGCTCTTCCTCTGGGATGGAGCTCAACTGGATGAGTACGCCAGAATGTTCGAGCGACTCTCGGAGCTGGCGCTGGCGCCCATCGACCCGGAGACGGCACCCGAGTCGCACGAGTCACGCGACTCCCTGAGCCTCATCCAGCATGTGATGTACACCCTTTGAAAGGACCCCGCCGTGCCTCACCTTGCCTGGCAGAAGTCGTCGTTCAGCACCGGCGGCGAGGGCGAGTGCGTAGAGCTGGCGGCATCCGCCCCCACCCGCCTCCACCTCCGCGAGAGCGACCGCCCGGAGGAGGTCGCTCTCGTGGCGCCCCGTGCTCTCGCGGCTCTGCTGCACGCCGTGAAGGACGGTGGCCCGGGGCGTTGACCCCCTGGGGTCACTGGTAGGTGGCGAAGGCCTTCGAGAACGCGCCGGCGGCCTGGACGATCGAGCTGCACGTGGGGTCGGCGTAGGTCTTGGCGCCGCCCGTGCACTGCTTGTCGCGGGTGGCGGACCACATCGACAGCCAGCCGAGTCCCTTGGCCTTCGCGAAGGCGACGAGCTGGGTGGCGTCGGCGACCGTGAAGATCTCGGAGGTGACGTCGTTGACGCCGATCATGGGGGTCACGGCGACGGCCTTCCAGGCGGCGGCGTCGCTCAGGCCGAGGACGCTCTTGATCTGGGCCTGGGTGGCGGTGGCCGCCTGCTCGGCGTAGGTGCCCATGTCGCCGCTGTACGCCGCGCCGTAGTCCATCGCCATGATGTTGACGCTGCTGATCTGCACGCCGTTGGTCTTCGCGTTGGCCAGCAGGTTCACGCCGTCCTGGGTCAGGCCCTCCGGCATCACGGGGAGGGTGAAGGAGACGTCCAGGTCGGGGTACTGCTGCTGGAGCGTGGCGATCGCCTGGGCGCGGCGGGTGTTCGCGGCCGTGTTCGGCAGCGCGCCGCCCTCGACGTCGAAGTCGACCTTGGTGAGGCCGTACGCGTCCACGACCTTGCCGTACGCCGCCGCCAGCGCGTCCGCCGACGAGCAGGTCGTACCCAACTCGGAGCCGGCCGCGCCGCCGAAGGAGACCCGGACGTCACCGCCCTTGGCGCGCAGGGCGCCGATCTGGGCGGCGACGGCGTCGGTGGCGAGGTCGGTGACGCCACCCCACTTGGGCGTGCAGCCGCCGCCGTCGGTGACGAAGGCGAGGTTGTACTCCTTCACGCCGGTCGCGGACGCGTGGGCGAGGAGGTCGAAGGCGGGGTAGAGGGAGGTGTCGACGTAGGGGGCGAAGCCGGCGGAGGCGGTGGTGCCGGTCCCCGAGCCGGTGCCGGTGCCGGTGCTCGCCGAGGGGGAGGCGGTGGCCGTCGGGGTGGAGGCGGTGGCCGTGGGGCTCGCGGTGGCCGACGCGGTCGCCGTGGCCGTCGGGGTCGCGCTCGCGGTCTGCGTCGGGCGGCCGCTCGGCTCGGGGGTCGCGCCCTCGTCCGCCGAGCAACGGGCGCCGTCGACGCGGCAGCCGGACGGATCGCCGCTGCCGTTGACGACGAACCCGACGGTGACCGACTCACCGGCCGCGAGGCCGTCGGTGTCCCACTTCGGGGGTGTCACGGTGACGTGCTGTCCGCTGACGCCCGACTCCGCGTTCCACAGGGAGCTGATTCTGGAACCGGCCGGCAGATCGAACTCCAGCGTCCAGTCGGCCTTCACCGCACCGCTGTTGTTCGTGACGACGTACTGCGCGGTGTACCCCGTCGACCAGTCGCTGGTCTTCGTGTACGCGGCGCCGACCCCGGCCGCCTGCGCGGTACCGGTGAGCAGGACCGCGCCGCCGCCGACCACGGCCGCGGCGACCACGCCGCCGATCGCCTTGTTCCTGCCGCTGAACTTGCGCCGGTGCGTACTCATGGCGTGCCTGCCTTCGTGGTTCACGGGGGTTCCAGGGAGGTCCCGGAGGGGGACGCGGCAGCACGCTAGCGATCCCGAATCGGGCAAAGCGCCTGATCGGGGCGGGGGTTGATGATCTTAGGGTGCGCTTAAGGAAGGGATCGGGGGCGGTTAAAGGTGGCGGCCGATCTGCCCTGCCGGCGCCTGCGCACCGACCCCCGGTGTCCTCTGCGCCCCGGCTCCCGCCCGGTCCGCCCGTCGACCTGGAGCCAGATCCGCACCTCGGTGCCACCCAGCACCGACGAGCCGATCCGCACGTCGCCGCCGGTCGACTCCGCGAGCCGGCGCACGATGTCCAGGCCGAGCCCGGTCGACCCGGCGCTCCCCGACCCACTGCCGCGTGCCATGGCCGCCTCGGGGTCGGGTATGCCGGGCCCCGCGTCCGACACCAGGACGATCACCGCGTCCTCGCCGTTGTGCACGTCCACAGCGAAGGCCGTGCCCTCGGGGGTGTGCCGGAAGACGTTGCCGAGCAGGGCGTCCAGCGCGGCCGCGAGGTCGGCGCGGGCCACGGGTATGCGCACGGGACGGTCGACGCCGGCCAGCCGCACCGTGCGGCCCTCGTCCTCCGCGAGCGCCGACCAGAACGCCATCCGCTCCCGGACGACCTCGGCCGCGTCGCACCCGGCGCCCGGGCCCGCCGCCGCCGTCTGCGGCTTGGCCTCGCGGGCCGTGCGGATGATGGTGTCGACCTCGCGTTCGAGCTGGGCGACCGCGGCCCGGGTCTGTTCGGCGGCCGGGGAGTCGCCGAGGGAGGCGGCGTTGAGCCGGAGCACGGTCAGCGGGGTGCGCAGCCGGTGGGAGAGGTCGGCGGCCAGCTCCCGTTCGTTCGCCAGGAGCTGGACGACCTGGTCGGCCATGGAGTTGAACGCGACCGCCGCGAGCCGCAGTTCGTTCGGCCCCTCCTCGGGGACGCGGACCCCCAGTTTCCCCTCCCCCAGTTCGTGGGCGCCCTCGGCCAGCCGCTGGGCGGGCTGCACCATCCGCACGCCCAGCCGGTCGGCGACGGCGACCGAACCGACGACCAGCGCGACGCCGACCGCCGCCAGCACCGCCCAGGCCGTGGCGACGCCGTTGCTGACCTCGGACTCGGGGACGTACACCTCGACGACCACGGTCCCGAGGCTGAGCGCGACGGGCTGGAGCAGGGCGGAGCCGCCGGGCACCTCGGCGGTGGAGGCGCGGCCCAGCTCGCGCACGGCATCGATGTCCGCGCCGGTGGCGCGCTGCCGGCCCAGTTCGACGGCGGCCCGGCCGTCGCTCGCCGGGATGTGCACCGCCATCCCGTCGTCGGAGCCGGCGGAGGCGACGACCCGCTCGAGCTGCTCGCGGTCGGTGGTGATGGACAGCGCGGGGACCACGACGGCGGCCTCCCGCTCCGCGTTGGAGAAGGCGCGGTCGCGGGCCATCTCCTTGATGACCAGGCCGAGCGGGACCGCGAAGGCGACCACGACCATCGCGGTGACCGCCAGGCAGACCTTGACCAGTGCCCATCTCATCGCGGCGGCTCCCCGTCCGACTGCGTGACGGGCGGTTCCAGCTTCACGCCGACGCCCCGCAGGGTGTGCAGATAGCGCGGGCGGGCCGCCGTCTCGCCCAGCTTGCGGCGCAGCCAGGACAGATGGACGTCGATGGTCTGATCGTCGCCGTAGGACTGCTGCCAGACCTCGGCGAGCAGCTCCCGGCGCGGGACGACGACGCCGGGGCGGCCGGCGAGGAAGGCGAGCAGGTCGAACTCGCGGCGGGTGAGGTCGAGTCGGACGCCGTCCAGCTCGGCCTGGCGGCGCAGCGGGTCGACGGTGAGGCCGCCGACGCGCAGGACGGAGGAGGGCGGGGCGTCCCCGGCGCCGGCGCGGGAGCGGCGCAGCACGGCCGCCATGCGCGCCGAGAGGTGCTCCACCGAGAAGGGCTTGGTCAGATAGTCGTCCGCCCCCGCGTTCAGCAGCCGGACGATCTCCGTCTCGTCGTCGCGGGCGGTCGCGATGATGACGGGCACGTCCGTGATGCCGCGCAGCATCTTCAGAGCCTCGGAGCCGTCCAGATCGGGCAGTCCGAGGTCCAGGACGACCACGTCGAAACGGAAATGGGCGACCTCGCGCAGCGCCTCCAGTGCTGTCCCGACGCTGCGCACGGTGTGCGAGGCGTCGGTCAGGTGCCGGATGAGCGCGGAGCGTACGAACTGGTCGTCCTCGACGACGAGCACACTTGCCATGCGCCGCACCGTACGCCATGCGGGCGACGGGCATTCGGGCCTGTGGACAACTCGGCGCCTGTGGACGACCGGTGGACCGTCCGTGCGGCGCCCGCGGCGCGTGGGGCAAGATGGCCCACGATGCGCAGAGCACTCGTACACGTACTGGCCTGGTCGCTCGCCACGGGCGCGGCGACCACGCTGTCGTGGTGGGGTGTCCACACGGTCATGGCGGGCACCGCGTACGACCCGCCGCGCGCCGTGCCCCTGGCGGCCGGGGACACGGCCGAGCGGGAGTCGGAGACTCCGACGTCGGTGCCGACGCCGGCGCGGGAGTCGGCGTCGCCCGAGGGCCGTCCGACGTCCTCCGCGAGCCCCTCGCCCAGCCCGTCCCCGGAACCGAGCCGCACGTCCCGCTCGCCCACCCCCTCGGAACCGTCCTCGACGACCGCCGCCTCCCCCACCCCCACCGGGCGGGTCCGCAGCTACGACACCGACGGCG
This sequence comes from Streptomyces sp. NPDC059895, assembly GCF_042731035.1. Classification (NCBI taxonomy): domain Bacteria; kingdom Bacillati; phylum Actinomycetota; class Actinomycetes; order Kitasatosporales; family Streptomycetaceae; genus Streptomyces; species Streptomyces sp. NPDC059895. The sequence goes on from NZ_JBHWKO010000003.1 coordinate 205,716, forward strand.
GGCGCGTGGTGTTCGAACTCGGGACGGCCTCCGCGACGCTCGTCTCGGCGACGCCGGACGCGGGCTGGTCGATGCAGGTGTGGAAGACGGAGACCTGGATCCGTGTGGAGTTCACCTCGGGCGCGGACCATGTGTCGGTGTTCTGCACCTGGCACGACGGGCCGCCGCGGGTGGAGGTCGGCACCTACTGAGACGCGCCGCGCCTACCGAGGTGCGGCACGCCTACTGAGGTGCGGTGCCGGACCGGCCGGGCCCGGCCCTACCGGAACGCGTCGGGCGGTGGGGCCGGTGACGCCACCGCCGAGGCGTCGACGACCGGGGCGGCGCCGCCGGTGAAGTCGGTGAGCGCCCTGCCGTGCTCGACCCGGCCGGGGTGCGGGTCGGAGGCGGCGCGGCGGGTCAGTTCGGCGACCGGCAGGGGGAGGTCGCAGGCGACGAGGACGGCGTTGCCGAACCGCTTGCCGCGCAGCACGGTCGGGTCGGCGACGAGGGCGAGTTCCGGGAAGCGGGCGGCGGCGGTGGCGATCTGGCCGCGCAGGTGGGCGAGCGGCGGGCCGTCGGCGAGATTGGCGGCGTAGAGCCCGCCGGGCCGGAGCGCCCTGCGGACCTCGTCGAGGAACTCGGTGGAGGTCAGGTGGGCGGGGGTGCGGGCGCCGCTGAACACGTCGGCGATGACGAGGTCGGCCCACCCCTCGGGCACCTTGAGCAGGCCCTCACGGGCGTCGACGGACCTGACCCGGATCCGCGCGCCGGGGTCCAACGGCAGTTCCCGGCGGACCAGTTGGACGAGGCGCGCGTCGCGTTCGACGACCTGCTGGGTGGAGCGGGGGCGGGTCGCGGCGACGTACCGGGCGAGGGAGAGGGCGCCACCGCCGAGGTGGACGACGTGCAGGGACCTGCCGGGCGGTGCGGCGAGGTCGATGACGTGGCCGAGCCGTCGCTGGTACTCGAAGGAGAGGAACCGCGGGTCGTCGAGGTCCACGTGCGACTGCGGCGCGCCGTCGACGAGGAGGGTCCAGGCCCTCGTCCGGTCCCGGTCGGGTATGAGCTGTGCGAGGCCGCCGTCGACGGCCTCGGCCACGGTGGCCTCGGTGTCCCGCCCGCGCCGGGAGTTCCTGGACTTTCCCATGCGGGCATTTTCGCAGCCGGGTCAGGGCCGCGCCGACCGGCGTCCGCCCGCCCGCCTGAGACCTGGGACCTGGGACCTGAGACCGCCTGCCGCCTGCCGCCTGCCGCCTGCCGCCTGCCGCCTGCCACCTGCCACCTGCCACTTGCCACTTGCCGTCCACCGCCTACCGGCACCCGTCCGCCGCCTCGATCGTGCGGGCCGCCTCCCCCAGCGCGCGCCGCAGCACCGCCGGGGGGTGCGTCGCGAGGTCGGCCTCGCCGGGTGGGACCAGCCAGTCCGCGCCCTCCACCGGGGGCTCGGGGTCGAGTCTCAGTCCCCGCCCCTCGGTCTCCGTACAGGTGCTTCCCGGGACGTCCCAGGCCGCCGCGGTGCCCGGCGGCACGAGGAAGGCGAGGGTGTCGCCCCCGTCGTGGAGCACGGGCCCCACCCCGTCCCCCGCGGCCCGGCGCAGGATGTCGACCGCCTCCAGCCCGTGCCGGGTCGGCACCGTCACCAGGTCACAGGCCGTCACCGACGGCGTACAAGGATCGTTGCTCTGGCTGGTCACCATGCCGGCCTCCACCGCGCAGCCCTCTTGCAGTCCGCAGTGGTCAACGCGTCACACCGTCAACGGCTACGGCGGAAGTCCGCCGCAAAGGATGGCAGTTCATGGCAGATCGTGGATGAGATATCCGGTTTGTAGCCAAACACTGCGTGGCGACACAGCAACAGCAGGTACGTTCTTGCCCGCTGGAGACCGGGGTGAGCGCCTTGTGAGAGGCGGTCGGCCCACCGGGTTCCGGCATGGTTCGACGGTTCGCACGAGAGGACCCGGCCATGGCGTCGTCAACGGTGCCCCCACCTCGGCCCAACCGGCCACCCCGGCCCAACTTCGCCTTCCGGCACCTGCGCGGACAGCGCTCGCCGGCCGAGTTCGCCGCGCTGGTACGGCGGGCCGCACGCGAGATCGGCGAGGGTGTCAGCTGTGACGCGCGTTACATCGGCCGGGTCGAGGCAGGGGAGATCCGTTGCCCCAACTACGCCTACGAACGGGTGTTCCTGCACATGTTCCCCGGCCGCACGCTCACCGATCTGGGGTTCGCGCCCCGCTCGTCCGTACGCGGGCGAGGGGCACGGACGACCGACGACGCGCCGGGTGTGGATGAGACGCCCGGGGCATACGAGCCGTATGACCCGCAGGACCCGTACGACACGCACCACAACCACGAGGAGAGCGACGTGCTGCGTCGCGCATTCATGACCGGCGGAGGCGCCACGGTGGCCGCCGCCTCGCTGGGCCCCCTGGGGCTCGCCCTGGACGCATCGGCGGCCGAACGGCCCGTGCGCCGTGTCGGGGCGGGCGAGGCGAGCGCCCTCGAAGAAGCGGTCCGCAGGATCCGGTTGCTGGACGACCGGCACGGCGCCGACGGCCTCTACCGGCGCGCGGCGGCACCGCTGCGCGCCGCGTACGCGCTGCTGGACGCCGGCACCACCCGGCAGGCGACCGCCGACCGGCTCCACTCGGGCGCCGGGGAACTCGCCATCTCGGTGGGCTGGCTGGCGCACGACTCGGGGCGTTTCGACGACGCGCGCTCCCACTACGCGGAGGCCCTCGCCACCGCCCGGATGGCCGGGGACGAGGCGCTGGAGGCGCACGCCTTCTGCAACACGGCCTTCCTCGCGCGGGACGCGGGCCGGCCCCGCGAGGCCGTGCGCGCGGCACAGGCCGCGCAGCGCGTCGCGCGGCCCCTCGGCTCGGCCCGGCTGATGTCACTGCTCACGCTGCGCGAGGCGGGCGGCTGGGCCGGGCTCGCCGACCGCACCGGCTGCGAGCAGGCCCTCGCGCGGGCCCAGGCCCTCTACGGGCGGGGCTCCTCGGACGCCGACCCCGAGTGGATGAGCTTCTACGGCGAGGCCGAGCTGGAGGGGCTGGAGGCGCAGTGCTGGTCCACCCTGGGCGACTGGCCGCGCGCGGCCCGGCACGCCCGGCGGGCGGCGCAGCTCCAGGACCCCCACTTCACCCGGAACATCGCCCTCTACACCGCGGAGCTGGCGGACGACCTCGCGCGCGGAGGACGGCCGGACGAGGCCGCGGCTGCGGGGATGCGGGTGCTGGACCTGCTGGGGCAGGTCCAGTCGTCGAGGATCCAGACGATGCTGGCGGGCACGGCACGGGTGCTGCTGCCGCACCGGCGGGCCTCGGGGGTGTCGGAGTTCCTGGAACGGCACGCCTCCGCGCCCCGCACGGTGTAGCGCCCCGCACGGTCCGAGCGTCCCGGAACCGCGCGTCCCTCGGAACCGAGCGTCCCGCGGACCCGCGCGGCGGGGACCGTGTCGTCGCCCGACGGCGACGCGGTCACCCGGTCCCGCGGTCATCCGGTCCCCTCACGCGCGGGGGTGACGTGGTGGGGGCGGACGGGGTGAAGCCGCTGCTGGTCCGGTCCCCCCACCCCCACGCGCGGGGGCGACGTGCCGGATCAGTCCGCGGTCAGGTGCCCGCGGTCGTTCCAGCTCTCGATCGCCGGTTCCCCGTAGGCCCAGCCGAGGATCGACAGCGACGTCGGGTACAGCCGTATCCGCGCCGCGAAGTCCAGCGGCAGCCCCAGCCAGCGCGCCCCGATCGACCGCAGGATGTGCCCGTGGGCGAAGACCAGCACATCCCGGTCGGCGGAGCGCGCCCACGCGACCACCTCGTCCGCGCGCGCGGTGACCTCGGCGAGGCTCTCCCCCTCGGGCACGCCGTCGCGCCATATGAGCCAGCCGGGGCGGGCGGCCTGGATCTCGGCGGGCGTCATGCCCTCGTAGGCGCCGTAGTGGTACTCCATGAGCGTGTCCCACGCGGTGGCCCGCTCGCCGAAGCCGGCCAGCTCGCACGTCTCCCGCGCGCGGGCCAGCGGGCTGGTGCGGACCTCGACGCCGGGGAGGCCGTCGAACGGCGCCCGGTGCAGCCGCTCGCCGAGCAGCTTGGCGCCCCGGCGGCCCTCCTCCAGCAGGGGGATGTCCGTCCTGCCGGTGTGCTTGCCGGACAACGACCACTCGGTCTGTCCGTGCCGGGCCAGCAGGATGCGCGGTGCCATGGGGGACCTTTCCGGGGGTAACCCTGAGAGAACCAAGGGATGAGTCGACGGCGGAACCCCTCCATCATCGCTCACCCTTGAACAGGGCAACCCGGGGGGCGATCTCTGCGTCTTTGAGGGCCGGGGGCGTCGTCTTCGAGGGCCGGGGGCGTCCGGGGCGGGCGCGCGCTCACGCCGTAAAGTGGCACCTCCCGTGCCACTGCCGGCGCAGCGACGAGAAGGGGGAGGCGATCGGATGCCGCAGACCGAGTCACCGGGCACCGAGGCGGTCCCGCGGAGCCGGCTGCGCTGGTGGACCGAGCTGCCGCTGATCCTGCTGGTGTACGCCTGCTACTCGGCGGGCCGGCTGCTCGCCCGGGGAGACGTCGGCACCGCCGTCGACCACGGCCTGGCGATCCTGCGGATCGAGAAGTTCCTCCACATCAACGCCGAGCACCCGCTGAACCGCCTCTTCCGCAGCGAGCCGTGGATCGGCGTCCCGGCGGACTTCTGGTACGCGTCGCTGCACTACCTGCTGACACCGGTGCTCCTGGTCTGGCTGTTCCGCTCGCGTGCCGTGCACTACCGGGCGGCCCGCACCTGGCTGATGACGTCGACGTTCATCGGTCTGATCGGCTTCGCCCTCCTGCCCACCTGCCCGCCCCGGCTGCTGGCCGCGGAGCACGGCTTCGTGGACACCATGGCCCAGTACAGCTCCTGGGGCTGGTGGGGCGGCGAGGCGAGCGCGCCCCGGGGGCTGGGCGGCATGACCAACCAGTACGCGGCCATGCCGAGCCTGCACGTGGGATGGGCGCTGTGGTGCGGGGTGATGCTGTGGCGCCACGGCGGCACACGGGCGGCGCGGGTGGCGGGCGTCGTCTACCCGCTGGTGACCACGATCGTGGTGATGGGCACCGCGAACCACTACTTCCTCGACGCGGTCGCGGGCGCCGCCGTGATGGGGGCGGGCCTGCTGCTGACGCCGCTGGTGCTGCGCCGCGCGGACCGGATCCGGGACCGGTACGCACCCCGCGTCCCGCGCCTCGCGGCGCGTGTCCCGTCCGTCTCGGCGGCCTCCGCGGGCGCGGAGGCCTCGATTGTCAGTGGCGGATGCCAGACTTCCCCGGGTGAGCGAATTCCACGGCAGCGCGAGTCACGGTTCGGGCCCCCGGCCGAGCCGGGTGCCTCCCCCTCGGACGCGGGGGACGGCGCTCCGGCAGCGGCTCGCTGACCTGCGCGGTCCCGACGTACCCGCCAAGGCTCTGGACGCCCGGGCGCTCGCGGCGCTCGCCGCGAACCCTGGCTGCAGGCGGCGCGCGATCCTCGACGGCGCCGGGGTGGACAAGGCGGCGCTGGCGGGCGCGCTGGGCTCGCCGTCGGCCTTCGGCCAGTCGCAGTTCGCCCTGACCCGGGGCAACGCGTTCGAGGCGAAGGTGAAGGCGGACGGCGGCGCGGAGCTGCTGCGCCTGGTGCACGAGAAGCTGGACCCGCGCGCCCCCGCGCCCGCCGGGGCGAGCGTCCCCGACCTGTCGGCGGCCGGCCCCGAGGGCCGCACCGCCCGGACGGCGCTGGCGCTGCGCGAGGCCGCCGAGGCGGCCGGCACCTGGACCCTGCTCGACCACCCGATGCTCGCGCTCGACGTGGCCGGCTCCCCCGCCTTCCTCGAACCGGACGCGGTGGTGGTGCACCCGGACGGCGGCTGGACGGTCGTGGAGATCAAGTCGTTCCCGATGCTGGACGGGTCGGCGGACCCGGCGAAGGTCGGCGCGGCGGCCCGCCAGGCCGCGGTGTACGTGCTGGCGCTGGAGGACGTCGCCGCCCGCCTCGACCCCGCGCCGCAGGTGCGCCACCGTGTCCTGCTGGTCTGCCCGAAGGACTTCTCCAACCTGCCCACCGCGTCCGCCGTGGACGTCCGCAAGCAGCGCGCGGTCACCGGCCGCCAGCTGGCCCGGCTCACCCGCATCCAGGACATCGCCGACGCCCTCCCGGAAGGCACCTGCTTCTCCCCCGAGCTGCCCGCCGAGCAGCTCACGGCGGCCGTCGCGTCGGTTCCGGCGACGTACGCGCCCGAGTGCCTGGCCGCGTGCGAGCTGGCGTTCCACTGCCGCGACCGCTCCCGCGCGGCCGGCGCGGTGACCGCGCTGGGCCGCCCGGTCCGCGCCGAGCTGGGCGGGCTGACGACGGTCGAGGAGGTGCTGGCGGCCGCGCGCGGGGAGGCCGGTGATCCGGACGACCCGGCGGTGGCGGCACTGCGCCGGGCGGCGCGGCTGCGCGGCGAGGCCCTGGGGGCGATGTGTCGCTGATCGCCACGCTCGCCCGGCTCGAGGCCGTCGCCACCGGCCGGGCGCAGCCCGCCGCCACCGTCCGCCACCGGCATCTGTCCGACCGCCCGCTGGTGTTCGTGCCGCTGACCACCGCCGGTGAGGCCGGCGCCCCGCTGGGCGCACTGGTCGGCACCGACCGGGACGCGCCGCGCCTGCTGGTCGTCCCGCAGCCGCGCGACCGCGACCTGCGGTTCGCGTTCCTCACCGAGCTCGCCGACACCGTGCTGCCGTACATCGACTCCTACGCCGACACCGTCGAGGCCGCCGAGCGCAACGAGACCGACCCGGAGACCGGCAAGCGCGTCAAGGTCGAGGTCGAGCTGTGCGCCGACGCGCCCCAGTTGATCGTGCCGAGCCGCGCGGGCGTCGACTTCGTCCGTCTGCTGGGCCGCTCCATGCGCTTCAGGCGTACGGCGGAGCAGGACCCCGAGACGCCGTTCCCGGCGCCCCCGCGCGTGCCGCTGCTCGGGCGGTGGCTGACGCACTTCGGGGAGCGGGCCCGGGTGCCGGGCTCCTCGCTGCTGACGGCGCTGACCGAGGTGCTGGGCCGGCACTGGGCGACCGGGCAGTCCAGCCTGGAGGACCAGCACCTGGGGGCGCTGCTCGCCTGGATCGACCCGCCCGGGGGCGCCTCGGGCGCCGAGGCGGCGCTGCGGGCCGAACTGGCGCGCGACGCGGAGGGCCAGCTGCTGTGCCCGCCGGCCGGCCCGGCCACCGACCCGGCGTTCGACAACAAGCTGCTCGCCCCCGCCATCGAGCGCTACGACCGGGCGCGCACCGCCCTGGCCGCCGCCGAGGACGGTCTCCAGGCCGACGACCGGCTCGGCGCGCTGACCGCCGCCGAGCGGGAGATCCGCGCCCTGGTCGAGAGCCGCACGCGGCCCACCTGGGACGCGGTGTGGCGCGGACTGGACCTGCTGCGGACGCTGCCCGAGGGCGCGCACGTCGAGGAGCGGTGGACGCGCGACCGCTGGTCGTTCACCGGTCACCGCGACCGCGTCCTGGCCGGCGAGCCCCCGCAGCCCCGCCGCGACGACGCGGTCACCGCCGCCGACAAACTCGCCACGCGCGAGCGGGAACAGGCCCGGCTGGAGGCGCAGGAGGCCCTCGACGACCCGCTGGTGATGGCGGGGCGGCGGCTGGCCGGGGAGGCGTTCGCGGGCGAGGTCGTCGACGTCGTCATGGCCTACAGCGAGGGCAGGCGGCCGAGTCCGCGCCCGCTGGTCACCGTGCGCACGGACGACCGGCCGCACCTCGGGGAGCGGGCGAAGGTGTTCCGGTCGCTGGGCGGCAAGCCGCAGGCGGCGGAGTTCGTCGAGCGGCAGGGCGAGGACGACGAGGGCCTGCTGGTGCTGCGGATCGTCGACAGGATGGGGCGCGGCAAGGAACCGGAGAAGGGGTCGGTGCCCGAGAAGGGGGAACCGGTGTGCTTCACCCTCTTCGAGCACGCGCAGCGCGGCGGCGCGAAGCTGCCCGACCCGGAACAGACGCCGTGGACGCACGGCGGGCCGCCCGGGGAGCAGGCGCCCGAAGCACCCGATTCCGTCACCCAGGAGGACGTGCTGTGACCACCCAGGCCGCGTTCGACCCCGGTACGGCCGCCGCCCGCGCGACCGACGCGATCCTCCACGACACGCTGCACGGCACGGCGCGCGGTGTGGTCGTGGACTCCCCGCCCGGCGCCGGGAAGTCCACGCTCGTCGTCCGCGCGGCGCTGGAGCTGGCGGACACCGGGCGCTCCCTGATGGTGGTCGCGCAGACCAACGCCCAGGTCGACGACCTGGTCCTGCGGCTCGCCGAGAAGAGTCCCGAGCTGCCGGTGGGCCGTCTGCACAGCAGCGACGCCGACGCGTACGACAAGGCGCTGGACGACCTGCCGAACGTACGGAAGTCGGCGAAGGCGGCCGATCTGGCCGGGCTGCCCGTCGTGATCTCCACGGCGGCGAAGTGGGCGCATGTGAAGGTCGACGAGCCGTGGCGGCACGCGATCGTGGACGAGGCGTACCAGATGCGCTCGGACGGTCTGCTGGCCGTGGCGGGGCTGTTCGAGCGGGCGCTGTTCGTGGGCGACCCGGGGCAGCTGGACCCGTTCGCGATCGTGGGCAGCGAGCAGTGGGCGGGTCTGTCGTACGACCCGTCGGCGTCGGCGGTGACGACGCTGCTCGCCCACAACCCGCGGCTGCCGCAGCACCGGCTGCCGGTGTCGTGGCGGCTGCCGGCGTCGGCGGCCCCGCTGGTCTCGAACGCGTTCTATCCGTACACCCCGTTCCGCAGCGGCACCGGCCACGGCGACCGGCGCCTGTCCTTCGCCGTCCCGTCGGACGGCTCCGCCCCCGACCGGGTGATCGACGAGGCGGCGGAGTCGGGCTGGGGCCTGCTGGAACTGCCCGCCCGCCACACGCCGCGCACGGACCCGGAGGCGGTCCGGGCGGTCGCGACGGTGGTGCGGCGCCTGCTGGACCGGGACGGCGCGGCCGTCTCGGAACGCTCCCCGGTCCCGACGCGGCTGACCGCCGACCGGGTCGCCGTCGGCACGGCCCACCGCGACCAGGCGGCGGCGGTCCGGGCGGCCCTCGCCGAGCTGGGCGTGGCGGACGTCACCGTGGACACGGCGAACCGGCTCCAGGGCCGGGAGTTCGACGTCACCGTCGTCCTCCACCCCCTCTCCGGCCGCCCCGACGCCACCGCCTTCCACCTGGAGACGGGCCGCCTGTGCGTCCTCGCCTCCCGGCACCGGCACGCGTGCGTCGTGGTGTGCCGGGCGGGGGTGGGCGACCTGCTGGACGACTATCCGTCGACGGAGCCGGTGCAGCTGGGGACGCTCGTGAAGTTCCCGGACGGCTGGGAGGCCAACCACGCGGTGCTGGCCCACCTGGCGGAGCACCGCGTGACGTGGCGCCCGTGAGCCACCCGGCACCGGCCGCCCGTCGGCGGCTCCGGCGACCCGCAACCTCGGTGGCCCGGCGGCTCCGGCGACCCGCAACCTCGGTGGCCCGGCGGCCCGGCAGTCCGGCAGTCCGGCGGCCGGCAGCCCGGCATCCGGCGGTCGGCAGTGCGGCATCCGGTGGTCGCCAGCCAGGCGGCCGGCGGTCGGCGGCCGGCCGCCCGAGCCGCGCCCGATGCATACCGGCCGGGCCACTGGGCAGCCAACCACGCGGTGCCGGTGCGCCCGGAGAGCATCAGCTGTCCCGGGAACATCGTGCGCCCCGGGAGCCTTGAGAGTGCGGGCCCCCGGGCCCCCTTGCGTGCCCGGGGGACAATGGAAGGTGGTCCGCTCACCGGTGGCGCCACCCCGACCGTACGAGGAGGAGAAGACATGGCGGAGCCCACGCCGCGTCGGAACCAACCGCGGCTACGCCCCGCGCCCCTGCTGTTCGAGCCCGCGGAAGCGGCAGGCGATCCGGAGCACTTCTTCGACCTGGAGTCGATCGACGACCCGGGGGCGCTGCTGGCGCGTGCCACGGAGCTGACGCTCGCCTTCCGCGCGGCGGCCGACCGGGCGGTGGAGTTCCAGGCCGTGGCGGCGGCCCAGCTCGCCGATCCGCGACGGTTCGACCGGCTGACGCCGGCCGACATCGCCGAGCGGGCCGAGTGGACCGAGGACTACGCGAAGAAGATGGTCGAGTTCGGGCGGGATCTGCTGAAGGGCGAGGTCGAGGGCCGGGAGCACGTCGACCCCGTGTAGGACACCGCCACCCGTCCGGCGGACAGCCCCCGCCCAGGACCCCGCACTCGCCACCGTCACTCTCCGCTACCTTCTGGCATATGCCGGGCGCGTAAGATACCCGCCCCCGCCCTCTCCCGTCCCGATTTCCCCCCAACCCGGAGAACCGACCGCTCACGCCCGGTAGACCTGACGGCATGAGCAGCGCTTGGGACACCCGCCTGACCGATCGCTCCGACGCCGCCGGAGTCACCGCCGACGGCGCCGCCTGGCTGGCCTCCGCCGGCCCCCGCCCGCACACCACGCTCGCCCTCTGGGAGGAACGGCCGTACGCCCCCGTGGTCCTGCCCTGCGGGTCCGTCTTCGACATCGTGAGCTCCCCGGCGCTGTTCGGGCGGCTGATGCTGGACCGGCTGTGGGGCGAGGGCCCCGGCTCCGGGCCGGTGGCCGCGTTCCGCGGGCGGACGCTGCTGTTCGCCGCGCCGGGCACCGCCCAGCGGCTGCCCTCGCTGCTGGAGTGGGAGGAGTGGAGCGCCGACGGCCGCCCGGACGGCCGGACGAGCACCGTCCCGCCGCTGCTGTGCCACGGCACCGGCGACGCGGTGACCGTGCCGCCCCCGATCACCTCCCCGCAGGACGCCGCCACCCGCTGGATGGTCGCCCCCGACACACGGCACCCCTGGCTGCCGGGGCCCGAGATCCTGCTCTGGGCGGCCGTCCGGGCGGCCCGATCGGCCGTGCGGATATCGATTTCTCACCCCGCCGACCAGGGTGCTAAGGTCTACGACGTCAGCAGGCGCCGCTAGCTCAGTTGGTTAGAGCAGCTGACTCTTAATCAGCGGGTCCGGGGTTCGAGTCCCTGGCGGCGCACGACACCGGAAGGCCCCTCGCAGCAGCGAGGGGCCTTCCGCCTGTCCCGGGACGACACCCTCGGGAGACCGGAGAAACCAGGGGGCCGGGGGGACAGGGGGGCAGGGGAGACAGGGGCGCAGGGGGAAACCGGTGAGACCGGGGAGACCGGCGCGGCTGCAAGGTGCAGAGGGTTAGAGGGCCAGAGGTTCAGAGGTTCAGAGGTTCAAGCCGTGATGCTCACGGTCCACGCCCCCGTCACCGTCCGCTCCTCCACGTCCACCCGTACGTCCTCCTCCGGCACCGCGAAACTCTCACCGACGGTGACCGGGGCGTCCGCGAGGGGTGGATAGACCGAGTCCGCCCAGCAGGCCTCGGTGCCCGGATGGGCGTCGACCACCTCGACCGGCCCCCGGCCGGACTCCGCGCCGCTGTGGACGCGGTACACGAGGATCCCGGCGCGGCAGGCGCCGCGGTCGTTGCCGACCGGGCCGCGCACCTCGAAGGCGAGGGCGGAGTCGGTGCCGGTGCGGACGACCGCGAGCCTGGTTCCGTGCCCGAGCCCGAAGCCCGGCACACCGGGGATCCCGGCCACCGGCACCCCCGGACCGGCGGCCAGCGGCTCCAGCGTGAGCCGGGTCGGCGCCCCCTCGGCCACGCACGCCACCTGGCTCGGATCCAGCCAGCCCAGCTTCCACTTGTGCCAGGCGAACAGATCCGGCGCCAGTCCGAACTGGCTGCCCATCAGGTCCCAGTCCCCGACGTGCGTGTCCCAGTCGCCCTTGCCGTCCGCCGGACGGCGGTAGAGGTCCGGCAGGTCGAAGACATGGCCGGTCTCGTGGGCCAGGACGAGCCGGTCCGGCGGATGCTGCTCGAACACCGTGACGACACGCCGGATATCCGTGCCGTCGGCGCGCAGCGGCTCGTCCAGGTTGACGACCTTGGTGGCGTCGGAGTCCACACCGGGGGCGTCGGGATCGGCGACGAAGTAGACGACGTCGTAGCGGGAGAAGTCCACCTGAGCGTCGGCCGCGTCGAGCGCGTCGCGTAGATAGGTGGCGCGGTGCTCCGCGTTCCAGTCACGCTGTATGGCGTACGCGGTGGACGGCTTCGGCATGCGGACCCACCGCTTCAGCGGATGCGCACGCAGGGTGAATCTGCCGTAGGAGGCCCGGCGGAAGTAGTCGCTGGTGACCGGGAAGTGGTCGGCGGCGAGTTCGGCGGGGGAGGTCATCGGGGCCCAGTCCGGGAAGGACAGGAAGACCATCACCGCGTCAAGGGCGCGGTCCGGCCGCGGATAGGCGGTGTTCCAGGTGTCCAGTCCCTCCGAGTGGTGGGCGTCGGTGCGCTTGAGGGCGCAGGGCAGCGAGGAGAAGGGTTCGGCGACCGAGGGGCCGGTGATCAGGGAGGTCGCGGCGAGCGCCGAGAGGGTCGTGAACACGGCCGCGGTGCTGCGCAGTCGGGGACGCGGGAGCTGTCGCGGCACGGAGACCTCCGGGAACGGTTCACGGGACACCGCACCCAGCCTGTGCAGATTTGTCGTACTACGCCCTGTTTATCTGCACCAGAAGAGTGAGACCCCGGAAACCGGGCATGAACCCCGACACCCCCGGAATACTCACGGAACGTCACAAGTGGTCGCCCGCTCGCAGAACCGTCCCGTGTGGGGGCAGAAACGATCTGTCAGAAAGGCGGGGTGTTCCGGGACACTGGGCAGTGGCTGCGCAAGTCCGGGGCCAGCCTCTATGATCGGCACACTTTCCTGGGCGGACAGAGATCGAGTGCACTGCGGGAGCGAGCGGTGAGCGGAACGTCCGAAGGGCCGACGCCCGCGGCAGACCTCGACCGGTCAGCCGTCACAGAGAGTGATCATCAGGCGTCTCCTCGTACGGGAGCGCCGGAACAGCCGGAAGGCGCTGACCTCACGGACGGCACGGGCGACACGAGAACACCAGGTGGGGACCGTCGTGACGGCTCCGCCCCGGCCTACCGTTCCGTCTTCGCGAGCGCCCCTCTCGCCATGGCCGTCGTCGACCGCGAGGGCCTGGTCACCGACGCCAACCGCGCGCTCGGAGCGCTGCTGGCCGGCGGACCCGGGGACCTGATCGGGCGGGTGGCCGCCGATCTGCTGGACCTGGCCTCCGACGCCCGCACCTGGCACGCCTACCGCGAGGTGCTCCGCGGCCGCCAGGCCCGGCTGCGCTGCACCCGGCGGCTGAAGCAGCCCGACGGGCGCTCGCTGTGGGCGCAGATCACCGTCGCGCCGCTGGACGGCGACCCGGCCGGCGTCCTGCTGTCCGTCGCCGACATCAGCGTCCACCGCGACCTCCAGGCCCGGCTGCGCCACCTCCAGATGCACGACCCCGTCACCCGGCTGCCCAACCGCACCCTGTTCTTCGAGCGGGTGTCGGCGGCGCTGGAGGCGGAGTCGTACGACGGTGGCGGGACCGGCCGGATCGGGCTGTGCTACCTGGACATCGACGGGTTCAAGGCGGTCAACGACACCCTGGGCCACCGGGTCGGCGACCGGCTGCTCGCCTCCGTGGCCGAGCGGCTGACGGCGTGCGCGCAGGAGGCCGGGCGGACCCGGCCGAGCGTACCGCTGGTGGCACGGCTCGGCGGGGACGAGTTCGCGCTGCTGGTGGAGGACTCCACCGGCACCGAACAGCTCGCCGACCTCGCCGAGTCGGTGCTGAAGGCGCTCCAGGCGCCGTTCGACCTCGCCGGACACCGGCTGAACGTCTCCGCGTCGATCGGGGTCGTCGAGCGGCACGCGGCCGGCACCACCGCCACCGGGCTGATGCAGGCCGCCGACACCACGCTGTACTGGGCGAAGGTGGACGGCAAGGACCGCTGGACGCTGTTCGACCCGGAGCGCAACGCCCACCTGATGACCCGCCAGGCCCTGGCCTCCACGCTGCGCCCCGCCATCGAGCGGGGCGAGTTCCGTCTGGAGTACCAGCCGCTGGTCGGCATGGCGGACGGGCGGCTGCGCGGGGTGGAGGCGCTGGTGCGCTGGGACCACCCCCGGTTCGGGCTGCTGCCGCCGAATCGGTTCGTCGCCCTGGCCGAGGAGGACGGCTCGATCGTGCCGCTCGGCCGGTGGGTTCTGGCCACCGCCTGCCGTCAGGCCCGCCGCTGGCAGCTGGAGCGCCCCGAGGAGCCGCCGCTGTTCGTCAGCGTCAACGTGGCGGTCCGCCAGGTGTGGGACTCCGACCTGGTGGCGGACGTGGCGGACATCCTCGACGAGACCGGGCTGGCCCCGCACCTGCTCCAGCTGGAGCTGACGGAGTCCGCGGTGATGGGCTCGGCCGGGCGGCCGTTGCAGGCGTTGCAGGCGCTCAGCGACATGGGGGTGGGCATCGCCATCGACGACTTCGGCACCGGCTACTCCAACCTCGCCTACCTGAGCCGGCTGCCCGTGTCGGTGCTGAAGCTGGACGGGTCGTTCGTGCGCGGCTTCCAGTACGAGGGCGCCGGGGCGGCGCCCAACCCGGCCGACCAGGTGGTCGTCGAGGCGATGATCGACCTGGCGCACCGGCTGGGGCTGACCGTCACCGCCGAGTGCGTGGAGACGTCCGCGCAGGCCGGCCGGCTGCGCAGCATCGGCTGCGACACCGGGCAGGGCTGGCTGTACTCCCGCCCGGTGTCCCCGGACCGCATCTCCGAGCTGCTGCTGGGTTCCGCGTCCTACGCGGTCGGCAACCCGTAGGCGTCGGCGACGAGTTCGTAGGAGCGCAGGCGCAGGGCGCCGCGGTGGGCGAGGCTGGTGAGCATCAACTCGTCGGCGCCGGTGCGCTTGTGGAGGTCGTCGAGGCCGGAGCGGACCTCGTCGGCCGTGCCGTGCACGATGTTCGCCGTCCAGGAGTCGACGAACTCGCGCTCCAGCGGGCTGAACGCGTACGCCTCCGCCTCCTCCGGCGAGGGGAACAGGCCGGGCCGGCCGGTGCGCAGGCGGACCATGTTCACGCCGGTGGCCAGGACCTGGCGGCGGGCCTCGCGCTCGTCGTCGGCGGCGAGCACGGAGACGCCGATGAGGGCGTACGGCTCGTCGAGGACCGCCGACGGGCGGAAGTGCTCGCGGTAGAGGTCGAGCGCCGGGATGGTGTTCTGCGCGGAGAAGTGGTGCGCGAAGGCGAACGGCAGTCCGAGCAGGGCCGCGAGGCGGGCGCTGAACCCGGAGGAGCCCAGCAGCCAGATCGGCGGGCGGTGCCGGGACTGCACGCCGCCGGGGGACGTGGCCTGGACGGGGCCGGGGACCGCGTGGATCCGGCGGTAGGGGTGGCCGTCGGGGAAGTCGTCGTCCAGGAAGCGGGTCAGCTCGGCGAGCTGCTCGGGGAAGTCGTCGGCACCCTCGTTCAGCCGCTCGGTGCGGCGCAGGGCGGCGGCGGTGGCGCCGTCGGTGCCGGGGGCGCGGCCGAGGCCGAGGTCGACGCGGCCGGGGGCGAGGGCCTCCAGGGTGCCGAACTGCTCGGCTATCACCAGCGGCGCGTGGTTGGGCAGCATGACGCCGCCCGAGCCGAGCCGGATGCGCTCGGTGTGGGCGGCGAGGTGGGCGAGGATCACCGCGGGCGAGGAGGAGGCGACGCCGGGCATGGAGTGGTGCTCGGCCACCCAGTACCGGTGGAAGCCGCGCGCCTCGGCGAGCCGGGCGAGGTCGACGCCGGTGCGCAGGGCGTCGCCGGCGGTGCTGCCGGAGCCGACGGTGACCAGGTCCAGGACGGACAGGGGGACGGGGGCGGTGCCGAGCGCCGCGCCACGGATGCCGTCCGACGGGCGCTCGGCCGTGCCGCGCTCGTCCGGCCCGCGCCCGGCCGTGCCGCGCCCGGCCGCCGCCGTGCCGTGCGCCGCGGTGTCGCCCACCGCCGGGTCGTGCGCCGTGGTTCCGTGCGCCGTGGTGTCGCCCACCGCCGGGTCGTGCGCCGTGGTTCCGTGCGCCGTGGTTCCGCGCGCGGTCGTGGTGTCCACCGCCGGCTCGTCCGGCGCCTTCCTGTCCGCCCTGTCGTCCGCCGCCCTGTCGTCCGCCGCCTTCTCGTCCGCCGCCACGGGGTTCTCCTGTCCTCGGCCGCGCGCTGTCGTCGGACCACCAACAGGGGGGTGCCCCCGTTTGTTCCCGCCGTCCCCGCGGTCGGCGCGGTCGGCGCGGTCGGCGCGCCGGACGGGTCATACCTGCACGATCGGCTCCCGCGTGAACAGCGCTCCGAGGGCGGGCGCGTTCACCCGCCGGTCCGCCAGCCGCAGCGCCTCCCAGACGGTGACCTGGTTGGCGGTGAGGACCGGCTTGCCCAGCTCCTTCTCCAGGGCGGGCAGGGACGCGGCGGTGTGCAGGGCGGTGTCGGGCAGCAGGACCGCGTCCGCGCCGGGGTCGTCGGCCGCGCGGGCCAGCGCGAGCACCTCGGCCTCGCCCCAGGTGCCCACCTCGGCGGCCGTGACGATCCCGGAGCTGTGGACGCCCTTCACCTCCAGGCCGCCGGCCCGCAGGAACGCGGCGAACAGGCCGGCGACCTCGTCCGGGTAGGTCGCGCCGACGGCGACCCGGGCCGCCGCGATCTCCTGGGCGGCGTGCACGAAGGCGAAGGAGGTCGAGGAGGCCGGCATCCCGGCGGTGCGGGCCAGGCTGCGCACCTGTTCCTGGGCGCCCTCCCAGCCGTGCACGAAGCCCCCGCTGGTGCAGGCCCACACGACGGCCTCGGCGCCCGACAGCCGCAGCTGCTCCACGCCAGCCGCGAGCCGTTCGGGCGTGCCCATCTGCCGTAGTACGTCCACGCGGTGGGCATCCTCGCCGATGTCCGTGTGGACCAGGTCCATCCGGATGTCGCTGCCGAGGAGCTGCTCGATCCGGGGGTAGTCGTCCTCGGCGGAGTGGCCCGGGTAGAGAACTCCGAGTGCGGTCATGTCCAGCCTTCCTGCTGTTCTTCCGGCAGTACGGGGGGCCACTGCCGCGCCCCCTCCTCCAGCAGAGCCTGGTACGGCCCCACGGCTCGGGTACCCATTCGGCGCAGCGCCGCCCACATCGTCACCTGGTTGGCCGAGATGACCGGTATGCACGGCTCCGCCTCCCGTTGGGGGATGACGTCGTACGTCGAGAGGTCGGCGCAGGAGATGAACAGCGCGTCGGCGCGTGCGGACGGCGTCGCCGAGGGTCTCGTGCTCGACGGCCGTGTTGACGGAGGTGGGTTCGGGTGCGAACGTGGTCAATCCGTGCACGTCAGCCCCTTGGTCACGGACGTCCGGGCCGCGGCCGCGCACGCCCCGCACGCCCTGCACGCACGTCCTGCACGTCCTGCGTCCTGCACGCCCTGCACGCCCTGCACGCACGTCTCGCACGCCCTGCGCGTCCTGCCGGAGGAAGGGGCACCCCGGATGTCCGCCGTCCCCACGCTCCTGGTCCTCGACGCCGACCCCACGCCCCGGCTCGGCCGGCTCACCGGGCGGGCGGTGGTGGTGCGCACCGACGAGGCCGGTCTCGCGGCGCGGCTGCCGGCGGCGGACGTGCTGCTGGTGTGGGACTTCACCTCGCACGCGGTACGGGCCGCCTGGCCGGGCGAGGGGCCGCGACCGCGCTGGGTGCACGCGGCGAGCGCGGGCGTGGACCATCTGATGTGCCCGGAGCTGACCGCGTCGGACACGGTGGTGACGAACGCGCGCGGCGTCTTCGACGAGCCGATCGCCGAGTACGTCGCCGCGCTGGTCCTGGCGATGGCGAAGGACCTGCCGGGCACCTGGGAGCTTCAGCGGCGGCGCGAGTGGCGGCACCGGGAGGGCCTGCGGGTCGCGGGCACGCGCGCCGTGGTGGTCGGCTCGGGCCCGATCGGCCGGGCGGTCGCGCGCAGGCTGAAGGCGCTCGGGGTGGCCGTGGCGGTCGTCGGCCGCGTCCCGCGCACCGGCGTCCACGGCCCCGACGACCTGGACCGTCTCCTGGCCCGTGCCGACTGGGTGATCGCGGCGGCGCCGCTCACCGAGCGGACGCACGGCATGTTCGACCTGCGCCGGTTCGGCGTGATGCAGCCCTCCGCCCGGTTCGTGAACGTCGGCCGGGGGCAGCTCGTCGTCGAGGACGCGCTGGTGCACGCGCTGGAGCGGCGGTGGATCGCGGGTGCCGCCCTGGACGTCCTCGTGACCGAACCCCTGCCCGCGGACAGCCCGTTGTGGCGGGTCCCGGGGCTGCTGCTGTCCCCCCACATGAGCGGGGACACGGTCGGCTGGCGCGACGAACTCGGCGCGCAGTTCGTGGAGTTGTTCGAGCTGTGGGCGGCGGGCCGGCCGCTGCGGAACGTGGTCGACAAGCAGCGCGGGTACGTTCCCGGGCCCTGACGTCCGAGGAGAAATGGCGGAGATCGCCGGGAATCGGGGTGACGGTCGGATTCTCCAGCGGTGGTTCGGACACGGCGAACGGCGGGAAAACGGCGTCGATATGGCGGTCCGCCATGACATCCATGGTGCATAACCGGGGTGGTCCCGGGTAGCCGCGCCGCCATGGCTCCACCGAACAGGCACGTCAGACAGAACGCACGCACACCGGGGCTCACCCGTCGGTCGCTGCTCGCGGGGGTGGCGGCGCTCGGCGCACTGGGCGCGGCAGGCTGCACCCGGGTGGCCACGGCCTCGACGGCACCCGGCGGCGACCTGCTCGACCGGCTGCGGGCGCAGGGTGTCGTACGGCTCGGCATCGCGGGGGAGATCCCGTTCGGGTACATCGACCGGAACGGGCAGCTCACCGGTGAGGCGCCCGAGTTGGCGAAGGTCATATTCAAGCGGCTCGGTGTGGACGAGGTGCAGCCGGTGCCCACCGAGTTCGGCTCGCTCATACCCGGGCTGAATTCGCAGCAGTTCGACGTCGTGGCCGCCGGAATGTACGTCAACGCCGAGCGCTGCGCGCAGGTGATATTCGCCGACCCCGATTACCAGATGCTCGATTCCTTCATCGTCCGCAAGGGAAATCCCAAGAATCTCCACAACTACCAGGACGTGGTGGAGAAGAAGGCGCGGTTCGCCACCGGCAGCGGGTACGCCGACATCCAGTACGCCGTCGAGGCGGGGTACGCGCAGGACGACATCCTCATCGTCCCGGACCAGGTCGCCGGTCTGAACGCCGTCGAGGCGGGCCGGGTCGACGTGTTCGCGGGGACCGCGCTGACCGTCCGTGAGGTGGTGAAGAAGTCGGCCGCGGCGGAGGCGACCGAGCCGTTCACCCCGCTCGTCGACGGCAAGCCGCACGTCGACGGGGGCGCGTTCGCGTTCCGTCCGACGGAGACCGCGCTGCGGGACGCCTTCAACGCCGAACTGCGCGGGCTGAAGGAGAGCGACGAGCTGTTCCCCATCCTTCAGCCGTTCGGGTTCACCCGGTCCGAGATGACCGACCTGACGGCGAAGGAGCTCTGCGGCGGATGACCTCGGGACTCTGGGACCTCGTCCTCAAGGGCGTCTGGACGACCCTGCAACTGCTCGTGCTGAGCTCCCTGCTGGCGGCGGCCGTCTCCTTCGCCGCCGGGATCGCGCGCACCCACCGCCGGTGGATCGTCCGCTTCCTCGCGGGCTTCTACACCGAGGTGTTCCGCGGGACCTCGGCCCTCGTCATGATCTTCTGGGTGTTCTTCGTGCTGCCGCTCGTCTTCGGCTGGCAACTGGTGCCGATGTGGGCGGGCACCCTCGCCCTCGGCCTGACCTACGGCGCGTACGGCTCGGAGATCGTGCGCGGCGCGCTGGGCTGCGTCGACCCCGCGCAGCGGGAGGGCGGCATCGCGCTCGGCTTCACGCCCGCCCAGCGGATGCGCAAGATCCTGCTGCCGCAGGCCGTGCCGGAGATGATCCCGCCGTTCTGCAACCTGCTGATCGAACTGCTGAAGGGCACCGCCCTGGTGTCGGTCATGGGGATGGGCGACCTCGCCTTCAGCGGGAACCTGGTGCGCCTGGCGCTCCAGGAGAGCACGGAGATCTACACGTACGTCCTGCTCATCTACTTCGTGATCGCCTTCCTGCTCACCCGGATGATGCGCGGGCTGGAGCAGCGGCTGAAGGCAGGTGTCCGATGAACTGGGACTGGAGCGCCGTCGGCGACTTCATGCCGCTCTTCCGGGACGGGCTGCTGGTCACCCTCCAGGCGCTGGCCCTCGGCTCGCTGATCTCGTTCACGCTGGGGCTGGTGTGGGCGCTGCTGATGCGGACGCCGACGCGGTGGGTGCAGTGGCCGGTCGGGATCGTCACGGAGTTCGTCCGCGACACCCCGCTGCTGGTGCAGCTGTTCTTCCTCTTCTACGTGCTGCCCGAGTGGGGCCTGACCCTGTCGGCGATGGCCACCGGCGTCGTCGCCCTCGGCCTGCACTACTCGACGTACACGATGCAGGTCTACCGGGCCGGCATCGACGCGGTGCCCGCCGGCCAGTGGGAGGCGGCGACCGCGCTGAACCTGTCGCGGACCCGCACCTGGCGGGCGGTGATCCTTCCGCAGGCGGTCCGCCGGGTCGTGCCGGCGCTCGGCAACTACGTCATCGCGATGCTCAAGGACACGCCGATGCTGATGACGATCACCGTGCTGGAACTGCTGGGCCGGGCGCGCCTCTTCTCCCAGCAGCACTTCCGGTTCACCGAGCCCGTCACGGTGATCGGCGTGGCCTTCATCGTCGTCTCCTACCTCGCCTCCGTCCTCCTGCGCACCTTGGAGCGCCGCCTTGTCCGTTGAGACCAGCAAGACCGAGACCAGCAAGACCAAGACCGGCAAGACCAAGACCGGCAAGACCGAGACCGGCAAGACCGAGACCGGCGGGACCACCGTCGACCGCACCCCCGGGAGCACCGAGCTGATCCGCCTGGAGCAGGTCACCAAGCGGTTCGGGGACAACACCGTCCTGGACCACCTCGACTTCCGGGTCGAAGCGGGCCGGCACGTCACCCTCATCGGCCCGTCCGGCTCCGGCAAGACCACGATCCTGCGGCTGCTGATGACGCTGACCGAACCCGACGAGGGCACGATCACCGTGGACGGGCAGCGCCTGTTCCCCGCGCCGGAGAAGGAGGTCCGCGAGGTCCGCAAGAAGATCGGGATGGTGTTCCAGCAGTTCAACCTCTTCCCGAACATGAGCGTCCTGAGGAACGTCACCGAGGCGCCGGTGAGCGTGCTCGGCCTGTCCCGGGACGAGGCGGAGGAGCGGGCGCGCGAGCTGCTGGACCTGGTGGGCCTCGCCGACAAGTGCGACGCCCGGCCGTCCCGGCTCTCCGGCGGCCAGCAGCAGCGGGTGGCGATCGCCCGCGCGCTGGCGATGCGGCCGCAGGTGCTGCTGCTCGACGAGGTGACCTCGGCCCTCGACCCCGAGCTGGTCGCGGGCGTCCTCGACGTCCTGCGGGACATCGCCCGCACCACCGACATCACGATGCTCTGCGTGACGCACGAGATGAACTTCGCCCGGGACATCTCCGACCAGGTCCTGATGTTCGACTCCGGCCGGGTCATCGAGTCCGGTCCGCCGGAGAAGATCTTCAGCGAACCCGAGCGGGAGCGCACCCGGGAGTTCCTCGGCGCGGTGCTGTGACGTCCGTGACGTGACCGTCCGGTCGCCCCGGCCCCCCGCCTGCGGTCCGTGCCTCCGGGCCTGCGGCCCGTGCCCCCCCGCCTGCGGTCCATGCCGCCTCCGGGCCTGCGGCCCGTGCCCCCCGCCTGCGGTCGGTGCCTCCGGACCTGCGGTCCATGCCGCCTCCGGACCTGCGGTCCGTGCCGCCTCCGGCACAGGCCGATGGATCAGGACCGCAGGCGGGGGCACCGGACCGGGGCGCAATCTCGCCAACACCCCCTCGCCACCGCACGCCCGGCCGTTATCGTGGAGGTGGTTCGCCGTCCGGATCACGGCCAGAGAAGCGACCGCAGGGGGAAAGACCGTGGCGCTGCTGTGTCATCCCGGGGGACACCCCCCAGGCCCCCGGCCCAAGCCGCACGACCCCAGGACGTCAACGCGAGGGGGCCCGTCATGAGGCTCGAGCCGACCACCGCGCACCACTCGGCCCAGGACGCCCTGCGCGTCCTGGAGACGGTGGCCCGGTACGCCACCGGCGTCACCGACACCGAACTCGCCCGCCAGACCGGCTTCGGCACGGCGCGGCTGAGCCCGCTCCTGCGGATGCTGCGCCGCGAGGGATACGTCGAGCAGACCGCCGACGGCGCGTACGTCACGGGCGACGCCCTGACCCGTCTGGGCTCCGCGCACCGGCGCGAGCAGGCCCTGCGCGACAAGCTCCAGCACACCCTGGACCGGCTGCGGGACTCCGTCGGCGCCGCCGTCTACATCAGCCGGTACGTCGACGGCGAGGTCACCATCACCCAGTACGCCGACAGCCCGGCCACGCCCGCGGTCAACGAGTGGGTCGACTTCCGCTCCTCCGCCCACGCCACCGCGCTCGGCAAGAGCCTGCTCGGCCAGCTCGACCACGACGGCCGCCGCGACCACCTCTCCCGGCACAAGATGGCCCGCCTCACCTCGCACACCATCACCAGCGACAAGCTGCTCCTCTCCCGGCTGGAGGCCCAGCCGCCCACGGTCCCGGTGCTCGACCTCCAGGAGTACGCCGTCGGCACGGTCTGCGCGGCCGTCCCGATCACCGCCGGGACCACGGCCGGCTGCCTGGCGCTCTCCCTGCCCGTCGAGCACGCCCACCGGCTCCGCCACGCCGCCGACACCCTGAACCGCAACGCGACGCCCGTGCTGCTGTCCCTGGCGATCTGAGACGGCGGCCGGTGGTCGGGAGCACCCCCGCGGACCAGGTAGTATTTTCTTCGTCGCCGGCCGCCGAGAGGCGGAGGGCGAGAGTCATGCGCCGCTAGCTCAGTTGGTTAGAGCAGCTGACTCTTAATCAGCGGGTCCGGGGTTCGAGTCCCTGGCGGCGCACCGGTGAAGGGCTCCTCGTGAGGAACGAGGAGCCCTTCGGCGTTCTCCGGCACTCAGAACGTGACGTCCGAGCAGGCGTAGAACGCGTTGCCCGTGTCCGCGATCGTCCACACCGCGAGGACGACGTGGTGACCGCTCAGGCCCGACGGCAACTGGCCGGTGTGCGAGAGCGTGGACGGCGGGCGCTGGCCGTTGTACGGCACCGTGAAGAACGGCGTGAGGTTGAGGTCCGAGCGGGCGAGGGCGTGGTTCTGGTTCCAGCCCTGCTTGGTGAGGTAGTACCGGAAGTCGGTGGTGGCGTGTATCGCCGTGAACTGCCACCGGAACGTGTAGTCCTGGCCTCCCGTCACCTGGGTCGTGGGCCAGGCGGCGCCGCCCGGCCGGGTGGGCGAGTCGAGCGAGGCGAACTGGGTTTTCCCAGCGGAACAGAGCTGCCCGTCGGCCGGCCCGGAGGCCGGGAAGCCCTTGGCGCCCTCGACGCTCTGCGGCTCCCACTGGATGCTGCCGCAGCCCGTCACGGTGCCGTTCTGGCAGAGCTTCTGCCGGCTGACGGGGAGATCGGTGTAGCCGTGGCCGCTCGCGCCCCCGGCGGAGAGCGCGAAGGCTCCCGCCGTGGTGAGCCCGAGCACGGCGGCGTACCACTTGGTCTTTTTGCGCATGCTGCCGCTCCTGGAGAACGTGGGGAGTTCAGTGAGCCGTGCGTGCAGGTCTAGACCAAGTCTCAGGGTATGACCGTTCGTTGAACATGTCCATACCAATCGGGGGACTTGTTCGACGGGCCGTCAGGGCGACTGCTCGCCCCGTCCCGCGCAGAACGCCACGGTCAGGTCCTTCACCAGCGCCTTGCGCTCGTAGTCGTCCAGTTCCACCAGCCCGCGCATGGTCAGCCGGGTCACCGTGTCCTCCACCGAGTCCACGACCGAGGTGAGCACGGTCGCCCGGTGCTGGGCGTCGAGCGCGGCGATCCGGCGGCGGTGCATCGCGGGGGCGACCTCCGGGGCGTACTCGACGCGCACCGGCTGCACCGAGTACACCTCCAGACCGATCGCGCCCGCGTCCCGCGCCACCCGCCGGGTCAGCGCCTCCCCGGTCGCCTCGACCGAGAACCGCACCGAGCCGGGCGTCTCCACCGGGATCCGGGCGAGGGCCGCCTCGACGCACTCGCGCAGATACGTCTCGTGGTCCTCCACACCGAGCGTGGCCCGCGCCGTGTCCCGCACCCGCCACACCACCAGCGCCACCACCCGCAACGCCATCCCGTTGCCGTCGGCCGCCGGCATCGGCTCGCTGCGCCAGTGCCGCAGCCGTACGTCCGCCCGGCGGCGCAGCAGCAGCGGGTTGACCCACAGCAGCCCGGTGCGCCGGACCGTCCCCCGGTAGCGGCCGAACAGGTCGAGCACCCAGGCGTGCCCGGTCCGGCCCCGGGCGAGCCCGCCGAGGCCGAACAGTCCGAGGGCGCCCGCCCCCGTGTACGCCGCCCACTGCGCCGGGCCGAGGCCGGCACCGGCGTACGCGGGCAGGCGCAGCGCCTCCGACACGAGCGGCGGCAGGATCCCGGCCCACCACGAGGTGGCCACACAACCCGCCACCCCGCACAGCCCGGCGGCCACGCCCGCCGCGCCGGGCAGCACCCGGGCGGGCCGCTCCACCAGCGCGGGGTCGACCTCCGCCATCGGGCGGGGCTTCACGGGCCCGGGCCGCCGAAAACGCGGCTGCTCCCCCGTACCCGTACGGCTTCCCACCACGGCGGGGCCGAGCGGCACCGACCGCGGCTCGGGCTCGTCCCGGAACAGCAGGTGGACGGGGATCTCGGTGGTCGCCTCGTTCTGGATGAGCCGCGTGGGCGGCCGGGACGGGCCCTCGTGCTCGGGCGTGTGAGAAGTGGTCGTGTTCATTGCGTGCCTCCAGCCTCCGCGCCAGATACGCCATGACAGTGAAAGGAACCGTTACTGCGGGAGCGGGCCCGCGTCCGCGATCCCGGGGGCCGTCCCGGGTCCTGGGTCCGGGTCCGGGCTCCGGGGTCCCGGGTCCGGGCTCCGGGGTCCGGGTCCGGGTCCGGGTCCGGGCTCCGGGTCCGGGTCCGGGTCCGGGCTCCGGCGCTCCCCGGATCGGCCGGAGTCTCGCGCCGGCAGGCTGCGGGCTGCGGGACCGGCCGGGACGCGGGCTGCTCCGGGACCGGCCGACCACTACGAGAACAACCTCCGCCAGGTCTCGGGCCCCGGGTAGCCGTCGGCCGCGCCGCCGCGCCAGCCCTGGGTGCGCTGGAAGGCCTCGACGCCCCGCCGGTCCGCTTCGCCCCAGCGCGGCCCCGGTCCCGTCGTGTAGTACTTGCCGAACCCCTTCTTCACCAGCTGTCTCCCCAGTTGGGTGACGTACGCGTTGTCGGCGCCGGGCCGGAAGATGGCCCGGCCCGGGTAGGCGGGGACTCCCGTCGGCGGACCGGCTGCGGGCGGGGGAGGCGCCGCGCCGGGTGCCCCGGTCCCGGGGTCCGCAGCGATGGACCGGCCCTTGCCGGTGATCAGCAGCGACCAGGTCCGCGGACCGGGCAGCCCGTCGGCGTCCGCGCCGCGCCACCCCTGGGCCCGCTGGAACGCCTGGGTGGCCCGCCGGTCCGCCTCCGACCAGCGCGGGCCCGGACCCGAGGCGTAGTAGCGCCCGGCGCCGTGCTGGACGAGGAGCCGGCCGAGCTGGGTGACGTGCGGGTTGTCGGCGCCCGGCCCGAAGTACGCGCGCCCGGGGTACGGGGTCGCCGCGGCGCCGGCACCACCGGGAGCCGGGGCGGGAGACGCGGCGTTCCCGCCGCCCGCGCCCCCCGCCCCGGCCGTACCCGTCGTGCCCGTCGTGCCCGTCGTGCCCGTCGTACCCGTCGTACCCGTCGTGCCCGTCGTACCCGTCGTGCCCGTCGTACCCGTCGCGGCCCCGCCGGTCTGCTCTCCCGCCGCTTTGACGCCCTTGTAGCGGTAGGGGACGTAGCGGCCGGAGTTCGACCAGTAGGCGTAGGGGGTGGCGAGGCGGCGGGCGTTCGGACGGGTCTGTTCGTAGGCGATGTAGGACGTGTGCGTGTAGTCCGTCCAGCCGCCGAAGAGGACGACGTGCGAGCCGTTCTGCGGATTGGACAAATTGTGGAAGAGCAGCATGTCGCCCGGCTGGAGTTCCTCCTTGGTGATGCGCGTGGCGGACTCGTGGAGGCTGCCCGTCCACTCGTTCCCGGGCAGTTTCCAGGCCATGGACACGAAGCCCGAGCAGTCCTGCCGGTACCCGTCGGACCAGTAGGCGCTCATGCTGTACGGCACCTTCGCCGCCACCCAGGCCTTGGCCCGCTTGATGATGTCCGCCCGGGTGATCTCGGGCGCCCTGACCTGCGCCGGACTCGGCGGCCGGCCGCCCGGACCGAACAGCGGCTCCTTGCGGCCCTGCGGGTTGACGGGCTCGTCACCCACGGGGGCGTCCGGCCGGTCGGGGGCGTGCGGCCGATCGGGGGCGTGCGGGGCGGCCACGGCCGGGACGGCATGCCCGGCGCCGAGTGCCGCGGTGGCCGCCGCCGCGACGACGACGGTGCGGTGGGCGGCCGGGTGACCGCCTGACCCCACCGGCAGGGAGCGCGGGCTCGCCCGCCGCCAGTGAACACACCCGGGGCAGTCGCAGTCGCTCGCGGGATCGAATTCCTCGAACACCGGAGTCTCCATGCGATTCCCCTCACATTCCAGCTGGAAATGTCCGCGACTGTGCACATTCGTCAGTCTTTCCCACTGGTTGCACGGACGCGCAAGCTGACGGTCCGAATGATGTACGCGGACCCCTCCCCGGGGGGTCGCGGGACCGCCCGGCTCAGCCGGACGGCGGTCGGGAGCACCCCGGGACGTCATGTAGAGTTGTCGACGTCAGCAGGCGCCGCTAGCTCAGTTGGTTAGAGCAGCTGACTCTTAATCAGCGGGTCCGGGGTTCGAGTCCCTGGCGGCGCACAGACGAGAAAGCCCTTCGCGTGAGCGAGGGGCTTTCTGCCGTCTGCGGGTCCGCTCCGTCCGCTCCCGGTGGGTCTTCCCGGCCGGGGGACGGCTCCCCGGACGGGGGACGGCTCCCCGGACGGGGGACGGCTCCCCGGACGGGGGACGGCTCCCCGGACGGGGACCGCGGATCACACCGCGATCGATCACACCGCGGTCCCGGTCAGGTACGCCGACACGATCACGTTCGCCGAGTAGCTGCCGCTCGCGCGGTCGAAGGTGCCGCCGCAGGTGATCAGCCGCAGTTCGGCACGGCCCGTGGCCCGGGTGCCGTAGGCCTGCCGGGCGTCGAAGCGGTCCCGCTGGACGACCTCGACGTCGTCGACGGTGAACTCGGCGACCTTGCCGTCGGCGCGGGCCACGCGGATCGTCTCGCCGGCCTCCAGGGTGCTCAGCTTGTAGAAGACGGCGGGCCGGGTCTCGGTGTCGACGTGCCCGACCATCAGCGCGGTGCCCGCCGCACCGGGCTTCACGCCGGCCCCGTACCAGCCGACGACGCCCGCCTGGTCGTAGGGCGGCGGGTCGATCGCGCCCCGCGCGTCCAGTCCGCGGGCCACCACCGGCGCCTGCACACCCAGTTCCGGGATGTCGATGCGCTGCGGCAGCGCGGCCCCCAGCGGTTTCGCGGCGGGCGGCAGCGGGGCGTCGCCGGGCCGGCCCACGGCGGCCACGTCACCCGTGGTCGGCGCGGACGTCACAGGGCGCACGTCGGTCACCTCGCGCCCCCACAGCCACAGCCCGAGCAGGAGCAGCGCCCAGGTCACACCGGTCAGAAGGCGCCCGGAAGAGCGCTCGCGTACGGACACGGAGTCACTCCGTCCCGGGGCGGCGGCGCACCGTCCGGAGAGCCACGGCGACGGCGGCGACACCCGCCAGGACCAGTCCGGTGACCGTGTGGGCGATGCCGGGACCCTCCACCCGGGCCTCCTCGGCGGAGGCGAGCGGAGCGGCACCGCCGCCGCCCGCGCGGACCGGCGCGACGGGCGAGGCGTACCCCGACGGGCGCGCCGACACCGGCACCACCCGGATCGATCCCGTGATCCGGAAGTCGGCGCAGACGATCGTCACGGCGTAGGAGCCCGGGGCGAGCGAGGAGCGGACCCGGGTCTCGCCGGTCAGGGTGCCGTCCGTGCCGACGAGGCGGGCGTCTGAGACGAACGCGTCCGACGCGGCGGTGGCCGTCGTTCCGCGGCAGCCGCTGACCCGCAGTGCGACCTCGGCGCCCGGGGACGGCGTCGACGGTGCCACCGAGACCTCGCCCGCCCCGCCTCCGCCGCCTCCCCCGTCTCCCCCGCTTCCGCCGTCCGCCGCGTACGCCGTCGGAACGAGCGCCACGGCGGCGACCGCGGCACCGGCACAGAGAGTTGCTTTCAGTGAGCGCATGGTGAACCTCCAGCTATCTGGAGATTCCTCCCCGGCTCGGCGCCCCGCATCTCAGACCGGGGCGCCACTACTCCGAACGGCTCAG
The DNA here is from genome assembly GCF_042731035.1 of Streptomyces sp. NPDC059895. NCBI lineage: Bacteria > Bacillati > Actinomycetota > Actinomycetes > Kitasatosporales > Streptomycetaceae > Streptomyces > Streptomyces sp. NPDC059895. The sequence goes on from NZ_JBHWKO010000003.1 coordinate 234,062, forward strand.
TTTCCGCCGGTGACCGGTTTACTCAGATCCGGTCCACCCAGATCCGGTCCACTCAGATCCGGTCCACTCAGATCCGGTCCACGAGATCCGCGATCGAGTCGACGATCTGCGACGGGCGGTACGGGAAGTTCTCGACCTGCTCGGGCCCGGTCAGGCCGGTGAGCACCAGGAACGTCTGCATGCCGGCCTCGATGCCCGCCAGCACGTCGGTGTCCATGCGGTCGCCGATCATCGCGCTGCTCTCGGAGTGGGCGCCGATCGCGTTCAGCCCGGTGCGCATCATCAGGGGGTTCGGCTTGCCCGCGAAGTAGGGGTTCTTGCCGGTCGCCTTGGTGATCAGGGCCGCCACCGCGCCGGTCGCGGGCAGCGGGCCCTCGGTGGAGGGACCGGTCTCGTCCGGGTTGGTGCAGATGAAGCGGGCACCCCCGTTGATCAGCCGGACCGCCTTGGTCATCGCCTCGAAGGAGTACGTGCGGGTCTCGCCCAGGACGACGTAGTCCGGCTCGTGGTCGGTGAGGATGTAGCCGATGTCGTGCAGCGCGGTGGTCAGACCGGCCTCGCCGAGGACGTACGCGGAGCCGTTCGGCCGCTGGTCGTCGAGGAACTTGGCGGTGGCGAGCGCCGAGGTCCAGATGTTCTCGATCGGCACGTCCAGGCCCATGCGCCGCAGCCGGGCGTGCAGGTCGCGCGGGGTGTAGATCGAGTTGTTGGTGAGGACGAGGAACGGCTTGCCCGACTCACGCAGCTTCTTCAGGAAGGAGTCGGCGCCGGGGATCGGGACGCCCTCGTGGATGAGCACACCGTCCATGTCGGTGAGCCACGACTCGATGGGCTTGCGGTCTGCCATGTGCGGGATCTCCTGTGCCGTACGCGACGCGGTGCTACGTGCGGCCCCAGCCTAATCACAGGCCGATCTTGAGGGAATGGCCTGTTTGCACCCGGTTCGGCGTTCAGCGGCGTCTGCGCGCGAGCAGCAGGGCGACTCCCGCGGCGAGGAGGCAGGCGGTGGCGGCGAGGACGACGGCCGGGGAGGCGAGACCGGTGCGGGCCATCTCCCTCGCCTCCTGGGCGAGGTAGGGCAGGCCGGTGGCCGGGGCGGAGGCCGAGGCGGGGGCCGAGACCGAGGCGGAGGCCGAGGGATCGGTCTGGGTCGCGGGCGCGGGGGCGGGCGCGGATTCGGTGCCGGTCCCCCGGGCGGTCTCGGGTGCGGTCGCCGTTGTGGTCCCGGGTGCGGTCTCGCGGGTGGTGGAGCGTCCGCCGGCCTCGACGGTGAAGCGGTAGTCGTTCGACTGCCCGACCCACTCGCCGTCGTCTCCGTGGCGCTGGACGACCGCCGCGTTCACGGTGATCTCGTTGGGCACGGTGTCCGAGGTGAGGGCGAGGCGCAGTTTCACCGTGAGGGTCTTGTGCGGGGGGACGGTGAAGCCCGCGAAGGGGGCGTCCGCGGAAAGCCCGGGGCCGGTGGCGGTGGTGGACCGGTCGGTGAGGGCCCCCACGAGTTCGTCCTCGTCGGTCGTCTCGAAGTGGACGGGGTGGGGGCGGCCGTCGGCGTAGAACTCCAGGTGCGGCTGGGACGGCTTCAGGGAGCGTTCGGCGTCGACGAGGACGACGACCGGGTGGACGCCGGTACAGGTGCGGCTGGTGGTGTTGGTGAGGTCGAGGTACCAGGTGCCGAACCCGCCGCCGGCCCGGTAGGAGGCGGGGCCGCCGTGGAGGCGGGTGGTCAGCGGGAAGTCGCCGGTGTCCGGGCCGGCACAACCGGGACCGGCTTCCGCGTGCGCGGGGGCCGACGCACCTCCGAGGGCGGCGGCCGCGGCGAGGCAGAGGGAGACGGGCGTGCACAGTCGCATGAACACGTGAGCCTGCCGGGTGGGGCGGAACGGGACGGGACGACGCTCCGCACGGCCGTGCGAATCCATTCAGATGGAGGAGGGAGGGACGGTGGTGGGAGGGAGGGACGGTGGTGGGAGGGAGGGACGGTGGTGGGAGGGAGGGACGGTGGTGGGAGGGAGGGACGGTGGTGGGAGGGAAAGGGTGCGTGGCGGACGCCCCCGCCCCCCGACGGGTTCCAGCGGGTTCCGGTGGCTCCCGGCAGCTCAGCCGTCCGCCCGGCCGAACACCGGGCCCAGGAGCAACTGGGCCGCGCCCTCCGCCACCCCGCGGGCACCGCCCGGGGCGAGGCGTACCGGGACCCGGTCCTGAGGGGCGCCCTCGCGGTGGGCGCGGACCGCGAGGACGCTGGTGACGCCCCGGAGGAAGGGTTCCGGGGAGGCCGCGATCGTACGGCCGCCCAGCAGGAGCAGGTCGATGTCCAGCAGGCCGGCCAGATTGGCGGCGGCCGTGCCGAGGACGCGGGCCGCCTCTGCGGTGTCACCCCGGGCGATGGCCGCGAGGCACAGCGCCTCCACGCAGCCGCGGCTGCCGCACGGGCAGGGCGGCCCGTCGAGCTGGAGGACCTGGTGGCCGAACTCGCCGGCCCCCGTGCGGGCCCCCCGGTGCACACTCCCGCCGATCACCAGGCCGGCGCCGAGCCCCGTCCCGAGGTGGAGGTAGGCGAAGGAGCCGCCCTCGCCGCCGACGGCGAGGCCGAGGGCGGCGGCGTTGGTGTCCTTGTCGACGACGACCGGTACCCCGAGCCGCCACGCGAGCGTGTCCCGCAGGGGGAAGCCGTCCCACTCGGGGTAGCCGGTGACGCGGTGCAGGACGCCGTTGACGTGGTCGAGGGGGCCCGGCAGGGCGACGCCCACCCCGAGCAGGGCGCGGGGACGCCCTCCGGCACGCCCCAGCACCTGGCCCACCATCCCCTCGGTCTCCCGCACCACCGTCCCCACGACGGCCTCCGCTCCCGCCCCCAGGTCCAGTGGCAGGCGCCGCTCCCCCACCACGCGCCCGTCGAGCTCGGCGAGGACGAGGCGCAGTTCGTCGCGGTCGAGGTGGACGCCGACCGCGTGCCCGGCGCCGGGCACGAGCCGCAGGACGGTGCGCGGTTTCCCGCCCGTGGAGGCGCGCCGGCCCGCCTCCGCCGCGAGCCCCTCGTCCCGGAGCCGGGCGGTGATCTTGCTGACGGCCTGCGGGGTGAGTCCGGTGCGCTCGGCCAGTTCGAGCCGGCTGATGCCGTCGGGACCGGCCGTGCGCAGCAGGTCGAGCACGAGCGCGGTGTTGTGGCTGCGCACCGCGAGCAGGTTCGCGCCCACCACCGTGCCGCGTGCCGCCCCGCCCGCCGAGCCGTCGTTGGTCCTGTTCACCCCTCCATTGTCCTCCGCGCTTGCACTTTGGCAACAGCGTTGCGAAAGTGGAGGGCATGACTGGTACCCCCCTCCGCGTCGGCCTGATCGGCTACGGCCTCGCGGGCTCCGTCTTCCACGCCCCGCTGATCGCCGCCACCGAGGGCCTCGCCCTCGACACGGTGGTCACCTCGAACCCGGAGCGGCAGGAGCAGGCCCGCGCCGAGTTCCCGGACGTACGCGCCGTCGCCGGCTCCGACGAGCTCTTCGCCCGGGCCGACGAGCTGGACCTCGTCGTCATCGCGTCCCCGAACCGGACGCACGTCCCGCTCGCCACGGCCGCCCTGGAAGCCGGCCTCCCGGTCGTCGTCGACAAGCCGGTCTCCGGCACGGCCGCCGAGGCACGGGAGCTGGCCGCGCTCGCCGAGAAGCGCGGTCTGCTGCTCTCCGTCTTCCAGAACCGCCGCTGGGACAACGACTTCCTGACCCTGCGCCGGCTGATCGCCGACGGCGAGCTGGGTGACGTGTACCGCTTCGAGTCGCGCTTCGAGCGCTGGCGGCCGCAGCTGAAGGGCGGCTGGCGCGAGTCCGGCGACCCGGCAGAGGTCGGAGGTCTGCTGTACGACCTCGGCAGCCATGTCGTCGACCAGGCACTGGTCCTGTTCGGCCCGGTCACGCAGGTGTTCGCCGAGTCGGACGTCCGCCGCCCCGGCGCGGAGACGGACGACGACACCTTCATCGCGCTCACGCACGCCGGCGGCGTCAGGTCCCACCTCTACGTCTCGGCGACGACCGCCATGCTCGGCCCGCGCTTCCGGGTGCTGGGCTCGAAGGCCGGGTACGTCAAGCACGGCCTGGACCCGCAGGAGGCCGCGCTCCGCGAGGGCCTGCGCCCCGGCCCCGGCTGGGGGACGGAACCCGAGGGCCGGTGGGGCCGTCTCGGCGCGGGCGAGTCCCCGCGGACCGGCGGCGGACGTCCCGTGCCGACCCTGCCCGGCGACTACCCGGCCTACTACGCTGCGGTGGCCGAGGCACTGACCGACGGCGGTCCCAACCCGGTGACCGCCCTGGAGGCGGCCGCCACCCTCGACGTACTGGAGGCGGCCCGCCGTTCGGCACGAGACGGAGTGGCGGTGACGCTGTGACCCACGAGATCACCCCGAAGTTCACCCCGGAGATCACCCCGACCCTGGAGGAGCTCCAGGCCCAGGAACGGCGGCTGGTCCTGAAGCGGTTCACCCATGACGACGCCTGGGCGCTGGGCACGCTCCTGGTGGAGCTGGCCCGCGAGCGCCAGGCCCCGGTCGCCATCGACATCCACCGCGCCGGCCAGCAGCTCTTCCACGCGGCCCTGCCCGGTTCGGCCCCCGACAACGACGCCTGGATCGCCCGCAAGCGCCGCGTCGTGGAGCGCTACGGCGTCTCCTCCTACCTGGTCGGCTCCCGCTTCCGCGCCAAGGGCACGACCTTCGAGGAGTCCTCCCGCCTCGACCCGGACACGTACGCGGCCCACGGGGGCTCGTTCCCGATCAACGTCGAGGGTGTCGGCGTGATCGGCGCGGTGACCGTGTCCGGACTGCCCCAGTTGGAGGACCACCGGTTCGTGGTGGAGGCGTTGGAGGAGTTCCTGAGCAAGGGCTGAGCGGCGCGCCTCGGGGCGGGGGCCCACCGCGGTCCCCCGCCCCGGCGGAACGCCTACGCGTCCTTCAGCTCCTGGCGCTGCCGGCCCAGTCCGGCGATCTCCAGCTCCACCACGTCCCCTGCCCGCAGGTAGGGCTTCGGCTCCGGCTGCCCGAAGGCCACGCCCGCCGGCGTACCGGTGTTGATGACGTCCCCGGGGTACAGGGTCATGAACTGGCTGACGTACCGCACGACCTCGCCCACCGGGAAGATCTGCTCGGCGGTCGTGCCGTCCTGCTTCAGCTCGCCGTTGACCCACAGCCGCAGGGAGAGCGCCTGCGGGTCGGGCACCTCGTCCGCCGTCACCAGCCACGGCCCCAGCGGGTTGAACGTCTCGCAGTTCTTGCCCTTGTCCCAGGTCCCGCCGCGGTCCATCTGGAACTCCCGCTCGGAGACGTCGTGGGCGACCGCGTAGCCGCCGACGTGCGCGAGGCCCTCCTCGGCCGACTCCAGGTAGCGGGCGGTACGGCCGACGACGACGGCCAGTTCGACCTCCCAGTCGGTCCGGGTGGACCCGCGGGGCACGAGCACGGTGTCGTACGGCCCGACGACGGTGTCCGCCGCCTTGAAGAAGACGACGGGCTCGGCCGGAGGCTGCGACCCGGTCTCGCGGGCGTGGTCGTGGTAGTTCAGGCCGATGCACACGACCTTGCCGATCCGGCCGACCGGCGGCCCGATCCGCAGCCCGGTCGCGTCCAGCACCGGCAGTGCGCCCGACTCGGCGGCGGCCCGGATCCGGCCGAGCGCCGCGCCGTCGGCGAGCAGCGCGCCGTCGACGTCGTCCACGACACCCGTCAGGTCCCGCAGGGTTCCCTCGGCGTCGAGCAGCGCGGGGCGCTCCGCCCCCGCCGTACCGACTCGCAGCAGCTTCATGATCACTATCTCCCTCGCTCGCGGGGCGCCCTCCGACGGGTGCAGCCATCGGATGACTGGTCGATCCTCCAAGCTGGGGGTCCACTCCGCAATACCCGGTTCACGTACTGGACCGTCCCCGTCGGTCCCGGGTCCCCGGTCGTCGGCGGTACCGGACCGCCCGGGTCGTCAGTGGTACCGGACCGCCCGGGTCGTCAGCGGTACAGCACCGCCCGCTCGACGGCGCTCCACGCCGCGCTGGTGACCACGTACAGCGCGGCGGCCAGCGGCACGACGGCCACGGTGACGAGGGTGAGGAAGGGCAGGAACGGCAGGAGGCGGGTGACGGCGGTGACCGCGCCCGCGCCGGGCGTGCCGTCGGGGACGGCCGTCGCCGGCTCCGTGGCCGCCGTCCGCCGCGCGAGGCGGTAGCCGAAGGCGGCGACGGCCGTGACGGCGGCGAACAGGCCCAGGTAGACCAGCCCCGCCCCGCCGAACACCCCGCCGGCTGCCAGGGCGTCGGTCCAGCGGTCACCGAGGGGCGCGTCGAGGAGCCGGTGGGTGAGCAGTCCGTTGGCCTCGCCGCCGACCGACGCGTGCGAGAAGACGTAGTAGAGGAGGAGGAACGCGGGCGCCTGGAGCAGGCTCGGCAGGCAGCCCGACAGCGGGGAGACCCGTTCCTCGGCGTGCAGTTCCAGTACCGCCCGCTGGAGCCGCTCCGGGCTGCGCGCGTGCTTCCTGCGCAGTTCGGCGACGCGCGGCTGGAGCGCGGCCCGGGCCCGCTGACCACGCGCCGCGGCCCGGGACAGGGGGTGGACGAGGAGTCGTACGAGTGCGGTGAACAGGACGATCGCGGCGGCGGCCGCGGTCGTGTGGAAGAGGGGTTCGAGCAGGACGGCGAGCCGCTCGACGAGGTGGACGAAGGCGGACAGGAGTACGGACATGGGTGAGGAGCCCTCCGGGGTCTCGTCGTGCCGGGGAGGAGAACGGACTGACGGCATGACGACCCGCACGGGGTCACCCACGGGAGGTGCAAAGGTGTACCGGGGTGCCCTACGCGGCGGTCGCCGGAAGGGCGGACCCGGGTGCCCTGGGCCGCGGCCGGCCGGAGGCGTCGGGGTCGCGCTGGGGCAGGAAGGCCGTACGGCGGTCCCGGTCCCGTATGGCCGTACGCACCCGGGTGGGCGGTACGGCGGGAGCGCAGCGCGCCGCGGCGAGACAGCAGACGGCGAGCGCGGCACCGGCGACGGCGGTCGCGGCGAGCGCGACGGTGGCCGTGAGACCGCCGGTGGCGAGGAGGGCGAGGTCGAGGAGGAGGAAGAAGAAGAAAAGGAAGAGGAGGACGGCGGGACGCAGGGCGGAGGACCACGCTCGGATCACCGGCACCCCCTCCCCTTCACCTCTCCAGCCCGTCCCTGCCCTCTGCCCCATGAGAACGTCCGGAACCACCAAGACGGTTCCCGCCCCCTTCCCCCCGGCCCTCCCCCGCCCTCACGTCACCCTTCCTCACTTCCCCTACCTCCCCCTACCTCCCCCTTCTTCCCCTTCTTCCACCGGTTCGAGAAAGGGCTGTCGGAACCCTCGACAACACCACGCGTGACACCCGATGCTTCGTGACGCGCTCAACCCCTCATGTCCCCGCACGAGTTGCGGGCCGGCTGGGACGGCCGCCCCGCTCGCCGAGTGAAGCGGAGAAGTCATGATCCGACGCAGAACCCTGCTGGCCGCCACGGGCGGAGCCGTCCTCGGAAGCGCCCTGGCGACGGGCACGGCCCACGCCGACGCGACGATCGGCGTCAACCCGTCCACCACGTACGGCACCTGGGAGGGCTGGGGCACCTCCCTCGCCTGGTGGGCCAACGTCTTCGGCGCCCGGAACGACTTCGCCGACCTCTTCTTCACGACGAATCCGGTGTCGTACGGCGGCAGGACGCTCCCCGGCCTCGGCCTGACCATCGCCCGCTACAACCTCGGCGCGTGCAGTTGGAACAGCGTGGGCGGCGAGACCATGGTCGCCTCCCCCAACATCCCCGGCTTCAAGCAGATCGAGGGCTACTGGCAGGACTGGAGCGACGAGAACCCCGCCTCCTCGGCCTGGGACTGGACGGCGGACGCCAACCAGCGCGCGATGCTGGTGAAGGCGGTGCAGAGGGGCGCGGTCACCGAACTGTTCGCCAACTCCCCCATGTGGTGGATGTGCCTGAACCACAACCCCTCCGGCGCGGCGGACGGCGGCAACAACCTCCAGTCCTGGAACTACCGCCGGCACGCCTCCCACCTCGCCGCCGTGGCCCTGTACGCCAGGGACAACTGGGGCGTGGACTTCGCGACGGTCGACCCGTTCAACGAGCCGTCGTCGTCCTGGTGGACGGCGACCGGCACCCAGGAGGGCTGCCACATGGACGCGACCGTCCAGGCCGCCGTACTGCCGTACCTGCGCGGCGAGCTGGACGGCCGGGGCCTGACGGACGTGCGGATCTCCGCGTCGGACGAGACGAGCTACGACCTGGCGCGCACGACGTGGAACTCCTTCCCGTCGTCCACGAAAGCCCTGGTGAACCAGGTCAACGTGCACGGCTACCAGGGTTCGGGCGGCCGCCGGGACCTGCTCCACACGGACGTAGTGACGACGGCGAAGAAAGTCCTGTGGAACTCGGAGACCGGCGACAACGACGGCACCGGCCTCACCATGGCGAGCAACCTGCTCTACGACTTCCGCTGGCTGCACCCCACGGCCTGGGTCTACTGGCAGGTCATGGACCCGTCGACGAACTGGGCGATGATCGCGTACGACGCGACCACGCTCCAGCCCGGCGCGGTGACGACGAAGTTCTACGTCATGGCCCAGTTCAGCCGCCACATCCGCCCCGGCATGACCATCCTGGACACCGGCGTCTCCTACGCCGTGGCCGCCCTCGACCGCACGGCACGGCGCCTGGTCATCGTGGCCGCCAACACGTCGACGTCGGCCCAGACCCTGACGTTCGACCTGTCCGCCTTCTCCACGGTCACCGGCGGCTCGGACGGCCTGGTCCCCCGCTGGAACACGGTGACGGCGGGCGGCGGCGATCTCTACACGGCCCGCTCGGACACGTACCTCTCCGGCAAGACGGTGAGCGTGCCGTTCGCCGCGGGGGCGGTGCAGACGTTGCAGGTGGACGGGGTGGCGGTGTGACGGTGGGAACGGCGTGACGGCGTGACGCATGACGGCGTGATGGCGTGATGGCGTGATGGCGTGACTGTCCGGCGTCGGGTGCGTGCGCGCATCCGCACCCGAATGTCGTTCTCGACATATGGTCGCCGGGCTGCTTCACTGGCCGTATGGCATCGATCCGCCTCACCCGCCCGACACTCGAAGTGATCAAGGTGCTGCTGGCGTCCACCCCCGACAGCCCCGCTTGGGGCCTGAAGATCTGCGAGGAGGCGGACCTCGGGTCCGGCACCGTCTACCCCATCCTGGAGCGCCTGGTCGAGGCCGACTGGGTCACACGGTCCGAGGAGACGGGCGAGCACCCAGGCCGCCCCAAGCGGTTCTACTACGAGCTCACCGCCGTCGGCCGCCAGGCGGCACGCCAGGCGCAGGAGCGGAAGCCGCGGTTCTTCGGGCTGGCGGCGGGGGCGGAGGGGGGTCGGGCGTGAGCGGGGACGAGCGTGACGACGAACTTCACACGGACGACGTCCCTCGGGTCAGCGCACTGGCCGTCACCGCCGTCCTGACACCGGTACTGGCCGGCGCGTCGGCGGCGATCTTCCTGCTGGTGGGCTACGGCCTGAAACTGGTCGACCCCGGACACGCCCTGATCGAAAACCTGCTCGCGACCGGCTGGGTGTTCGGCGCGGCGACGGCGGCCTCGATCCTGGCAGCCACCGTGGGCCTCGTGATCACGGCCCTGCGCTCTCCCGCCCCGGAGGCCGAGACGGAGGCGGAGGCCGAACCCGGGACACCCCGCCGTCCGGCCCGCCCGCCCGGCAGGGCCGCGCACCGCACGCTGGGCGTCGCCTCCTTCGTCGCCGGGCACCGCAGGGCGCACCTGCGCGAGGAGTGGGCCGCGATCCTGGCCGGCGACCCGGAGAACGGCATCGTCCTGTCCCCGCGCCGCAGGATCCGCTACGCCCTCGGCTTCCTTGGGGCGGCCCTCCGCCTGCGCCTGCGCGACCTCACCGCGCCCCTGTGGCTGCCGGTCGACTGGCTGCTGTCGATGGACTCCCGGACGAACGGGTCCATCGCCGCGGCCGTCGGCGCCCAGATCGTCTACATCCAGCACGAGGACGGCCTGCACGCGCTCCTCACCGAGGGCTGGGGCTGGTGCGCGGGGTGCGGGATCGCGCTCCGCCTGTTCTTCGGCTGGCTGCGCAGGTTGCGCGGCATCGAGCTCGCGTCGACGCCCGACAACACGGCGGACTCCTGACTCCTGCGCCGCTGGCCAGCACCTGTCTCTCCTTTGTCACCGGCGGGCAGTACGGTGTCGTGCATGCGCCCCGACACGCCCGCCGAGAACGTCGACCACACCGCCGAAGCGGCACGCCTGGAGCGGACCGCCGGACTGTACCCCGAGGACGCCGAGGCCCTGCTGGTGCAGGCCGCGGCCCACCTGGAGCTGTCCGGCGACCGCCCCGCCGCGACCGCGCTCTACGACCGCCTGCTGTCCTCCGCGGGCGGCCTGGAGAAGCCGCACCTGGTCCGCGCCCTCAAGGCGTCCAACCTGTGGGAGTACGGCCACGAGGCGGAGGCCCGCGCGATCATCGACGGCCTCCGCACGACGGCCCCCCGCGACCCGGCGCCCTGGGTGATCGTCGCGGAGGCCCTGGAGTCCCACGACGAGCTGGAGGCGGCGCAGGAGACGTTCACGGAGGGCGTGCGCCTGCTGCTGACGGACGTGGCGGAGCCCCCCTACTCCACCCACCCCCTCCTCTTCGGCCGCCACCGGGTACGGCGCATGCTGGGCGCCGGCCACGACGAGTGGGACGCCCTCGCGGACGCCCTGCACACCTCGCCGGTGTCCCTGGACGAACTGCACGACCCCAAGCGGGTCTGGTCCCTCGGCTCGGACAACCCGGCGGAGCTGGAGGCGGAGATCTGGAGGCTGCGGGCGGAGCTGGGGACGTACCGGGAGGCCCTCTCCCGCCCCTTCCCGGTGGCCGTGCTGCACTGGCCGACCGCCGAGCTGACGGAGCTGCTGACCGCCTACCCGACGCTCGCGACGGAGTACCCCTCGCACGAGGAGCACCTCGCGACGATAGAGGCCGCCCTGCGCGAACTGTCGGCTTCGGGCACGGCGAACCTGGGCATCGTGACGGGGACGGTGCCCTCCTACGAAGCCTTCGCGGCCTCGGAGGGCGCTTCGCCGCAAGACTCCGAGCTGCTGCCGCAGTACGCGACGACGCTGGCGGCCCGAGGACGGGCGGTGGCTTGGCCGCCGCAGAGGGGGGCTGGGTGCTGGTGCGGGTCGGGGCGGTCGTACTCGGTCTGCCACGGAAACCTGGAGGTTTGATGGTGCCGGTGCATCGGCTCTCCGGTGCCCCTACGCTCGCCCGCATAATGGAATCGACACCGCAGCCGTAGTACAGCGGTTCGACGGGATCGGGCCGAGCGGACTCGGCGGTCAATCGAACGCACCGAGCCACGATCGTGAGGCACAGCCGCCTTGAGCACGATGAAGCCGTTGTCGCCTGCCGTGTCGGCACGCATGAGCAGACAAGCCAGCAAGGACACGGCCGCCGAGCTGGCGGTCCGTCGCCTACTCCACGCGGCCGGGCTGCGCTACCGCATCGAGTACCCGGTGCCCGGCATAGCCCGACGCCGGATCGACGTGGCCTTCACTTCGGTCAAGGTGGCTGTTCTGATCGACGGATGCTTCTGGCACGGATGCCCTCGACACGCCACGCAACCAAAGTCGAACGCTGAGTGGTGGCGGCACAAGCTGGACCGCAACGTGGCACGTGACAGGGAAACGACGGAGCACCTCCGGGCCGCAGGGTGGGAGGTGCTGCGCTTCTGGGAGCATGAGGCGCCGGACGACGTCGCCCTACGTATCGCGGCCGCCGTTACACGCCGGAAGGCCGAACGAAGACGCCAGAGGCAGCCACGAGCAGAATGACGTTCGTCGACGTGTACGCAAGAACGGGGAATCCTCTCGTGGCTGGAGCGGGCTGGTTTCGAGCTGAACATGCCTTCTGGACGAGGACGCCCATGCATGTCAGACCTGCTGGCCAACCGACCGCGTTGGAAGGTGGTTCAAGCACAAGCCTCCTGGATCTGACGTCCTGAAGGTATGGGGCTTATTGGGGTGCAACCACAAGACGGAAGCTCCATTCCACGACGGCGTCCGCACCGTCTCCCCGCACCACCCGTCCCTTGGCTGATCGTCGCGGGGGCACCTTAGTGCAACGACGTTCTGGAGCAAGCCCAGCAGCGGTCGACAGAAGGTGCCTGCCGGCCCTTGACCGACGCCCCGTCCGGTGCTCGACGTATCCGCCACAGTTCGGCAGCAGCAGATACGGCACACGTTGACGCCGCCCGAGCTATGGGACGTCAGATGCCCTGTTAGGACAACGGTTCGTCAGCCATCGGCTGGGCAGCCGCACACAGACGGGACCCGCCCGACCAACTGCCTTCGTTTTGAATCCTCTTGCTAACCACGCACTGGTGTGATTTTCTGACCTCGCGCTGTATCCCAAGATCCCGGCCATGGCCGAACCATCCTCCCAACGCAGCGCTGAAAGGCTCAGCTATGCCCAAGGCTCGGTACACCTTTGAGCTCCCCGAGCACCACGTTGAATACGGCGTTGAGGTCTCAGTCAAGGATCTCAACATCGACCCTCAAGCGCAGCGAACTCTCAACGAGCGACGCGCGCAGAACATCGCGAGCAACCTGGTTCGCGAGGCCATCGGTTCGGTAATCGTCTCCAAACGCTCCACCGGAGACCTCTACATCGTCGATGGGCAGCATCGCTGGCGCGCTTGCGCTCTGGCAGGCATCCCGACTATCCGAGCTGAGATTCATCACGGCCTGGCTCAAGCTCAAGAGGCCATACTCTTCCTGATCAAAAACAGGGAATCCCACAAGCCTCGTCCCATTGACGAGTACCACGTAGGCCTCACAGGTGGCGTTCCTCTGTTCGTCGACACCGACCGGATTCTGGACAAGCATGGCCTGGCCCTCGGATCCACCTCCACAAACGGCGTGGGTGCCGTGTCCGGCGTGCTCCAGATCGTGGACCGCTTCGGAGCCTCCGTCTTCGACCGTACGCTCACAGTCGCGGAGAGCGCATGGGGTCGCTCGGCGGAGACCTGGGACGGGATGCTTCTTGGCGGTATCGGCATGTTTCTAGGCCGCTGGGGAGACCTTGTTGATGACAGCGAGCTCGCACGAAAGATGCTGGCCCTAGGCACTGCCGCCAAATGGCGTTCCGAGATCCTGAGCCAGTCCTCCCGTGGCGGCTTCAACAACAGCGGCACCGGATCCCGGGTGTCGACCGCCTACCGTCTCGTCGCCGCCGCATGGAACAAGGGCCGCAGAGCCGAGAACAAGATCGAGGCGTAGCTCACCTCACGCCCCCTTCCCCACGGGGGAGGGGGCGGCCTTTCTCTATCTCATGTGAGCGCACGCCTGCATAGCTCTCGGGTGGTTAAGCCTTGCTGCTTGAGCAGTTCGCACCCACAGGCTCACCGCAGGAGCCTCTGGGGTTCATTTGTCATGCGACGACAGGACCAGCACCTCCCACCGATGGTCCCGTCACCCCATACGACTGGTCACGTTCGTGGAGGGGATGACCCTGCAAGGACTCGCCTCCCCTCAGGCCCGCAATCGCAGATGAGTTGAAGCGAACGAGTCAACCAGTCACCCCCCACCACCTACGATGATGACTGTGCGAATACCTGCGTGGGTTGAGGATGAGCTTCTATTGGTCGGGGCACTTGTGGTGAGGAACGGATGGCAAGAGCTGCGGACCAACGACGCACAGGTACAGGAGCTTTCGGATCTACTCCGTTCACTCCCGATCCACAAGCCGGAAGCACTCGCGCTCCCCAGCTTCCGATCTCCGGACAGCGTCAGCCGCAAAACCGGCGATTTCATGACCAATCACAGCCAGTACACGGGCAAGGCCACCCGGTGCGGCAGGCCCACGCTGCTCATGATCAAAGCCTTCACCGAACGTGAAGCTGAAATGCTCCAGGCCTCGCTGGCCATCGAGGAGGGCATCGGCTCCGGAGAGCTGCATCTCACCCCTCCGCAGCCTGACGAAGTCGATGAGACGGGCGCCAGTGCGATTGAAGGCCGCCTCCTGGTGCGCCGGGCACTCGTCAGGGAACGGGATCCGAAGCTCCGGGCCCAGAAGATCGACCAGGTACGGCGGCGTGGAGGCGCGCTCCGGTGCGAGGTGTGCGACTTCGACTTTGCCCGCACGTACGGCGCCCTTGGAGAGGGCTACATCGAGGTGCATCACACCACTCCCCTCCACATCTCCGGAAAGCGGGAGACCAAGCTCGACGACCTGGTATGCGTGTGTGCCAATTGCCACCGCATGTGCCACAGGAGCCGTCCTGGGGAATCCTGGCGCACACCGACCGCTCTCCGGGAGTCGATACGGGAGTCGGCCACCAAAGACAACCACTAGGCAGCGTCCGCTTCGGCCTCGAAGTGCATCTGCGCGCGGTCCAGGATGTCGTCCGGGTCGTGTCCGCGAGCAGCGGTCCAGTGGAGCAGGTCAGCGATCAACGCGACGGCCGACTCCTCAAGGCCTTTGCACCGCCCCATGCCGTGCAGAGTGCTGCTTCCGTCGCCCCTGCGGTAGTCCTCAAGAGCTGCTGCGGCCCGCTCGATGCGACGGCAGCCAGATCGCGCGCCAGCCGTGATCTCGCACCAGACCGCCTTTCCTGCCACAGTCAGGACTGCGCCCCAGTCGACCGCCAGATGCATCAGCAAGTGCAGACCCCGGCCGTCCATGTCACCGCAGTCGGCCGCCCTCAGTGACGGCAGGACCGTACTCCTGTCGTGGACTTCCAGTCGCAGGCGTTCTCCTTTCCATTCCAGAATCAAGGTCGCCGACGCCCCCTCTCCGACGTGCTTCACGACGTTGGTGGCCAGTTCCGTGACGAGCAGTTCCGCCTCGTCGACTGCGGCACGCACGCCCCACTCGCTTAGCTGCTGGGCAACCGCTCGCCGAAGCCGGCCGACCTCCGTCGGCACCGCCTCAAAGGGCAGGACGCAGCGGGATCGCGGTTCGGTGACTTCATGGCCGGGCATGACCGGCTCCTCCCTCCCGGGCCACGCACATGCTGCGCCCGCCGTAACCGTACGACTGCACTGCGTAGCTTTCTAAGGACGAGCATGGCATGGAGAACTCTCATCATGTAACTTCTCACGCGAATCCATCGAGTGAATCTGATGGTGGGTCCTCGGTCGGCTGCCTAGCCTGTTGAGATCTCCGGGCCCGCCGCCCGGCTCAGGGCGAAGGAGCCGCATGTCCGAACGGACCACTACACGCCGCCGACAACTGGGCGCCATGATGCGTAAGTTGCGCGCCCGCAAGGCCCTGACGCTTGAGGAGGCCGGGCGGCTCGTCGGGGTGTCGAAGGCGACGATCAGCCGGTACGAGACGCAGTCAGGGCCAGTCAAGTGGATCATCATCGACGCACTGTGCCGCGAGTACGGGGCAAGTGACGCCGAGAGAACAGCCGTTGTCCGCCTGGCCAAGGAGGCGAAGCAGCAGGGATGGTGGAGTTCCTTCGCCGACTCCATCCCGGAGAGCATGAACCTGCTGCTCACGCTGGAGGACGAGGCGGTGCGCGAGAGCCACTTCTCCTGCGTCTACGTCCCTGGCCTCATTCAGACACGCGCCTACAGCACCGCCCTTCAGAAGGCCAACGAAGTTCCCCTGGCGCAGGCGGAGATCGAGCGGCTCGTCGACATCCGCATGAAGCGACAGGAGATCCTCACCCGCGCGAACCCGCCGCACCTGTGGGCGATCCTCGACGAGTCGGTGATCCGCCGGGTCGTCGGCTCACCTGAGACCATGAGGGAGCAGCTCGACCGCCTCCTCGAAGCCACCGAGTCCGGCCACATCACTCTGCAGATACTGCCGTTCTCCAAGGGAGCTCACGCCGCGGCGCTGGGCAGCTTCGTCATCATCGGCGGCCCGGAACCGAGCCTCGACGTGGTGTACGTCGACTTCCATGCCGGCGCCCTCTTCCTGGAGAAGGAAGAGGAACTTGATCGCTACAGACTTGCGTTCGAGTACCTCCGCGCACAAGCGTTGGACATGGAGGCTTCCTCTGCCATGATCCACCGCGCCCGCAAGGAGCTGTGAATGTCCGTCGGCCGTCAGTCCGCGTCCGAGCCGGTCTGGTTCAAGTCCTCGTACAGCGGCGGTAACGCTACGGAGTGCGTCGAGGCCGCGCTTGTGCCGGCCGGTGTGCTCATACGGGATTCCAAGACGCCGGATAGTCCCTATGTTGCCGTGTCGGCCCAAGCCTGGCACAGCTTCCTTGCCGCCTCGCTTCAGTGAGTATGGGCGGCCGTGGCGCCGCTGCGAGCACCCGTGGTGAAGATCCCACGGCGCATGGTCCAGTTCTTCTTGGAGGCACAGGGGTGACCGCCGTCCCGACGTTCGAGGAACTGTTACGTGACTGCCGTGAGTCGGCCGTCCATCTGGAGATGCGCGACTCTTACATGAAGTCGGACCCGGCTTACCAGGACTGGGCCGCCGGTGTGGCCATCGACCCCGCCGAGAGGTGGGTCGACTGGCTCTCCCTGGTCTCCGAGGCGACGGAACGGGGGGTGAGGGTGCGGCGGGCACGGATCGTGTCCGAGCCGGTGAGTCAGTACATCCGGTTCGAGCACGAAGTGACGAACGGCCTGAACGTCGCCGCGGGGGAGGACGTGCGCTGGCTGCCGCGCCGGGAGGCCACGGGCATCGCCCTGCCGGGCAACGACTTCTGGCTGTTCGACTCGTCCGTGCTGCTGGTGCACCACTTCGACGGCGAGGGCGAGTGGCTGGAGCCTTCACTCAGCACGGACCTCGGCGAGATCAAGCTGTGTGCCGGCGCCTTCGAGTCGGTCTGGGAGCGGGGCGTCCCTCACGCCGACTAACGGATCGCGTGACCGGCCCGAGGAGAGCCGGCGAGCGGCCAGACCGCTGGGTGGGTCGTCTCGGGACCGGTTGCACTAACCGTGCCACCGTCTCGTACAGCCGCCCGCGGTGCCGCCATCCGACAGCAACTGCTCGAACTACCCGCCCCCGTCGTCGCAGACGCCCTCGGCTACCACGACAACACCACCACCCGGCTCCGCAACGAGACCGGGCGGAACGTGGACTCGATACGCCCCAGGGGATCACGCACGGTCACCAGCGGGCTGGGTTCCTCGGGGCACTGGCGACAGTTGCTTACGAGAGCCCACCAGTATCGACCGGGCCGCCGGTCGTGTCGGTCGTCTGTTCGTTCAGCCACCGCCGGGCCTCCGCGAGGTTCGCGGCGGTGCCCGCGGGCTCGTACGAGAATCCGTTCCACTTCTCCAGGGCCCGGGGCTCGTCCGGGCGGAGGTGTCCGCCGCCGCCGTGGAGCGGTCGGTGCCGGCGGTGGACGTCCAGCGGCGGGCGGCGCCGCTTGTTGTACGCGGCGAGCCTGTCGCCGGCGTCGAGGCGCGGGACGGCGCGGGGCGGCTGGTTCGGCGGTCCGGGTCGGGAGTGCTTGCCCATGGGTCCGATGGTCTCAGGCGGCGACCGTGGTCGGCCGGGACGGTAGCGCGGAAGCTGTAGCGGCCCAGGCAGTTGAGCCGGGAACTCCGGCTCGTCCCAAGGGGGCCGCCCGTCCTTGTCCCTGATTCTGGCCCGGCGCCGGTGGGAGTCACAGGGGCGCACCCGTCTGCCAGCCTCCCAACGGTCGGCGGATGTCCCTGATGAGAACCCAGCCCACGCCGCGATGGCCGCCTTTCGGCATGTGAACCGGACCGCCGGCTGGTATCACCTCCATCGAATCCTGCTCCGATGGCAGTTGCCATGTCATCCCGCGCAAAGCTCTACGACGATCTGCTCCGCCGTCCGACGCGCAGGTCCCAGCCGAGGATCCTCAGGTTGCGCACCCGGGCCGAGGATCTTCGAGCAAGTGAACAGTGTCATCAGCTTGCCGTCCCGGCTTTCGAAGTCGCGGTACCGCTCCTGTCGGACGCGATCGGCCAGAGCCGGGACGGCAAGCGCTCTTCCCCACAGTGTCGCGAAGTCCAGTCCTCGCGGCGCGTTCCCCCAGTCCTCCCAGTCGAAGAGGCAGAACGTCGGCGCAGTCATGTTGGCCCAGTTCAGATCCGCGTGGGCCGGCACCCACTGCTCAACGGTCGTGGCGAAGTCGCCCAGGAAGGCGGCGCGGATGGTTTCGGTGACGAGAGCCTGTGTGATGGCAACGGTGTTGGGTGTGGCCAGGCGCCTGGTGTGCTGAACCGCGAGTGCGTCGAGTGAAGCGTTGAACGCCTGCCACCACGCATCGGTCAGCTTCGGGTCTTCGCTCAGTACGGCCGTGCCGACGGGGTCTGCGGGGAGGAGCCCGGTCTCGTCAGCCCGCCACATCACGGGTTCGTCAGAGTCCTGCCACACCACACATCCCCGCCAAGCCGGCTGAGCGATGTTCTCCAGGCGCGCAGCACACTCGGTGCCGTTCCACCCCTGGTTGCCGATCTTGTCCAACGGCCGGCGTTCCACCCGGACCCACGTGTCCCGGTCCGTCCGGGCTCCCACCGAGCGGCGCTTGCGCACCACCGTGTCCAGGGCGAAACGCACCTGGAGGGACTGCTCGACACGATCAAGAATCTCATCGATCGGCTGAATCCGGAGATCATCCGCGCGACCAGGGGAGACCGAGAGCATCATGAGGGCGACCGTAGCAGCGGGTCGTCCTGGTGCAGCGGTATCCCGGCCCGCCGGATACCGGACTGCTGAACGCCTCAACTGTCGCCAGGGGCTGCCTTCAGGAACGACGCGACCGCCTCGTACAACCGCTGCGGCTGGTCCAGGTGTGCGTCGTGGCCCGCGTCCGGTACGGCGATGACGTGGGTGTCGGTCGGGCGGCGGGTCCGCATGTCCGTCGCCTCCGACTCCGGCAGCGTGCCGTTCTCTCCGCGGACGACGAGGGTCGGGCAGTTCACCCGTGTCCAGTCGGTCCAGAAGTCGTCCGTGGCCAGTTCGCGGACGGCCGCGACCATCGTGTCGCGGTCGACGCGGGCGTGGCCGCCGTCGGCGCGCCAGTCGAGGCCGTCGGCCCAGGCCCGGTGGCCGAGGAAGGCCGTGGCGTCGGGGTGGGAGGGGAAGGGGGTCGGCCAGCTGTCCAGCCAGGTGGCGATCCGGGCGGGCAGGTGCGGGGCTCGGCCCGCGGGGCCCGCCTCCACGAGGATGAGGGAGGTGATCAGGGAGGGGTGGGCCGCCGCCGTCTGCAGGGCGGTGAGGCCGCCCAGGGACTGGCCGAGCAGGATCACCGGGGGCAGGGACAGGTGCGTCAGGACGGTCACGGCGTCCCGTACCGCCGCCGCCCGTGTCATGTCGGCGGGGGTGCGGGTGCTCGCGCCGTGGCCGCGGGCGTCGTAGCGCACCACACGGTGGCCGTCGACCAGGAGGCGGCGGGTGAGGTCGTCCCATTCGCCCAGGTGGCCCGCGAGGCCGTGGAGGAGGACGACCGGGGGTGCCGTCGGGTGCGGGTGCGCCGGGGTGTCGTCGCGGTAGGCGAGGCGGATGCCGTCGGGGGTGGTGAGGCGGAGGTCTGCGGTCGATGCCGTCAACTCGGGGTGTCGTCCGTCCTGGGCGTGATGCCCGGTGGGGGCGGGGGCCGGGGATGGTCCCGCCGCACGGCGGGGCCTTTCGGCATTCGGCGGCCACACCGCCACCGTGCCACCGCCCGACCCGGAACGGCCACCTTCAATCACTTAATCACTGTCGGGTACACGGCAAGGTCATCTAGTGTCCAGGGAGTTCGCCCGGAGGGCGGACACGACGTCGTCATTGGCTCAAGGGGGCTGGACCGTGCGCAAGATCGGCAGAATGCTCACCACCACCGCCGCTGCGGCAGGCAGCCTGATTCTGGCCGCCGCTCCGGCTGGTGCGGCACCGTACTGGCAGGCGGTCTCCACCAACTCCACCTGGAGCTGCGCGCCCACCGTCGTACACACCGCCCAGGCGGGCGTCGGTTACCAGGCCTGCCTGGTGCGCAGCGCCCTCGACAACGCCCAGGTCGTCCTCGTCGTGGTGAACAACTCCTCGTCGGCCGTCACCGTCTCCGGCACCATCACCACGGACTTCGCCGCCGAGGCGAGCTGCTCCTCGTACGCCCTCGCGGTCGGGGAGCGCCGGGGCTGCTTCGGTACGACCGCGCACGTGCCGGACTGCCTGTACGGGGCCGGCATCCCGGACGAGCAGACCTACGGCGGGACCGTGCGGCTCACGCTGAACGGAGTGGCCAACTCGACCGACTCGCTGCGGACCGACTGCGTCCCCGTGGCCTGAGCGGACGAATGGGCGGCGCCCCCCCGGCCGAGGGGGCGCCGCCCGTTTCCCTGTGTTCGCGGCCGGTCGCCGATACGTTCCGTTCCGGGGCTGCGGCTGGGATTGCGCTGACGCCTCCGTCCGTCGACGGGCCCCGGCGCCGGGGCGGCGCTGTTCGGCGCGGCAGCCGGATGGCTGCGCGAGCGGCGGGTTCCGCTGCTCGGGGCGAGCCGGTCGGCCCCGCTGGTGGGCGGCGTGCGGGGTGCCGCTGCTCGGGGCGAGCCGGTCGGCGCCGCTGGTGGGCGGCGTGCGGGGTGCCGCTGCTCGGGGCGAGTCGGTCGGCGCCGCTGGTGGGCAGCGTGCGGGAGGTGGCGCCCGCCTCTCGCCGTTCGTGCGGCATCACATCGACATGCTCGGCCGGTCACCCCTGCCAGTTCCCCGCACTGCCCGGGGGCCTGCGCCCGCCGCGTGATCCGGGCGTGTCCGAGGGCGAGTGA
This sequence comes from Streptomyces sp. NPDC059895, assembly GCF_042731035.1. Lineage (NCBI taxonomy): Bacteria > Bacillati > Actinomycetota > Actinomycetes > Kitasatosporales > Streptomycetaceae > Streptomyces > Streptomyces sp. NPDC059895. The sequence goes on from NZ_JBHWKO010000003.1 coordinate 254,778, forward strand.
CGTGCGCGGGCCCGCGCACCGTGCGGCAGTGGATCAAGCGGTGCCGGCGCGTACGGCGGTGGTCGCCAGAGTGGTGTGGTGCATCGTGAAGCGGCCACCCAGAGCGTCGATGGCATGGCCGACCGCGCCCAGTATCTCGGCCAGCTGATCGGGACGGAGGCGGGTGAGGCCGCCGGTGGTGGGGAGCAGGTCCAGCCACTGGTCGCGCGTGTAGGACCGCTCCCAGTCGAATCGCCACTGTTCCGGGTCGTCGAACTGCTCGGTCTCGCGGATCTTGTCGGCGATCTTCGCGTACCCCGCTCGGTACATCTCCAGCGGACGTCGAGCCGGCTGGTCGCTGAACGGGGAGTCGGGCGCCACCCGCCGGCAAGCCGCGGCGAACGGTTCGGCCACCTCGGCAGGCGGCTCGAAGACGTGCCCGAAGATCGCCAGGCGCCCGTTCGGACGCAGCACCTGGGCCGCCTTCACGGCGCCGGCGACCGGATTCACCCAGTGCCACGACTGGGCGGCGATCAATGCGTCGAACGCTCGGTCGGCCGGCTCCCAGGCTTCGAAGGTCGCCACCTCGACCTCCAGGCCGCGGGCTCGCGCGAGGTCGGCCATCCGCGCATCGGGCTCGACACCGAGTACGGCGCAACCGGCGGCCTGGAACTGACGGGCCGCGATGCCCGTGCCGCAGCCGACGTCGAGCACGTCGGGCCCTGGGCTCCCGGCGACGACGCGCGCCACCAGGGCATCGGGGTAGCCCGGTCGGGCCCGGTCGTAGCGTCGCGCATCCGTGCCGAAGGACTCGGCCGTCCGTCGAGCCCGGTGCGGTGGCGCCGGCTCGGGTTGCTCTCGTTGCTCTCGCGGTAAAGTGGGCATGCGTTCACTTTAGTGGGCAAGCGCCCACCTGCCAACGACGCCGGCAGCCCGGCCCACGAGAGGATCTGTGAGTGCCGACCGGGGTACACCTTCGCGACGCGCGGCAGCAGCTGTTCGACGCCGCCGAACGCGTGCTGCTGCGGGACGGCCCGAACGGACTGACCAGCCGGGCCGTCACCGACGAGGCAGCCTGCGCCAAAGGCGTCCTGCACCGGCACTTCACCGACTTCGACGCCTTCCTCACCGAGCTCGTGCTCGACCGGGCCGCACAGCTCGAGGCGCGAGCGCACGCGCTGCGCGAGACCGCCGGCACCGGCACCGTGGCCGACAACCTCACCGGTGCGCTGACCACCCTGTTCGGGCCGGTTCCGGTGGCGATCATCCCGCTCATCACCTTCCGGGACGAGTTGCGCGCGCGGCTGCGGCAGGCCAGACCCGGAGGCGGCCTCGCGATCCTCGCCCAGGTCACGACCGCGGTCTCCGCCTACCTGGCCGACGAGCGCGCACTGGGCCGTATCGCGGCCGACGCCGACATCGACTCGCTCACCCTCTCCTTGGTCGGGGGCGGGCATCTCCTGTTCGCAGACCGCGACCACCCGGACCCACCGACCACGGCAACGGTCACCAGGCTGGTGACCACGGTGCTCGCCGACGTCGTGCACCGGCGGCCTCGCCGAACCTGACGTGCAGCACGCAACGCCCGCGCCGAAAGGGGGGCCTGGGCGTCGGCTGTCGCCGGGCGCGGGCAGGCTGGTGAGCCCGGCGATCGCCGCCGGGGAGCGCTGGACGTCGCGGCGGACGCGCTCCGCCTTCTTGCCGCGGCCCGGCTGCCCGCGTGCGCCCGCGGCCCGGAGGCGGAGCGCCGGGCCGCGGGATGCGGGGAGAAGGGAGAGGGGCGGACGGTCAGCCGCTCAGCTGCTTGCGGCCGCTGTCGCCGCCCGTGATCTGGATGCGGCGCGGCTTGGCCTGTTCGGCCACGGGGATGCGCAGGGTCAGGACGCCCGCCTCGTACGAGGCGTCGATGCGGTCCGTGTCGAGGGTGTCGCCGAGGAAGAGCTGCCGGGTGAAGGTGCCCGTGGGGCGCTCGGCGACCAGGACCTCCGCGCCCTCGGGGGCGGGGGAACGGCGTTCGGCACGGACGCTGAGGACGTTGCGTTCCACGTCCAACTCGATCGTCTCCGGGTCGATGCCGGGGAGGTCGAAGTGGACGAGGAAGTCGTCCCCGGACCGGTAGGCGTCCATCGTCATCGCGGCGGGACGCTCGGCGGCGCCGAAGACCTGCTGCGCGAGTCGGTCGAAGTCGCGGAAGGCGTCGGTACGCATGAGCATCACAATCCACTCCTCTCATCGGGTCTCTGTGCGATGCCCTACACGTACTTATATAGCGCGGAGGAGGAAAATTGACAAGCCTCGACTCAGGTAGATGGCGAGGCTCGACTCAGGTAGTGGCGAGGCTCGGCTCAGGGCAGGGGTGGTGGCCGGCCGGCCAGAGTCGCGGTACTAGCCTCGAAAGCCTTGAGAGGCCGGAAGAGGGCTCGGTGGAGGGAGTGGAGTGAGGGTGAAGGTTCCCAGTGCGGTGATCGCGGCCGGTGGGCTCGTCGGTGGGTACGGCGCGGCGCGGTGGAGCGGTAAGCGGCAGCTCGGTGGTGTCGTCCTGGCCGCCGCCGGGGCCGCGGCGGCGCGGCAGTGGCAGCAGAGGGCCGGCGGGGCGGCCGCGGGGGCGCTGACGGCGGCGTACGTCGCCGCGTTCGCCGGGTCGCATCCGCTGGCGAAGAAGGTGGGCGCCTGGCCGTCGGTGTTCGGCGTCGCCGGGGCCGTCGCGCTGGCCTCGTGGGCGGTGGCCGACCGGCGGCGGTGAGGGCCGGTCAGGTGACCGGCGTCATCTGCCCAGCGCCGACCGCAGCGTCACCCCGTGCCGCCGCCGCAGCCGCCGTATCTCCCACACCGACAGGGCCGTCACCGACAGGGGGCCGCCCAGCAGGAAGGTGTAGAGCACGAGCGGCGGGGCGGCGACCTCCGGGCCGTCGAACAGGCCCAGGCCGAACAGGGACCACACCAGCAGCGGGGAGAGCAGCGGCGGCAGCAGTTCGTGGACGTCGCCCACGCGGAAGCTGGAGTTGACGCCGTAGACGATGAGCAGCAGCGTCAGGGGGATGGCGAGGAGGAGTCCGACGAGGCAGAGCAGGCCGCCGATGAGGAACAGCAGCATCACAAGCAGGCCGACGAAGATGCCGTGGTAGCCGATGTCGGCCGTCGAGACGACGTCCCCCTTCAGGCACGACACCAGGAACCAGCACGCCCCGAAGCCCAGCATGATCGCGCCGACGGTGACCAGCGGGCCGATCAGGCGCCGCGCGTACACGCCGGGCAGCGGGGAGCGGGCCGCGCAGAGGAAGGCCGTCACGGCGAGAAACGCGGTCGTGAACATGATCACGCAGGCGAAGAGCAGGTCCTCGAGCTTGCCCATGACGAACGCCTCGCGCCCCTCGGTGATGGGGTACGCCAGGACCAGCCACACCGTCGCCACCAGCCCCAGCACCGTACGGGCCGTCTGCAGCGCCCGGACGACCGGGTCGTCGATGCGGTCGGGACGGGACGGCGCGGTGAGGCGCGTGGCGAGGGCGTGCGGGTTGGGTATCGGGCGGTGGGGCGCGGACGTGGTCCGGCCGGTGATGTCCACGTGTGCGTCTCCCCCGAGTACGTGACGGTGGTTCACGTGCTCGCACGTGCCACGGCCGCACACCTTATACGATCTTCACTTCACGGACGATGGCGTGGGGGACGTCGGGGACGTCGGGGACGTCGGGGACGTCGGGGACGTCGGGGGACGATCTCACGGCGGCGCTCCGGCGTCGGCGTTCCCGCGTCGGCCTGGCGAGAATCCGTCGGCCCCTGGCACTCGCGCCACTTCCGGCCGGTCCGGCGCCCGCCTACCGTCGCTCCGTGACCAAGTTCCTCCTCGCCGTCCACGTCCTCGCCGCGATCGTCGCCATCGGGCCCGTCACCGTCGCGGCCAGCATGTTCCCGCCCGCCGCCCGCCGCGCCCTGGCCGCCCCGGACGACAGCCGGGCGACCGAGACCGTACGGCTGCTGCACCGCATCTGCCGGGTCTACGCCGGCGTCGGCATAGCGGTCCCCGTCTTCGGGCTCCTCACGGCGGGCGCGATGGGCGTGATGGGCGACGCCTGGCTGGTCGTGTCGATCGCCCTGACCGTGCTGGCCGCGATCGTCCTGGTCGTGCTCGTACTGCCCGGGCAGGAGCCCCTCGTCGAGGGCACCGGGAGCCGGGAGACGACCGTCCGGCTCGCCATGTTCACCGGGGTGTTCAACCTGCTGTGGGCGACGGTGACCGTTCTGATGATCGTGCGGCCGGGGTCGACGACGGGAGCGTAGGGGGTCGGCCGGACGAAGCGGAACGGGGCCCACACCGGGTGGGCCCCGTTCGTCAGCGGTGGACGACCGTCACGCCGTCGCCCTCTTCGGCCCCTGCGGGGGCTGCGGCCCCTTCGACCCGCCCGGCCGCCCGGCCCCGCCCGACGCCACCTGCTCGCGCGCCCGCGTCGCCACCGCCGTCAGCGGCTTGGCGATGTCCTCCAGGGAGCGCCGCTCGGCCCGTACCGCGAGGAACGCGGCGACCAGACCGGCCGCGCACATCAGCCCGGCGCCGATCTGGAAGGCGAGCACCGTGTCGCCGACCTCGCCCGTACCGGTGAGGTCGGCGAAGATCAGGGGGCCGCTGATGCCGCCGGCGGCGGTGCCCAGGGCGTAGAAGAAGGCGATGGACATCGCCCGGGTCTCCATCGGGAAGATCTCGGAGACCGTCAGGTAGGCGCTGGACGCGCCCGCCGACGCGAAGAACAGCACCACGCACCAGCAGGCCGTCAGCGTGGACGCGCTCAGCGAGCCGCGGTCGAACAGCCAGGCCGTGCCGAACAGCAGCAGACCGGACAGCAGGTACGTCGACGAGATCATCACCCGGCGGCCGACCGTGTCGAACAGCTTGCCCAGCAGCAGCGGGCCGAAGAAGTTGCCGAGGGCGATGACGGCGAAGTAGTAGCCGGTGTGGCCGGAGGGCACGTCGAAGAACGTGGTGAGGATCGCGCCGAAGCCGAAGGTGATGGCGTTGTAGAGGAAGGCCTGCCCGATGAAGAGGGAGAAGCCGAGGACGGCGCGGCGGCGGTAGTCGGAGAAGACCGTGCGGCCGATCTCGACGAAGGAGACGCCCCGGCGCTGGTGGATGGTGATCTCGCCCTCGGCCCGCGGCAGCGACCCGCCCGTCTGGGCCTCGATCTTCCGCTCGATGGAGGAGACGATCCGTTCCGCGTCGTCGTCGCGGCCGTGGATCAGCAGCCAGCGTGGACTCTCCGGCACATGGCGCCGTACGAGGAGGATCACCAGGGCGAGGACGGCGCCCAGGGCGAACGTCAGCCGCCAGCCCACGTTCGCCGCGAAGACGTCCGTGTCCAGCGCCACGATCGACAGCAGCGAACCGCCGACCGCGCCCAGCCAGAAGCTGCCGTTGATCATCAGGTCGACGCGGCCCCGGTAGTCCGCCGGGATCAGCTCGTCGATGGCGCTGTTGATCGCCGCGTACTCGCCGCCGATACCGAAGCCGGTGAGGAAGCGGAAGAGCAGGAACCACCAGGTGTCGAAGGAGACCGCGGTCAGGGCGGTGGCCGCGAGGTACACCGCGAGCGTGATCATGAACAGCTTCTTGCGGCCCCAGCGGTCGGTCAGCCGGCCCCAGAACAGGGCGCCGATACACGCGCCCGCCACGTACAGGGCGGCCGCGATGCCGGTCACCTGACCGGAGGTGATCGGCAGGCCGCTGCCGGGCTCCGACAGCCGGCCGGCGATGTTGCCGACGACGGTGACCTCGAGTCCGTCGAGGATCCACACGGTGCCGAGACCGATCACGATCGTCCAGTGCCAGCGCGACCAGGGAAGACGGTCGAGGCGGGCGGGGATGTCGGTGGTGATGGTGCGGCCGGTCTCGGCGGGCTCGCCGCCTCTGGCCTGGGTGGTGGTCATGGGCTCCCTCCTCCATGAGCGGAACCCCGATCGGGTGCCCCGGGGGGTGCGGGTTCACGCCGTCGACCAGGCCAGGTGCGCCTCGAACTCCCCCAGATGGGGGCACCCCCAAACGGGCTGGAATGCCCGGACCTGCGCTGGAAGAGGCCGGCTACGCCCCCAACCCCCGCGCCACCGTGTAGATCAGCAGGCCCGCGAGCGAGCCCACCACCGTGCCGTTGATCCGGATGAACTGGAGGTCGCGGCCGATGTGGGCCTCGATCTTGCGGGTCGTGTGCTCGGCGTCCCAGCCGGCCACGGTGTCGGTGATGAGCGAGGTGATCTCCGCGCGGTACGTGGTCACGACGTGGACCGCCGCGCCCTCCACCCAGCTGTCGACCTTCTCCTGGACCCTGGGCTCCGTCGCCATGCGGGTTCCCAGGGAGAGCAGGGCGGCCCGCACCCGCAGGCGCAGCTCGCTGCGCTCGTCCTCCGCCGCCGCGACGATCATGGACCGTACGGCGGTCCAGGCGGAGGCGATGAGGTCCTGGGCCTCGCCGCGGCCCAGCACCTCCCCCTTGAGCCGCTCGACCCGCGCCCGGGTCTCGGTGTCGGACTGGAGGTCGGAGGCGAAGTCGGTGAGGAAGCGGTCCAGGGCGCCCCGGGCCGGGTGGGAGGGCATGTCCCGCATCTCCGCGCAGAACCGCAGCAGCTCCTTGTAGACGCGCTCACCGACCTTCCGGTCGACGAACCTCGGCGTCCAGCCGGGCGCGCCGCCCTGCACCGCGTCCATCACGGAGTCCGCGTGCAGCACCAGCCAGTCGTGCGCCCGGGAGACCACCAGGTCGACGGCGCGCCGGTGACCGCCGTCCGCGACGATCTTCTCCAGCATCTTGCCCATGCCGGGCGCGATCTCCTGGGCGTTGGCCCGCCGGGTGATCGCCTCACCGACGACCGCCTGGACGTCCGAGTCGCGCAGCACCGTCAGCGCGCCCCGCAGGGCCGTCGCCAGCTCCGCGGTGACCCGGTCGGCGTGCTCCGGCTCCGCCAGCCAGGCGCCCAGCCGGGAGCCGATGCCGACCGCGCGCAGCCGCTGCCGTACGACGTCCTCGGAGAGGAAGTTCTCCCCGACGAACTCGCCCAGGGAGACCCCCAGCTGGTCCTTCTTGGTGGGGATGATCGCGGTGTGCGGAATGGGCAGGCCCAGCGGATGGCGGAAGAGGGCGGTCACGGCGAACCAGTCGGCCAGCGCGCCGACCATGCCGGCCTCGGCGGCCGCCGCCACATAGCCCGCCCAGGCGCCCGCGCCCCGGTGGGAGGCCCACTCGGCGAGGACGTACACCACGGCCACCAGCAGCAGCAGCCCGGTCGCGGTGAGCTTCATCCGCCGCACGCCGCGCCGGCGCTCCTCGTCGGCGGCGCTGAAGACGGTCATCGCGCGCGCCGCGGCCGCCGGCCTTCCCTCCGCCATCCCCGCCACCTTCCCGTCGGGCGTCTCTTCCGTCACCGTCTTGTCGGCCACCCACTCCTGCCTTCCCGTTTTCCCCGCCCGCGTCCCCTCCGTCTCCCTCTCCCGCGCACCACCCGTCCGGTCCATCCGCCGCCCCCGTTCCGGATCCCCCGCGTCCCCTACGCAAACATTGTCCTGCCTGACCGACTCCCGGAACGGAACAGGAGTTCCCGTCGTCTGTCAGGCGGGGGAGTTCGACGGTGACCTCCTGCATGACCTTCGGAGCCGCGCCGCTCCCCCGCACGAGGAGAACCACACCCGCATGACCAGGCATCACGACGGGGGCGTGGCCGTGTCCCGCACGAGACACCGCGCCGAGCTGTCCGCGATCGCCGCCGTGATCACGGCCCTCTCGGCGGCCATATACGTCGGCGTCGACGCCGGGGACGGCCCCCTCGACGACACCGCCGCCGCGCCCCGCCCGGCCCCGGGCCGGGCCGCCCCCGTCTCGACGGGCGTCTGGGTCGGCACCTGGGCCGCCGCCCCCGTCGGCGGCGAACCGCTCACCGGGACGGACGGCACGGCGGGGCGCACGGTGCGCAACGTCGTCCACACCAGCGTCGGCGGGACCAGCGCCCGCATCACCCTGTCCAACCTGTACGGCACCCGGCCGCTGACCGTCACCGCCGCCACCCTCGCCGTCGCGGCCGACGACGACGGACCGGCCGCGACCGCCGGCACCCTGCGCCGGCTCACCTTCGGCGGCGCGCCCACGGTCGTCGTCCCCGCCGGCGGGCAGGCCGTCAGCGACGCCGTCACCCTCGCCGTCCCCGCCGACTCCGACGTCCTGGTCAGCACCTACACCCCCACCTCCGCCGGACCGGTCACCCACCACCGGCACGCCCGGCAGACCAGCTACGTCGCCGACGGCGAGCACACCGCGGACGTCACGGGCGGCCCGTACACCGGGCGGAGCACCTCCTGGCGCTACCTCACCGCCCTGGACGTCCTCAGCAACGAGGCCGACGGCACCGTCGTCGCCGTCGGCGACTCCATCACCGACGGCGTCACCTCCACGCCGGGCGCCAACCGCCGCTGGCCCGACGTGCTCTCCGACCGGCTGCGGGCCGCCGTCGCCGCCGGCGAGGACGCGCCGCGGTACGGCGTCGTCAACGCGGGCATCAGCGGCAACCAGGTCCTCGCCGACGGGCAGGGCGTCCCCCGCTCCCGGCCCCGCCCGGACGGCAGCCTCCCCACCGCGGACAACCCCAGCGGGCTGGAACGCTTCGAACGGGACGTCCTCGGCCGCCCGGGCGTCCGGGTCGTCGTCATCGACCTCGGCATCAACGACATCCTGCGCAACCGCTCCCTCGCCGACCCCGACGCCGTCGTCGCCGGCCTGCGCACCCTCGTCGAACGCGCCCACGCCCGCGGCGTCAAGGTCGTCGGCACCACCCTCCTGCCCTTCCGCGGCCACCGCGGCTACACCGACGCCCGCGAGGGCGTACGGCGCGAGGTCAACGACACGCTCCGCTCGGGCACGGTCTTCGACGAGCTCGTCGACGTCGACGAGGCCCTGCGCGACCCGTACGACCCGCGCCGCCTGCGCGCCGACTACGACTCGGGCGACAGCCTCCACCCCAGCGACAAGGGCTACCGGAGGATGGCGGAGCTCATCGAGCCGGAGCAACTGCTGGGGTCGGCACCGGCACGGCTGTGACCGGCGCCCGCCCGCCCGCGGGGGCCGCCCGCACCGGCGGCCGCCGTTCAACGCCCCCGATGCCGCCGGCGCGAGGAACGCCGTGACCGGCACCCGCCCGCGGGGCCGCCCGCACCGGCGGCCCCCGTTCAGTGCCCCCAGTGCCGCCGGCCCTCCCCGCCCCCGCCCCCGCCCTCGCCCTCGCCCTCGCCCTCGCCGGGCAGTTCCCGCCCGGCCTCCCCGTGCCCCGGCCGCTCCCGCCGCCGCTCCTCACGCGTCCGCTTGCGTTCGACGCCGACCCCGCCCCAGAAGGCGAACCCGGTCACCACCACGCGCGGCGCCCCCGGGTCGCCCACAGCGCCCGTCACCCCTTGGTCGAAGCCGCCCATGAAGCCGTGCCCCCGCACCACGACGTCCACGCCCGGCGGCACGACGACGCTCATCCCGCCCATGATCGCGACACAGTTGATCACGACCTCCCCGGCGGCGAAGTCCGCCTCCCGCAGGTCGATCACCCCGCCGCCCCAGAAGGCGAAGCCGGTGAAGCGCCGGGGCACCGTCCAGCGCCCCCTGCGCTGGAAGCCCGACATCACGGCCACGGCCGCCGTCGACGACCCCTGACCGCCCACGATCCGCCCGGCCCAGCCACCGTCCGCCCGAGCCCCCTTGCGCAGCGACACCTCGGGCGACGGCGGGGCGACCCCGGGGGCCGGCAGGTCCCGGGTGATCGGCGCCAGCTCGCCGTACGTCCGCGCCCGGTACGTCGCGTCCAGCCGCTCCTCGAACTCCGCCATGTCCAGCCGGCCCTCGGCGAGGGCGTCCCGCAACACCTCGGCGACCCGCTCGCGATCGGCGTCGGAGGCACGGAGGTCCGGAACCGCGTCATCGGTCATGGCCAGCAGCCTACGAGTTCCCGGCGCCCGGGACCACGCTCTCCCGTCCGGCGTACATCCGGGCGATGACCGCCTCGATGTCCGGCTCCCGCACCGACAGGTCCACCAGCGGGTACTCCGCCGCGATCCGCGCCACCAGCGGCGCCGCCGACGCCGACGCCGGGAAGGCCAGCCACTGCCGCGGCCCCTCCACCCGCACCACCCGCGCGGCCGGACCCGCCTCGATCGGCGGCAGCTCCCGCTCCAGGTCCACCACCAGCGTCCGCTCGCTCTCCCCCGCCTCGTGCAGACCCGCGAGCGGACCGTCGTACACCATCCGCCCGTGGTCGATGACCATCACCCGGGAGCAGAGCTGCTCGATGTCCTGGAGGTCGTGCGTGGTCAGCAGCACCGTCGTGCCCCGCTCGGCGTTCAGCTCGCGCAGGAACTCCCGCACCCGCGCCTTGGACACCACGTCGAGACCGATCGTCGGCTCGTCGAGGTACAGCACCTCGGGATCGTGCAGCAGCGCGGCCGCGATGTCGCCCCGCATCCGCTGCCCCAGCGACAGCTGCCGCACCGGGACGTCCAGCAGCGCCGACAGGTCGAGGAGCGCGACCAGCCGGTCCAGGCTCTCCCGGTAACGGGCGTCGGGAATGCGGTACATGCGGTGCATCAGCCGGTAGGAGTCGATCAGCGGAAGGTCCCACCACAGCGTCGTACGCTGCCCGAACACCACCCCTATCCGGTGCGCCAGCCGCGTCCGCTCCCGCGAGGGGTCGATGCCCGCGACCCGCAGCCGGCCACCGCTCGGCGTGAGGATCCCGGTCAGCATCTTGATCGTCGTCGACTTCCCGGCACCGTTCGGCCCGATGTAGCCGACCATCTCACCGCGCGCCACGGTGAAGGAGATCCGGTCGACCGCCCGCACCCGCCGGGTCTCCCGTTTCAGGAAACCCGTCCGCGCGCGCACGTCGAAGACCTTCTCCACCCCGTCGAGTTCAATGAACGCGTCCACCGCTAACTCCCCGTACTCCGATACGACCGCAGCCCCGCCCGCCAGGCCAGCCCGGACAGCGCACAGCACCCCACCGCCACCAGCGGCGGAGCGAACGCCGCCCACTGCGGCAGCCCCAGCGGGTACGGCCGCCCCAGCACATACGCGGCCGGCACCCAGTTGACGAACGCCAGCGGGAACACGAACGTCACCGCCCGCACCAGCTCCTTGCCGAACACCGTCGGCGGATACTGCAACATCGTCTGGCCGCCGTACGTGAACGCGGACTGCGCCTCCGCCGCGTCCTGCGTCACGAACTGGAACGCGGCACCCGCCACCAGCACCGCGCCGAAGATCGCCGCACCGCTGACCACCGTCACCGGCAGCAGCAGCACCCGGGACACGGTCCAGTCGACGTCCACCGCGACCAGCGCGTAGCCCAGCACCAGCGACCCCTGCGTGATCCGGGAGACCCGGCGCAGCGCGAACCGGTCCGCGGCCACCTGCGCCAGCACCGGCGCGGGCCGCAGCAGCAGCGTGTCGAGCGTGCCGTCCCGCACCCGCGAACCCAGCCGGCCCGCCGAGCCCATCACCAGGTCCGCCGCCCCGAACGACGTCGCCGACAGGCCGTACAGCAAGGCCACCTCGGGCAGCGTGTACCCGCCGAGCACGTCGACCTGGGAGAACATGAGCAGGATCGCGACGAAGTCCAGGCCCGACACCAGCAGCCCGCCCAGCACGGTCATCGCGAACGACATCCGGTAGGCCAGCGTCGAACGGATCCACATCCCGGCGATCAGCCGGTAGGCGCGCAGCCCCTCCACCACCCGGCCACCCGACACCGGCACCGGCACCCGGCCGCTCCCCATCGGCCCACGACCAGCCTCCGCCACCCATCCGGCCTCACCCACCCTGCACCACCACCCGCCGCGTCGCCGCTCCCTGCACCAACCGCCCCGCCGTCAGCAGCACCACCGCCCACACCGCCTGAAAGAGGTACGTGGCCGGCGCGCCGGCCTCCCCCATCAGGACGTCCGCCGGCATCTGGAGCATCGCCGACCACGGCAGCGCCCGCACGATGTCGCCCAACGGCTCCGGAAAGGCGTTCAGCGGCAGCGCCATACCCGTGCAGAACATCCCGGCGACCATCAGCATCTGCAACGCACCCGTGCCGTCCAGCAGCCAGAACCCGCTCAGCGCCACCAGGAACCGGATCGCGAAACTGACCACCATCGCCAGCAGCACCGCCACCAGGAACCGCACCCACACCAGCGGGTCACCCGGCACGGCCGTCGGGAAGACCAGCATCCCGACCGCGAACGGGATCACCCCCCGCCCGAGCAACTGGAACAGCGAACGCCCCAGGTCGGTGGCGAACCACCACAGTTGCAGATCGGCCGGCCGGTACAGGTCGATCGCCACCGCCCCCGTGCGGATCCGCTCCATCAGCTCGGCCTCGAAACCGCCGCCCTGCAGCGCCAGCGTCGCGAACAGCGCCTGCCCCACCCACACGTACGTCACCGCCTGCGCCTGGTCGTACCCCCCGAGCTGGGGCCGCTCGTCCCACAACGCCAGGTATGTACAGGCGAGGATCAGACCGAAGACGGTGTTGGTGAACACCCCCGCGGCCGTGGCCGCCCGATAGGTCGCGTACCTTCGGAAGCCCCCCGCTGCGACGGCCGCGTACAACCGCGCCGAACCCACGGCAACCGTCCTCCCACACTCATGGACACCGAAGCGCAGGAGCCTAGGCGACGGCACCGCGGCGTGCCACGCGTTTTCCGGGCCCGCCATGTGACGCGACGCGCGCCGATTGCCGGGAACGGAACGCGTGGTGCGAGAGTCTTCAACAGGGGGCGCAGAAGGCGTACGAGGTGTACGGGAACGTACCGCGCGACACAGGAGTCCGAGCAACACATGAGCGACGAGCCGCAGCCGAAACAGCCGACCGAAAGCTGGGCGGCATCCACAGAGCCCGAGGGGGCCGAACCGGCGGACGGCAAGAAGCCCAAGCGGCCCAGGCGCACCGGCTGGCGCCGCCTCCTGCCGACCTGGCGGATGGTGCTCGGCGCCTTCGTCCTCGCCGTCCTGGCCGTCGGCGGCCTGTTCTACTACGGCTACTCCACGGTCAAGATCCCGCCGGCCAACGCGCTCGCCACCAAGCAGAGCAACGTCTACCTCTACGCGGACGGCACCGAGATCGCCCGCGACGGCGAGGTCAACCGGGAGAACGTCGGCCTGGCCCAGATCTCCAAGGCCGCCCAGCACGCCGTCCTGGCCGCCGAGGACCGCGACTTCTACACCGAGTCCGCCGTCGACCCCAAGGCGATGATCCGCGCCGGCTGGAACACCGCCCTGGGCAAGGGCAAGCAGTCCGGCTCCACCATCACCCAGCAGTACGTCAAGAACTACTACCTCGCGCAGGAACAGACCGTCACCCGCAAGGTGAAGGAGTTCTTCATCGCGATCAAGCTGGACCGCACCCAGTCCAAGAACGACATCCTCGAGGGCTACCTCAACACCAGCTACTTCGGCCGCAACGCCTACGGCATGCAGGCCGCCGCCCAGGCCTACTACGGCATCGACGCCGCCGACCTCACCGCCGGCCAGGGCGCCTACCTCGCCGCCCTGCTCAACGCGCCCAGCGAGTACGACGTCATCGCCCACCCGGAGAACCACAAGGCCGCAGAGGCCCGCTGGAACTACGTCCTCGACGGCATGGTCACCAAGGGCTGGCTCAGCGCGTCCGAGCGCACCGGCATGAAGTTCCCCACCCCCAAGGAGACCAGCGGCGCCGACACCGGCATGTCCGGCCAGCGCGGCTACATCGTCCGCGCCATCAAGGACTACCTGATCCAGAACAAGGTCGTCGACGAGGACCAGCTCGACGCCGGCGGCTACCGCATCACCACCACCCTGGAGAAGAAGAAGCAGGACGCCCTCGTCGACGCCGTCGACGACCAGCTGATGGCCAAGCTCGACAAGGACCGCACGGTCGACACCTACGTCCGCGCCGGCGGCGCCGCCGTCGACCCGAAGACCGGCAAGGTCCTCGCCATGTACGGCGGCATCGACTACGTCAAGCAGTACACGAACAACGCCACCCGCCAGGACTTCCAGGTCGGCTCCACCTTCAAGCCGTTCGTCTTCACCTCCGCCGTCGACAACGGCTCCGCCACCCAGGACGGCCGCACCATCACCCCCAACACCGTCTACGACGGCACCAACAAGCGCTCCGTCCAGGGCTGGAACAGCGGCTACGCCCCCGCCAACGAGGACGACGTCTCCTACGGCGACATCACCGTGCGCGAGGCCACCGACAAGTCGGTCAACTCCGTGTACGCGCAGATGGCCGTCGACGTCGGCCCCGACGAGGTCAAGCAGACCGCGATCGACCTCGGCCTGCCCACCGACACCCCCGAGCTCCAGCCGTACCCGTCCATCGCGCTCGGCGTGGCCACCGCGAGCGTCCTGGACATGGCCGAGGCGTACGCGACCCTCGCCAACCACGGCAAGCACGGCACCTACACCCTGATCGAGAAGGTCACCAAGGACGGCTCGGACGTCATCGAGCTGCCCGCGCGGAAGTCCACGCAGGCCGTCAGCCGCGAGGCCGCCGACACCACCACCTCGATCCTGCGCAGCGTCGTCCAGAACGGCACCGCGACCGCCGCCCAGGCCGCGGGCCGCCCGGCCGCCGGCAAGACCGGCACCGCCGAGGAGGACACCGCCGCCTGGTTCGCCGGCTACACCCCCGACCTGGCCACCGTCATCTCCGTCATGGGCCAGGACCCGGTCACCGCCGCCCACAAGTCGCTCTACGGCGCCATGGGCCTGGCCCGCGTCAACGGCGGCGGCGCCCCCACGGAGATCTGGGCCCAGTTCACCAAGGAGGCCCTGAAGGGCACCCCGGCCACCGACTTCAGCCTCCAGCTCCAGGAGGGCTCCGCGGAGACCGCCCTGCCGTCCTCCGAGACCCCGCAGGACGACTCCACCGAGGGCCAGGACGAGGACCAGTCGGCCACCGGCGGCCAGGACACCCAGACCCCCGGCCGGACGGAGAGCCAGACCGACGGCTCCACCACGAGCGGCGGCACCACCGGCTCCACCACCACCGGCGGCGGCACGACCACCGGCTCGACCACCACCGGCGGCACCACCGGCGGGACGACCGGCGGCTCGACCACCACGGGCTCCACCACGACCGGCGGCACCACCGGAGACACCACGGACGGCGGGACGACGACCGACGGCGGCACCACCGACGGCGGCACCGGCGGAACCTCCGACGGCGGCACCGGCCCCCAGCTCGCCACCCGCCGCCCGCTCGGTCAGTGACCGGAGGTCGCCTTCAGCCCCACGACGGCGACCAGCAGCAGACACACGAAGAAGACGCGGGCGGCGGTGACCGGCTCCCCCAGCACCACCATGCCGAGCACCGCCGCCCCGGCCGCCCCGATCCCCACCCACACGCCGTAGGCGGTACCGATCGGCAGCGACCTCGCCGCGTACGACAGCAGCAGCATGCTGGCGACGATCCCGGCGCCGGTGAGCACGCTGGGCACGAGCCGGGTGAAACCGTCGGTGTACTTCATACCGACCGACCAGCCGACCTCCAGCAGACCGGCGACAACGAGCAGGACCCAGGCCATGGGGACACCTCCGCGGACGAGCGCTTCTTCACTGGCGTGCGTCGTCTTCGCGTACATCCCGGTACGGCGCGTCTCGTCGGGCTCCCACCCAACCTAACAAACGACGACGGGGAGGGGCTGGTGACCACGGTCACCAGCCCCTCCCCGACGTCGGCCTTCGATCTACAGGTACAGACCCGTCGAGTCCTCGGCCCCCTCGAACCGGTCCGCGGCCACGGCATGCAGATCGCGCTCGCGCATCAGCACGTACGCGACACCCCGCACCTCCACCTCCGCCCGGTCCTCCGGATCGAACAGGACCCGGTCGCCCGTCTCCACCGTCCGCACGTTCTGCCCCACCGCGACCACCTCGGCCCACGCCAGCCGACGGCCGACGGCCGCCGTGGCGGGGATCAGGATCCCGCCACCGGAGCGCCGCTCGCCCTCGCCGGCGTCCTGCCGCACGAGAACGCGGTCGTGGAGCATCCGGATGGGAAGCTTGTCGTGGTGACTGCTGTGCACGTCTCTGTTACCGCTCACGCCTTGAACCTACCTGCCTCGGCCGCACCGGGACTCGCCCGGGTCAGCGCTTCCGACGCCGGGGGCCCAGCGCCAGCAGCCCCACGAGCCCGACGACCACGAGGGCGACCGGCACCACCCGCTCCAGCCGGGGCGCGCCCCCCTCGTCCACGAACTGCGCCTTCACATCGCTCACCACCCGGTTGACCTGGACGTAGGCCCTCCCGAGCGTGTGATCGACATTGGCGACGACCTTGGCCTTGGCGTCCCCGACGATCGTCTTCGGATGCACCCGCACCCCGATCTCGTCGAGCGTCTCGGCCAGCACTTCACGGCGGCGCCTGATGTCCGCCTCGATCTGCGCCGGGGTTCTGGTGTCCGACGTGTCCGCCACGGTAAGGCCTCCGAAGTCCGCCGATGCCTGTTGCTGCTCTGGACAGTCTGTCAGCTCCACGTGCGCCCGCACCGCCAGGACCCCCGGTTACGCTGGTCCGATGAGCGAGCGACTCCAGCCCGGGGACGTGGCCCCCGCCTTCACCCTCCCCGACGCCGACGGCAACGAGGTGTCCCTGTCGGACCACAAGGGCCGCAAGGTCATCGTGTACTTCTACCCGGCGGCCCTGACCCCCGGCTGCACGAAGCAGGCCTGCGACTTCACCGACAACCTGGAGCTGCTGACCGGCGCCGGGTACGACGTCATCGGCATCTCCCCCGACAGCCCCGAGAAGCTCGGCAGGTTCCGCGAGCAGGAATCCCTGAAGGTCACCCTGCTGGCCGACCCCGACAAGAAGGTCCTCGACGCCTACGGCGCCTTCGGCGAGAAGAAGAACTACGGCAAGACCTACCTGGGCGTCATCCGCTCGACGATCGTCGTGGACGAGGAGGGCAAGGTCGAACGCGCCCTGTACAACGTCCGCGCGACGGGCCACGTAGCCAAGATCATCAAGGACCTGGCGATCTGACCCCCCTCGCCCTTGCCGAACGGCCCGCCTCAGAGTGCCCCGAGGCGGGCCGTTTCACTTTCCGGGCGTGACCGTCCGATAAGCGGTTCGTTACTCCATGCGAGCCACGAACAGGTGGCCGGAAACGGAGGGGAACGATGGGGGCCAGTGCGTACACGAAGGAGCGGCTGGAGGAGGCGGCTCGGGGGGCTCGGACGTTGTCCGAGGCGTGCCGCAGGTTGGGGGTAGATCCGAAAGGTTGGAAACGGCGGTACGTCTACGAGCGGATGAAGAAGCTTGAGGTAGACGTGTCGCACTTCGAACGGGAGGGAGCCAAGTGGACAAGGGAGGTTCTTGAGCCCGTCGTGGCGGCGTCGACGAGTGTCAACGATGTCCTGCGACGGCTCGGGCTCGAGATGGTCGGCGGCCATCACACGCACATCTCCCGACGCATCAAGGCTTACGGCATCGACACCTCGCATTTCTCGCCGGTGGTCCGCACGGAGCGCCAGCGGTACAACCAGCGCCGCCGGACAGCCGAGGAGGTGCTTTCCGAGGACACTTCGACGCACGCCACGCGGGTTCCGAGCAGCCGGCTGAAGCGAGCGATGCGTGAGCTGGGTGTGGAGGAGCACTGCGCCCTGTGTGGGACCGAGCCCGTGTGGCTCGGGGAACCGCTCCCCCTCGAGGTTGATCACATGGATGGCAACTGGCGGAACAACCGGATCGAGAACCTCCGACTGCTCTGCCCCAACTGCCATTCGACGACCGATAGTTACCGGGGACGCGGCAAGGGGCGCACCTCATGACCAGCAGCCCGCCGGAGGCCAAGCGCAAGTGGTGCAGGCTGCCCCACCCCACGCCCGATGAGCTGCGCATGGCGGTCGCCGAGTCGACCTCCCTCGCAGAAGTGCTGCGCCGCCTGGGTCGCCCCGGCAACGGTTCGCAACGCGGGCAGTTACGCAGATGGATCGCCGAGTACCAGATCACCACCTCACACTTCCTGGGACAGGCTCATGCGCGAGGCAGGCCCGGCACGACCGCCATGCGGCCGGAGGAGGTACTCGTACGGCACAACCGCCCCCATCGGACGGCGACACGGCGCATCCGCCGCGCACTGCTCGCTGTCGGTGTAAGCGAGGAGTGCGCCCGTTGCGGGATCGGCCCCGAGTGGCTCGGCAAGCCCATGACGCTGGAGGTCGATCACATCAACGGGGACTGGGCGGACGACCGACAAGAAAATCTGCGGTTGCTCTGCCCCAACTGTCATGCGGTCACCAGTACCTGGTGCAGAGGGGGCAGTCGACAGCGAAAGGCCCGCAGCGCCCAGTAGAGTAGGCAACGCTGCGGGCCCGTATCCCAGCTGGCAAGAGGATGCCGGTTTAGATCCGGTATGTCGTGGGTTCAAGTCCCACCGGGCTCACAGGAAAAACAGGCCCCGCATCTTCGATTCCAAGGTGCGGGGCCTGATCTCTGGGCTCAGCCCAACAACTCCCGCACCACCGGCACCAGCCCCCGGAACGCCTTCCCCCGGTGGCTGATCGCGTTCTTCTCCGCGGGCGTCAGTTCCGCGCAGGTGCGGGTCTCGCCGTCCGGCTGGAGGATCGGGTCGTAGCCGAAGCCGTTGGTGCCGGCGGGGGTGTGGCGCAGGACGCCCCTGAGCTGTCCCTCCACCACCCGTTCCGTGCCGTCGGGCAGGGCGAGCGCCGCCGCGCAGGCGAAGTGGGCGCCGCGGTGTTCGTCGGCGATGTCGGAGAGCTGGGCGAGCAGGAGGTCGAGGTTGGCCTGGTCGTCGCCGTGGCGGCCTGCCCAGCGGGCGGAGAAGATGCCGGGGGCGCCGTTCAGGACGTCGACGCAGAGGCCGGAGTCGTCGGCGACGGCGGGCAGGCCGGTGGCCTGGGCGAGGGCGTGGGCCTTGAGCAGGGCGTTCTCGGCGAAGGTGACGCCGGTCTCCTTGACGTCGGGGACGTCGGGGTAGGCGTCCGCGCCGACGAGGTCGTGGGGCAGGCCTGCGTCGGCGAGGATCGACCTGAGTTCGGTGATCTTTCCGGCGTTGCGGGTGGCGAGGATCAGGCGGGTCATGCCGTTCAGTATCCAGCCCCGGCCGGGAGGCCCGTGGTGCGGTCTAGGAGGTGCAGACCTTGGTCAGTTCGCCGGCCGCGTCGGTGACGCCGCTGATGTCGGGGGTCTCGTCGCCGTTCTGGATGGCGGTGGTGACGTCGGTGAGGGCGCGCCGGAGGTCTTCGGTGGCCTGGTCGAGGTCGGCGTCGCCGGTCTCGCTGTCGATCTTGTCGAGGCTGTTGCCGATGGCCTCGATGGCTTCCTGGGTCTGGGTGGGGTCGTCGGCGGCGCTGTCGACGGCCTGTTGGAGGTCGGTGACGGCGTCGGCGACGGCGTCGGCGGTCTCGACGCAGTCGAGTGCCTTGTTGACGGCGTCGCAGCCGGTGACGGTGACGGCCGTCAGCGCGGCGGCGGCTATCGCGGCGGCGACGGCGGTACGGCGACGGCGGCGTCGGCTCTCGGCCATGGTGGTGGTCCTCCCCTTGCTCAGCCCCCAAGGGCCCCCGTGTGCTGTCTGGCCGGGCGTGCGGCGGTGAGCCGTTCGCCCGTACCGGTAGGGACGCGAGGGCGGGCGGCCCGGTTGCTCGTCCCGGCCGCCCGTCTTGGTGTGGTCTTTACTTTTCGAGGACGGTATCAAGGGCGGTGCGCTGAAGGACAGTGAGTTCGGCGCAGCCGGAAACGGCGAGGTCGAGGAGGGTGTTGAGCTCGTCGCGGGCGAAGGGCTCGGCTTCGGCGGTGCCCTGGACCTCGACGAAGCGGCCGTCGCCGGTGCAGACGACGTTCATGTCGGTCTCGGCGCGGACGTCCTCCTCGTAGCAGAGGTCGAGGAGCGGGACGCCGTCGACGATGCCGACCGAGACGGCGGAGACGGTGCCGGTGAGGGGCTGGCGGCCGGCCTTGACCAGCTTCTTGCGCTGGGCCCAGGCGACGGCGTCGGCGAGGGCGACGTAGGCGCCGGTGATGGCGGCGGTGCGGGTGCCGCCGTCGGCCTGGAGGACGTCGCAGTCGAGGACGATGGTGTTCTCGCCGAGTGCCTTGTAGTCGACGACGGCGCGCAGGGAGCGGCCGATGAGGCGGGAGATCTCGTGGGTGCGGCCGCCGATCCTGCCCTTGACGGCTTCGCGGTCGCCGCGGGTGTTGGTGGAGCGGGGGAGCATGGAGTATTCGGCGGTGACCCAGCCCTCGCCGCTGCCCTTGCGCCAGCGGGGGACGCCTTCGGTGACGGAGGCGGTGCAGAAGACCTTGGTGTCGCCGAAGGAGACGAGGACGGAGCCCTCGGCGTGCTTGCTCCAGCCGCGTTCGAGGGTGACGGGGCGGAGCTGTTCGGGGGTGCGGCCGTCGATGCGAGACATGCCGCTGAGCCTAGCCGTACCGGTGGAGGGGCCCTTCGCGTGGTGGGAGGGGCCCCTGTGGCGGGTGGGGGCGGTTCACATCATGTCTTCGATCTCCGCGGCGATGGGGTCGGCGTCGGTGCCGATGACGACCTGGATGGCGGTGCCCATCTTGACGACGCCGTGGGCGCCGGCGGCCTTCAGGGCGGTCTCGTCGACCAGTGAGGGGTCGGTCACCTCGGTGCGCAGGCGGGTGATGCAGCCCTCGATCTCCTCGATGTTGTCGATGCCACCGAGTCCGGCGACGATCTTCTCGGCCTTGCCGGTGAGCTTGCTGGCCATGTTCCGTCTCCCTGATTCCCTGATGCGATCAGTTGTGTCGCAGTAACCCACAGTCGGCCCAGTTTCGCGAGCGATCGCGCTGTGTGTGTCCGAGGATGACGGCACAGCAGCGAAACGGTCCGTAGTTGGTCTACACCACCTGACAGGCGGTCGCCAAACCATGAGTGCCGAGAGCGCCGACACCGGGGTGCGTCCCGGGCGCGCGCGCTGGAACAGCGTGTTCCAGGGGTTGCAGAAGATGGGGCGCAGTCTGCAGTTGCCGATCGCGGTGCTGCCGGCGGCCGGCATCCTCAACCGGCTGGGTCAGCCGGATGTGTTCGGCGACGAGGGGCTGGGCTGGACGGACGTCTCGAAGGTGATGGCGGGCGCGGGGGGCGCGCTGCTCGACGGTCAGCTCGGGCTGCCCCTGCTGTTCTGTGTGGGGGTGGCCATCGGTATGGCGAAGAAGTCCGACGGCTCGACGGCGCTGGCGGCGGTGGCGGGTTTCCTCGTCTATTACAACGTGTTGCGCCAGTTTCCGGAGGACTGTCCGGACGGGGCGAGGGCCGTTGTGGACATCGGCTGTCAGGAGACGGTCGAGGGCACGGTGGCGGCGTTCACCTATCAGAATCCGGGTGTGTTCGGTGGCATCGTGATGGGTCTGGCGGCGGCCTGGTTCTGGCAGCGCTTCCACCGGACGCGGCTGGTGGACTGGCTCGGCTTCTTCAACGGGCGTCGGCTGGTGCCGATCATCATGGCGTTCGTGGCCATCGTGTTCGCGGCGCTGTGCCTGTGGGTCTGGCCGCCGATCGGTGCGGGGCTGGAGAGTTTCAGTGACTGGTTGAGCGACGCGGGTTCCTGGGGTGCGGGTGTGTTCGGTCTGGCGAACCGCGCGTTGCTGGTGGTGGGGCTGCATCAGTTCCTGAACGTGCCCATCTGGTTCCAGTTCGGGAGCTATACCAAGCCGGACGGGACGGTGGTGCACGGTGACATCAACATGTTCCTGGCGGGTGATCCGGACGCGGGTCAGTTCACCTCGGGCTTCTTTCCGATCATGATGTTCGCGTTGCCGGCGGCGGCTCTGGCCATCACCCAC
This sequence comes from Streptomyces sp. NPDC059895, assembly GCF_042731035.1. NCBI lineage: Bacteria > Bacillati > Actinomycetota > Actinomycetes > Kitasatosporales > Streptomycetaceae > Streptomyces > Streptomyces sp. NPDC059895. The sequence goes on from NZ_JBHWKO010000003.1 coordinate 276,570, forward strand.
TGTGCCCGTGCGGAGCGCCGCAAGGAGGTGGGCGGTCTGATGCTGTCGGTGGCGCTGACGTCGTTCGTGACCGGTATCACCGAGCCGCTGGAGTACTCGTTCCTGTTCGTGGCGCCGGCGCTGTACGTGATCCACGCGGTGCTGACGGGTGTGTCGATGGCGGTGACCTGGGCGTTGGGGGTGCACGACGGGTTCAGTTTCTCCGCCGGGCTCATCGATTACGTCATCAACTGGAATCTGGCGACCAGGCCGTGGGCGATCATTCCGATCGGTCTGTGTTTCGCGCTCCTCTATTACGTGGTGTTCCGTTTCGCGATCACGAGGTTCGATCTGAGGACGCCGGGGCGTGAGCCGGAGGAGGAGCGCGAGGACGTCACCAAGGCGTGAGAAACGGGGCGCTGAGAGGGGTCTGTCAGGGCGCTGAGCGTGGCGTTCCGGTTGCGCTTTCGGCGGGTTCCTTATGTGGCCTTCATCGTGCTACAACATGGTCTACACCACTTGGTGGTGTAGACCATGTTCCGATGGAGGAGTCTATGAGCACCGCCACCGCGCCCACGGCGGCCCCCACGAAGAAGTGGGGATCCGGCCTGTTCCAGGGCCTGCAGAAGGTCGGCCGCAGCCTGCAGCTGCCCGTCGCGGTACTGCCCGCCGCGGGCATCATGGTGCGGCTCGGCGCCGATGACGTGTTCGGCAAGGACGGTCTCGGCTGGGGCAAGGTCGCCACGGTGTTCGCCGAGGCGGGCGACGCCATCCTCGGCAACCTCCCGCTGCTGTTCTGCATCGGTGTCGCCATCGGCTTCGCCAAGAAGTCGGACGGCTCCACCGCCCTCGCCGCGCTCGTCGGCTTCCTCGTCTACAGCAGGGTCCTCCAGGCCTTCCCCGTCACCGAGGAGAAGATCCAGGCGGGCAAGGACATAGCCGCGACGTACAACAACCCGGGTGTGCTCGGCGGCATCGTCATGGGTCTGCTGTCGGCGGTGCTCTGGCAGCGCTTCTACCGCACCCGGCTCGTCGACTGGCTCGGCTTCTTCAACGGCCGCCGGCTGGTGCCGATCATCATGGCCTTCGTCGGTCTCGTGGTCGGTGTCTTCTTCGGTCTGGTCTGGGAGCCGATCGGTGGGGTCATCACCGACTTCGGCGAGTGGATGACCGGGCTCGGCGCCGCGGGCGCGGGCATCTTCGGTGCCATCAACCGGGCTCTGATCCCGATCGGCATGCACCAGTTCGTGAACACCGTCGCCTGGTTCCAGATCGGTGACTTCACCAACGCGGCCGGCGACGTCGTGCACGGCGACATCACGCGCTACCTGAACGGCGACCCCTCCGCCGGCATGTTCCAGTCCGGCTTCTTCCCGATCATGATGTTCGGTCTGCCGGCCGCCGCGCTCGCCATCGCGCACACCGCCCGGCCCGAGCGCCGCAAGGCCGTGACGGGCATGATGGTCTCGCTGGCGCTGACCTCGTTCGTCACGGGCGTGACGGAGCCGATCGAGTTCTCCTTCATGTTCATCGCGCCCCTGCTGTACGTGATCCACGCCCTGCTGACCGCGCTCTCCATGGCCGTCACCTGGGCCCTCGGCGTCCATGCCGGCTTCAACTTCTCGGCGGGTCTGATCGACTACGCCCTGAACTGGAACCTCGCCACCAAGCCCTGGCTGATCATCCCCATCGGCCTGGTCTTCGCGGTGATCTACTACGTGGTCTTCCGCTTCGCGATCATCCGGTTCGACCTCACCACCCCGGGCCGCGAGCCCGAGGAGGAGGTCGAGGACCTCACGAAGGCGTGAGCCGTGTCCTGACCGTGCGCGAAGGCCCCCGGAGCCCTGAACCGCTCCGGGGGCCTTCGTCGTGTTCCAGGGGGTCAGACCTGGTACGACATCCGGGGAACGGCCAGCTCCACCGGGCCGTCGAACACCGCCCGCGCGTCCGCGAGGTTGATCTGCGGGTCGGTCCACGGCGGGATGTGGGTGAGGAGCAGGCGGCGGGCACCGGCGCGGGCCGCCGTCTCACCGGCCTCGCGGCCGTTGAGGTGCACGTCGGGGATGTCCTCCTTGCCGTGCGTGAAGGCGGCCTCGCACAGGAACAGGTCGCTGTCGCGGGCGAGTTCGTCGAGGGCGGCGCTGACGCCGGTGTCACCGGAGTAGGTCAGGGTCCTGCCGCCGTGCTCGATGCGGATGCCGTACGCCTCCACGGGGTGGACCACGCGTTCGGTGTGGACCGTGAAGGGGCCGATGTCGAAGGTGGAGGGCTTGACCGTGTGGAAGTCGAAGACCTCGCTCATCGAGGAGGCCGAGGGGGTGTCGGCGTAGGCCGTGGTGAGGCGGTGCTCGGTGCCCTCGGGGCCGTGGACCGGGAGGGGGTCGCAGCGTCCGCCGTCGTGGCGGTAGTAGCGCGCCACGAAGTACGCGCACATGTCGATGCAGTGGTCGGCGTGCAGATGACTCAGGAAGATCGCGTCGAGGTCGTAGAGACCGCAGTGGCGCTGCAGCTCGCCCAGGGCGCCGTTGCCCATGTCGAGAAGCAGCCTGAAGCCGTCGGCCTCGACGAGGTAGCTCGAGCAGGCCGATTCCACGGACGGAAACGACCCCGAGCAGCCGACGACGGTGAGCTTCATAGAGCAGGAACCTCCGCTGGCGGGAACCGAAGAAGACGGAACACCGGGGAAAGATCGTGATACGAACGGTCGGGAGAGGGGCGACGGGGGTCGTGCGGTCCGTCGAGCGTAAGGCGCGAAACGTCCGGTCGCTCCTCCGCCAGGGGCCGTTGTGGGCGAACTCACCTGTGGTGTCACCGGTTCGGCTGGACGCGGGGCGTATGGGGCGCGCGAGAGGGCGCGCACGGTCGCGGGTGCGCCGGTAACGTCGTGTCCATGGACACGTCCTGGTGGCTGGCGCTCGCGGCGGTGGTGCTGCTCGCGCTGGTCGCCACGCTCGTCGACGGCTGGGGACGCGGCCGGCGGCCCAAGGGGCGGAGGTCCCGGCCCCCGGGGCGGCCGGCGCGGGGCCGCGGCCCGGCGGGGCGCGGCCGGGGTGCGGCGGGGCGGCCGCAGCCGGCGGAGATCTGGTGGGCGAACGTGCCCTACGAGGACGGGCCGGGCGCAAAGGACCGGCCGTGTCTGGTGCTGGTGGTGCGCGGTGACCGGGTGACGGTCGCGAAGATCACCAGCCGGTACCGCGATGTGCGGTCGGGGGTGATCCCGCTGCCGCCGGGCGCCGTCGGGGACGCGCGGGGGCGTCCGAGCTTCCTGGAGACGGACGAGCTGCGCCAGGTCCCGGTGCGGAACTTCCGCCGCCGGGTGGGTGTGGTGGACCCGGTCCTGTGGGACCAGGTCCGTCACCTGACGACGTGAGGCCCGCGGCGGCTCACGCCCAGAGCTGGCCCTGGAGCGTCTCGATGGCCTCTTCCGTGGTGGCCGCCGTGTAGACGCCGGTGGAGAGGTACTTCCAGCCGCCGTCGGCCACGACGAAGACGATGTCGGCGTCCTCGCCGGCCTGCACGGCCTTCTTGCCGACGCCGATCGCGGCGTGCAGCGCCGCGCCGGTGGAGACGCCCGCGAAGATGCCCTCCTGCTGGAGCAGCTCCCGGGTGCGGGTGACCGCGTCCGCCGAGCCGACGGAGAAGCGGGTGGTGAGGACGGAGGCGTCGTACAGCTCGGGGACGAAGCCCTCGTCGAGGTTGCGCAGGCCGTAGACCAGGTCGTCGTAGCGCGGCTCGGCGGCCACGATCCTGACGTCCGGCTTGTGCTCGCGCAGGTAGCGGCCGACGCCCATGAGGGTGCCGGTGGTGCCGAGGCCGGCCACGAAGTGCGTGACGGAGGGGAGGTCGGCGAGGATCTCCGGGCCCGTCGTCGCGTAGTGGGCGCCCGCGTTGTCCGGGTTGCCGTACTGGTAGAGCATGACCCAGTCGGGGTGCTCGGCGGACAGCTCCTTGGCGACCCGCACAGCGGTGTTGGAGCCGCCGGCGGCCGGGGAGGAGATGATCTGCGCGCCCCACATGCCGAGCAGGTCGCGGCGCTCCTGCGAGGTGTTCTCGGGCATCACGCAGACCATGCGGTAGCCCTTGAGCTTGGCCGCCATGGCGAGGGAGATGCCGGTGTTGCCGCTGGTCGGCTCGAGGATGGTGCAGCCGGGTGTGAGGCGGCCGTCCTTCTCCGCCTGCTCGATCATGTGCAGGGCGGGACGGTCCTTGACCGAGCCGGTGGGATTGCGGTCCTCCAGCTTGGCCCAGATGCGGACGTCGGCGGACGGCGACAGCCGCGGCAGGCGCACCAGAGGGGTGTTGCCCACCGCGGCCAACGGGGAGTCGTAACGCATGGGTGTCAGCGGCCTGTCAGGCCATGCCGCCGGCCACGGCCGGCAGGATGGTCACGGTGTCGCCGTCGGTCAGCTTGGTGTTGATGCCGTCGACGAAACGGACGTCCTCGTCGTTCAGGTAGACGTTGACGAAGCGGCGCAGCTGGCCGTCGTCCACGATGCGGGCCTGGATGCCCGCGTGCCGGGTCTCGAGGTCGGCGAACAGGTCGGCGAGGGTGGCACCGCTGCCCTCCACCGCCTTCTGACCGTCGGTGTACTGGCGGAGGATGGTCGGGATGCGGACCTCGATGGCCATGGCTCAGGGCTCCTGTCGGGGAGTGGTCAGGTCGGTAAGCGCGCGGCTGCGCAGTACGGAGGGTCGTGCGTCGCGCCGCGGCTCACGAGCCGTGCGGCGGCAGGGAAAGCGTCAACAGATGGCGCTGGCGAGCCTGCACAGGTCGACGTGCAGCCGCGCCACGAGCAGCGTGCCCGGCGTCCTGTCGCTCACGTCGTTGAAAACCATGGGCTCATCGTATCGATTCCCCCTCGGGCTACCCGAGGGTGATTCCACATGGTGGACGGAATCCGGCCGGAAAATGAGACCGCCCTGGTGGGACGGGTCCGGCGGACACCGCGCGGACCCGCCGTCGGCACGCGTCCCCTCCGTACGCGCGCCGTCCGCGTGCCGTCCGCGCGACGGGCGTCAGTACGCCTCGACGACGCGGACCTCCTCCTCGGTGACCTCGCCCTCGACGATGCGGAAGGAGCGGAACTGGAACTCGCCGGCGCCGTCGGTGTCGGCGGTGGAGACGAGGACGTAGTGGGCGCCGGGCTCGTTGGCGTAGGAGATGTCGGTGCGGGAGGGGTAGGCCTCCGTCGCGGTGTGGGAGTGGTAGACGATCACCGGCTCCTCGTCGCGGTCGTCCATCTCCCGGTAGAGCTTCAGCAGGTCACCGGAGTCGAACTCGTAGAACGTGGGCGACATGGCCGCGTTGAGCATCGGGATGAAGCGCTCGGGGCGGTCCGAGCCCGCCGGGCCGGCGACGACGCCGCACGCCTCGTCGGGGTGGTCCTTGCGCGCGTGCGCGACGATCCGGTCGACGAGGTCCTGGGTGATGGTCAGCATGGTCGCCAGGATAAGCAGAGGGGCCGCCCCGTACCGAGGGGCGGTACGGGGCGGCCCACATGGCGGACGTCCTGAGCGGCGGGCGGAGGGGGCACCGCGTGGGTCGGCGTGTGTCCCCTCCGGCCGGACGTCCCGCGGTGGCGGGTCAGCCCACCTTCTTCGGGGCCGCCTCGCGGCGCCCGGTGACCTCGGGGCTGCGGGACTTCAGCACGGCCCAGCCGGCCGCGAGGGCGGCGGCCCAGCCGGCCATCACGTAGAGGCAGACGCGGGAGTCGGCGTCGTAGGCGATCAGGCCGGTGACGAAGAGCAGGAACGCGATGGCGATGTAGGAGCACACCGCGCCGCCCGGCGCCGGGAAGGAGGAGGCGGGCAGCCGGCCCGCGTCGACCGCGCGGCGGTAGAGGACGTGGCTGATCAGGATCATCAGCCAGGTCCAGATGCCGGCGGCGGTGGCGACGGAGGTGACGTAGCCGAACGCCTTCTCCGGGACGATGTAGTTGAGGATGACGCCGATGCCCATGAAGAGGACCGAGACCGTGATGCCGAAGGCCGGGGTCTTGGAGGCGGACAGCCGCCGGAACGCCGCCGGGGCCTCGCCGCTGTCGGCCAGGTTCCGCAGCATGCGGCCGGTGGAGTACATGCCGGAGTTGCAGGAGGAGAGGGCCGCGGTCAGCACGACGAAGTTGACGATGGCGGCGCCGGCCGGGATGCCGATCTTGGCGAAGGCGGCGACGAAGGGGCTGACGCCCGGCGCGAACTCGGTCCACTTGACCACGCACAGGATGACGGTGAGGGCGCCGACGTAGAAGAGGGCGATGCGCCACGGGAGCGTGTTGATCGCCTTGGGGAGGGTCTTCTCCGGGTTCTCGGACTCGCCGGCCGTGACACCGACCAGCTCGACGGCGAGGTAGGCGAACATGACGCCCTGGAGGGTCATCAGGGACGAGCCGATGCCGTTGGGGAAGAAGCCGTCGAAGGCCCACAGGTTGGAGACGGCGGCGGTGTCACCGGCGGAGCTGAAGCCGAAGGTGAGGACACCGAGGCCGATCACGATCATGCCGATGAGGGCGGTGACCTTGACCATCGAGAACCAGAACTCCAGCTCGCCGAAGAGCTTCACGGAGATCAGGTTGACCCCGAAGAGGACCACCAGGAAGACCAGGGCCGTCACCCACTGGGGAATGGCCGGGAACCAGTAGTTGACGTAGATCGCGGCGGCCGTCAGCTCGGCCATGCCGGTGACGACCCACATCAGCCAGTACGTCCAGCCGGTGAAGTAGCCGAAGAACGGGCCGAGGAACTCGCGGGAGTACTCCGCGAACGAACCCGAGACCGGGCGGTAGAGCAGGAGCTCGCCGAGCGCCCGCATGATGAAGAAGATGATCACACCGGCGAGGGCGTACATGAAGATCAGGCTGGGGCCCGCTTTGGCGATGTTCGCCCCGGCCCCCAGGAACAGGCCGACGCCGATGGCGCCGCCGATGGCGATCATCTGGACCTGGCGACTGCCGAGGCCGCGCTCGTACCCCTCTTCCGGCTCTTCGGGGGCCTTTTCCGTGTCGACCTGAGCGGAGGTCATGTGGTGGTGCGCCTTTCTCCATGCCGACCCGGGCCTTCGTCGGCCTCGGATCGGGTCTCGATCCCCCCGGAAATGATGGAGCTGAGCGGGCCTCACGGGCCCGCTCGTGCCTGGCCGGCGATCCGCCGGCTCGGTGGCGCACCCGGCCGAACATTCGGGTGGTGTTCGCCGGGCGGTCGTGAAGATTTATCACGGCCGCAACAGTGATCACCCGTACGAAATATGACGCACGGCACAGGAAGAAGCGGACAAACAGCACCCGAAAGGGTCAAAGAAGGTTGTCGCGGTGACGCGATCGTTATCCGGATTTGAGTGTCCGCTGAGCGAACACGGAATCGTCACACGTCAGGACGGAACCCTCACGAGGACGGAACCCTCACGAGGACAAGACCCTCACCAGGAGGCCGAAGACCCTCACGATCACGGCATCAGCGTGGTCAGGAGCGTCTCCTGGAGCCCGCCCAGCCACAGGTACGCCATCACCATCGGCTTGCGCGGGTCCTCGTCCGGCAGCCGGTAGAGGAGGTCGGTGTCCTCGTCGTCGGCGATCTCCAGCCGGGACCCGATCGCCAGCCGCAGGTCGTTCAGGGCGCCGAGCCACTGCCGGGACTCGTCGGGCGACAGCTTCAGCACCGCCGCGCCCTCCTCCTCGACCGACAGCGCGTCCAGGGAGCGCACCACGGCCAGGGCGTTCTCGCGCTTGCCGGCCCGCAGGTCGTTCTCGGTGTACCGGCGGAACTCGGCGGAGCGCGTCCGCCGTTCCTCCGCCTCCCGGGGTCCCGGGGCCGCCTCGGGGTCGGTGTAGGCGTCGGGGAAGAGCCGCTTGAGGACCGGGTCGGCGGGCGGTTCGCTCGGGCCCTCGGCGAAGAGTTCGGCGAGCGGGTCGCGGGAGGCGTCCTCGGCGGGGCCGGGGCCGATCAGCTCCAGGAGCTGCACGGCCAGCGACCGGATGATGGAGATCTCGACGTCGTCGAGCGCGACGGCCGCGCCGCCGCCGGAGAGCGGTTCGAAGTGTCCTGGCATCAGTGAGGTGACTACTTCCGGTCCTGCTGGAGGGTGGCCCACAGACCGTAGCCGTGCATCGCCTGCACGTCGCGTTCCATCTCCTCGCGGGTTCCGCTGGAGACGACCGCCCGGCCCTTGTGGTGGACGTCGAGCATGAGCTTGGTGGCCTTGTCCTTCGGGTAGCCGAAGTACGTCTGGAAGACGTACGTCACATAGCTCATGAGGTTGACCGGGTCATTGTGGACGATCGTGACCCAGGGGACGTCCGGCTCGGGTACGGCGAAGACCTCCTCCGCCGACTCGGTGCGTTCGATCTCAAGGGGAGCGGGTGACGTCACACGAACCATGCTGCCACGCCCCCCGGAAATCGTCACACCGACGAGAAGGGAGTACCATCCTTGCCATGAACACAGCGGACCTTGGGCTGCCGGTGGACGTTCCCTCGACGGCGCTCTTCACGGACCAGTACGAGTTGACGATGCTGCAGGCCGCCCTGAAAGCGGGAACGGCCGGGCGGCGCAGCGTGTTCGAGGTCTTCACCCGCCGGCTGCCGGAGGGGCGGCGCTACGGCGTGGTGGCGGGCACCGGACGCGTGCTGGACGCCGTGGAGAACTTCCGTTTCGACCCGGGGGTCCTGGGCTTCCTGCGCGAGCGGTCGATCGTCGACGACGAGACGCTGGACTGGCTGGCCTCGTACCGCTTCTCGGGTGACATCTGGGGCTACCCGGAGGGCGAGGTGTACTTCCCGGGCTCGCCGATCATGCGGGTGGAGGGCTCCTTCGCCGAGTGCGTGCTGCTGGAGACGGTGATCCTGTCCATCCTCAACCACGACTCCGCGATCGCCGCGGCCGCCTCCCGCATGGCCTCCGCGGCCGGTGGGCGCCCGCTGATCGAGATGGGCGCCCGCCGCACCCACGAGCTGGCCGCCGTCGCCGCCTCGCGCGCCGCGTACGTCGGCGGCTTCGCCACCACCTCCGACCTCGCCGCCGGCTTCCGCTACGGCATCCCCACCGTGGGCACGAGCGCCCACGCCTTCACCCTCCTGCACGACGCCGAACGCGACGCCTTCCGGGCCCAGGTGGACTCGCTGGGCGCGGGCACGACCCTGCTCGTGGACACCTACGACGTCGCCGAGGCCGTCCGTACGGCGGTGGAGGTCGCCGGGCCCGGACTGGGCGCGGTGCGCATCGACTCCGGCGACCTGCTGCTCGTCGCCCACCGGGTGCGCCAGCAGCTCGACGAGCTGGGCGCGACGGGGACGCGGATCGTCGTGACCTCGGACCTCGACGAGTACGCCATCGCCTCGCTGGCGGCGGCCCCGGTGGACGCGTACGGCGTCGGCACCCAGCTGGTGACCGGCTCCGGGCACCCGACGGCCTCCATGGTCTACAAGCTGGTCGCCCGCGCCGAGTCGACCGACCCGAAGGCGCCGCTGGTGGCCGTGGCGAAGAAGTCGACCGGCGGCAAGACCTCCGTCGGCGGGCGCAAGTGGGCCGCCCGGCGGCTGGACGCGGACGGGGTGGCGGAGGCCGAGGTCGTCGGCACCGGCCCGGTCCCCGACGGGCTGGCCGGCCGGCAGCTCCTCGCCGAGCTGGTCAAGGACGGCGAGGTCGTCGGCCGGGAGTCCCTGGACGTCGCCCGCGACCGGCACCTCGCCGCCCGGGCCGGCCTGCCGATGTCCGCGACCCAGCTCTCGCGCGGGGAACCCGTCATCCCCACGGAGTACGTCCAGGCGCGCTCGGGTAACTAGGCCCTGTCGGCCCGGACCTGCCGGCCCGGGCCCTGTGCCGCCACGCGGGCCCTGTGCCGCCACGCGCTCGGGTCGCGCCCCTCCCCTCCCGCCGCCGAAGTCTCTAGGCTCGTACCGTCACCCATAGTCGAAGGACACCCACCATGCGCCGCGCCTTGATCGTCGTAGACGTGCAGAACGACTTCTGCGAGGGGGGCAGCCTGGCGGTGTCCGGGGGCGCCGACGTCGCCGCCGCGATCACCGAGCTGATCGGGCAGGCCCCCGCCGGTTACCGGCACGTCGTGGCCACCCGCGACCACCACGTCGCGCCCGGCGGCCACTTCGCCGACAACCCCGACTACGTCCACTCCTGGCCCGCGCACTGCGTCGCGGGCACCGAGGGCGTGGGCTTCCACCCGAACTTCGCCCCGGCGGTCGCCTCCGGCGCCATCGACGCCGTCTTCGACAAGGGCGCCTACGCGGCCGCGTACAGCGGATTCGAGGGCGCCGACGAGAACGGCGTCAAGCTGGGCGACTGGCTGCGGGCGCGGGAGATCGACGAGGTGGACGTCGTCGGCATCGCCACCGACCACTGCGTGCGGGCGACCGCGCTGGACGCGGCCCGGGAGGGCTTCCGCACGCAGGTCCTGCTCGACCTGACGGCCGGGGTGGCCGCGCAGACCACCGAGCGGGCGCTGGAGGAGCTGCGGGAGGCGGGCGTGGAGCTGTCCGGGAAGCCGGTGGTGCAGTAGGGGCCAGGGGCCCCCGGACGCCCGCCAGGCGCCGGGCCGCGGCCCGGGCTCACGGCTGGGGTGCCGGGCTCCTCAGCAGGGAGCGGATCGGGCGCCACAGCTCGGGGGCCGTGGCGGCGGCACCGCCGGGGGCGGCCCGCCATATCAGGCCGTCAGGGTGGTGCAGGACCGCGGTGATCTCGTCCGGGGTCGGTGGCGCCGCGTTGCCGCGCAGGTAGACGGCGCGCAGGCCCAGGTTGCGCAGCCGGGTCAGGGCCCGGGCGCGGTTGCGGGCGAGGACGAGGACGCGCACTCCCACGGCGGAGCCGGGGTCCGCGGTGGTGCCGTCGGCGGTGGGGCTGGGCAGGTTCAGTGCCACCACCACGGAGCCGTCGGGCAGCTTGCAGAAGCCTCCTGCGGCCATGCGGTCACACCCCCGTGCGTGTCGGTGTCGATGCGGGTGTCAATAACGAAGTCACAGGACGCACCTAAACACGATCGGCGGCGACCCGCCAGGGGTCGCCGCCGATACGCGTCTGACCTGCGAAGACGTCGACTAGTTCGCCGACGGTCCGACCTTGACCGTGATCGTCGAGCCGCTCAGGGGCTCGTTGACGATCTTGATCGAGGTGTCGGTGTCAGTGACCTTGACGCCGGCCAGCGGGTTCGACGCGTCGTAGTAGCTCGAGGCGCCGTCGTCGAAGACCGGGACGCCGGGACGCGCCTTGATCTTCGTGGCGACGTCGGCCTTGTGCAGCGTGATCGCGTCGGTCGGGTACTGGCTGAAGGTCGAGTCGAAGGCCTGGATGCGGTTGCGCATCAGGGTGCCGTCGGACCACTTCAGCGCCGTGGGGTGGGCGTCGACCGGCAGGATCAGGCCCTCGCCGGGGTGCTGGCTGGTGTTGTCGTCCGCCTGGGAGGTGTCCCACTTCCAGATCAACAGGCCGTTCTGGTACGGGTAGTGCTCCACCCAGTCCGGACGGGTCGTCGAGAAGCCGAAGTTGTACGGGCCGACCTTGAGGGTCTTGTCGTACGACACGTACTGGCGGTTCTCGGCGATGTAGTACTGGGCGTAGTCGTCCGTGATGGACGCGCCGACGCGGGTGAAGCCGTCGGCCGTCCAGGCGGCGTCCGCCGTCTCCGCGTCGTCGGAGAACAGGGTCGCGCCGTCGGCGGTCACGGTGATTCGGTCGGCCGCGAAGCCCAGCTGGGCCACGCCGCCGTCGGTGGCGTAGCGGAAGCGCAGGCCGATGTTCTGGCCGGCGTAGGCGTCCAGCGGGAACGTCAGCTTCTGGTAGGCGTCGACCGTGCCGGTGAGGGCGGGCTTGCCGCTGCCGTCGCGCGGGATGGCGGAGCCGTCGGCCAGCGTGCCGTCGATCGGCGTCCAGTTGGTGCCGTCGGTGGACACCTCGGTGTAGAGGTAGTCGTAGTCGGTCTCGATGTCCCACCAGCCGTCGAGGGACAGGGAGGCGGACGACGTGCCGGTCAGGTCGACCGAGCGGGTCAGGGTGTTGCGCAGGTCGTCACCGCTGCCGCTCCACCACTGGGTGGCGCCCTGCGCCGGGGTGACGACGTCGGTGGTGACCGTCTTCTCCGGCAGGACGACGACGACGGCCTGCGGGTTCTCGGTGTTGTACTCCGCCACGCCCAGCTTGTGGGTGGACTTCACGCCCGCCTCGGCGACGTCGTAGTCGAGCCAGCCGAGCTGGAGCTTGTCCCAGGCGTTCATGTCGCCGGGCAGGTCGCCGATGGACTCCTTGCCGGTGCCGAGCCAGGAACCGGACGACATCAGCGTCCAGAAGCCGGTGGAGTTCTCGCCGCCGCCGGAGGTGTCGTACTCGTCGGGCAGGCCGAGGTCGTGGCCGTACTCGTGGGCGAAGACGCCGAGTCCGCCGTTCTCCGGCTGGATGGTGTAGTCGCCGACCCAGATGCCGGTGTCGCCGATCTGGGTGCCGCCGAGCTTGTTGGTGTCCGGGCCGGTGGCGCCGGCGTCGGTGGCGAAGGCGTACCAGCGGTGCGCCCAGATGGCGTCCTCGCCCTGGGCGCCGCCGCCCGCGGACTCGTCCTCGCCGGCGTGCACGATCTGGAAGTGGTCGATGTAGCCGTCGGACTCGTTGAAGTCGCCGTCGCCGTCGTAGTCGTAGCGGTCCCACTGGTCGAACTCGGCGAGCTCCGCCTTGATCTCGGCGGCGGTGTCACCGGCGGCCTCACGCTCGGCGACCCAGGCGTTGACGCCGTCCTGCACGGCGTACCAGGCGCCGGTGGGGGCGTCGTTGGAGCCGTAACGGGCCTCGTTGTAGGGGACCTTGACCCAGTCGGTGACTTCGCCCTCGACCGAGTAGCGGCCCGAGGACTGCTTCTCGTAGTACTTCTTCAGCGACTCGGTGCCCGCGCCGGTGCCGAAGTAGAGGTCCTCGAAGTGCTGCTGGTTGTAATCCGCCTGCCAGGCCGTGCTGTTGTCCTGGGTGCGGTCCGGCTCGGCTATCTCGTTGTGGAGCGGGCCGGCGGTGCCGCCGTAGCGGCTGTCGACCTGGTCGCCGAACTCGACCAGGATCGTGAAGATCTTGTCGGTCTGCTCGCGGCCGAGCTCGACGTACTTGCTGCCGCCCTTCCCGCCCTGGAGCTGGACGACCTTGGAGCCGTCGCGCTCCTTGACCGTGGCCTCGCCGGATATGACCTGCTTGAGGGCCTCCTCGCGCTGGGCCTCCTGCGTCTTGCTGAGCGGCCCGTCGAAGTCGTGCTCGCGGGCCTCGGCCGGCTGCGGGTCCTGCCGGTCGGCCGCCGGGGCCTTCGCCGGCACGCTGTCGGCCGCCTGCGCCACGGCGAACGTCGAGAACGTCGCCGAGGCCGCCGCGAGGGCGACGACCGTGGCGGCCGTCCTGAACGTCCAGGATCTACTGGTCACTTGATGCCTCCCCTAACGCATCCCGATCGCGCGGATGGGGGATCCATGTCAAGGGATGTCCGCGCGCGGTTATACGCGTGTAGTCAAGTGCCGTCATTTGACTACTGGTTCGACGGAAAAGACAGACCTTGACTTGGACAGATCAAGTGCATTATTGGGAGCCGACGTTCGTATTGCGGACACATGACCGTAACGTGACGGGCGCGCACGGCCGTCCGGGTACCGAACGGCATGACTCCGTGCGCCCCCTGTGCTCCGGCACCGTGGGTTAGGTCACGCTTACTGCTCGTTCCGCTCGGGCATGCAGGCGAATAGAGTCGAGACCGCCCCCGCTTCCGAGGACACGATTGCCATGCCTCGTCCGACTGTCGCACAGCTCACGTACGGTTCCTGCACCGTGATCTTCTCGGCACTCGCCATGCTGGCGCTGTCCCAGACGAGTTCGGGCTCCCTCATCGCGGTCATCTCCATCACCGCGGTCGCCCTCGGCGTACTCGTCGCCATGACGGTGCCGGTCCCCCGGCGGGGCCCCGTCGTCGTCGCACGCTCCACCGCCACCGCGGACGAGCCCGTACGCGCCTCGGTCGTCCCGGCCGCCTCGGTCGTCCCGGTCGTCCCGGTCGCCTCGGTCGTCCCGGTCGTCCCGGCGGCCTCGGCACCCGAGCCCGTCCGGGAACCGTCGGCATCCTGACCTCCACGACGACGGGTCCCCGTCCGGCGCGGCGGGGGCCCGTCGTCGTGCTGTCACCGCGTCAGGCGGCGCTCACCACCACCGTCTTGGCCGCCTTGTCGTGCAGGCCCTGCTTGTAGGGCTTGTCGAAGAAGCTCCAGCCGCCGCAGATCACCGTCCACAGGCACGCGCAGCAGAACGCGAACGGCACCCACAGCACCAGGGCCCGGATCAGCGAGGTCTGCACGGAGGGCGTCGAGCCGTCCTCCAGGTTGGCCACCCGCATGCCGAGCCACTTCTTGCCCAGCGTCCGCCCGGTCCTGGCGATCAGGACGGTGTCGTAGGCGATGTAGAGCACGGCGGCGATCAGGGACTGGGCGAGGGACTTGCCGACCTCGACGCGGTCGCCCTCCATGTCGTACTCGTTGACCCCGAACCCCCACGTCAGCAGCCAGACGACGATCGCCACCAGGATCATGTCGATGATCCTGGCCAGCGTCCGCTTGCCGCTGTCGGCCAACGGGGGCATGCCGGCGAGCGGGTCGGCCGGGTATCCCCCGTACGGATCGCCGCCGTGCGGACCACCGCCGTACGGGCCGCCGCCGTAGGGCGGGGGCTGTCCACCGGGCGGCGGCTGCCCGCCCCCGCCCGCACCGCCGTACGGGCTGTCGTACGGCGACCCCTGGGGGCCCTGCCCCTGACCGTACGGGGGCTGCTGCGGGGGCTGCTTCCTGAACGGATCGTCCTCCGGCGGCTCGCCGCCGGAACCGGGGGGCGGTTCGGTCGTCATGGCCCGAGTCGACCGCGAACCCCGCGGCCGCGCATCCGGCGAGCGGCCGTCCGGAGTACGAATTTCCCTGCGCCGCCCGCCGTACGGGGTGGTGGCCGGTCAGTCCGCCACGAACGTGTGCGCCGCCTTGTCGTGCCAGCACTGGCGCCACGGCCGGTCGAACAGGCACCACAGGACACCCACGACACCGACGGCGAGCAGGCCGGAGACGCTGTACACGAGCCAGCGGCGCACGGCCGCGCCGAAGGACGGCGGCTGATGGCCCTCGATGTCCCGCACCTCCAGCCCGAACAGCCTCTTGCCCAGCGTGCGCCCCCACTTGGCGGTCGGCAGCGCCTCGTACAGGAGCCCGGCCACCAGCAGCACCGCGAGGACGATGCCGAGGTACACCGACGTCGTGCCGTCCAGCAGCCAGACGGTGACGGTCTGCCCGGTCAGCTCGGCCGCCTCGATCTTGTCGTTGACGTGGTCGACGGCCTTGGCACCGAGCGGGACGGCTGCCGCGGAAGTGACGGCGCCGAGGACGAGCGAGTCGACGAGCCGGGCGGCCAGCCGCTTGCCGAGCCCCGCCGGACGGGCCGCCGCCTGCCGCCGGGCGGCCGCCTGGAAGAGGTCCTCGACCGGCGGCTTCCACGGCACGACCGGCTGCTGGTCGTCGCCGGCCCCCGCCAGCCGGTGCACCTGCTGCGCCCAGGAGGGCTGCCCACCGCCGGGGCCGGCGCTCATCGGCGCGGGCTGGGCACCGGCGGGGGCGGCGGGGGAGGGCTGGGGGCCGACGGATTGCGGATTGGTGGGCTGGGGACCGATGGGCTGCGGATTGGTGGACTGCGGGCCGGTGGACTGCGGACCGGCGGACTGGGGACCGATGGACTGCGGATTGGTGGACTGCGGATTGGTGGACTGCGGGCCGGTGGACTGCGGGGGAATGCTCGGGGGGGCCTGTCGGGGGCCGGAGAAGGCGGGTCCGGAGCCCTGAGCGGCGTCCGGGACGGCGGACCGGGCGGCCGGCAGGCCCGTGGGGCCCTGCGCGGCCTGCGCGGCGGCCTGGGCCTGCGCGGCCTGCGACGCCTGCGCGGTCGCGGCGCGTTCGGCGGCGGCCTTGCCCGCGGCGAAGCCGGGCTTGGCGGCGGGCGCGGCGGACGGGCCGGCCGAAGCGGAAGGGGCGGCCGGAGCGGAAGGGGCGGCCGGAGCGGAAGGGGCAGCGGGGGCGGCCGGGGGGCCGAACCCGGCACCGGGGGCGCCGACGGGTCCCTGGGCGGCGCCGACGGGTCCCTGGGCGGCGCCGAGACCCGCGGCGGCCTCACCGGAGCCGGGCGCGCCCACGGGCCCCTGGGCCCCGAAGCCGCCGCCGGCCCCGCCCGGCCCGCCGTAGCCGGGCACGCCGTAGCCGCTTCCGGCGGCGGCCGGCGCGCCCGAGCCCGCGCCCGCACCCCCAGAGCCCGGCGGGCCGAAACCCGCCGCCGAGAGTCCCGGAGATCCGGCAGTCCCCGGAGTCCCGGGGTTCCCCGGGGTCGGCCGGGCGGGTCCCGCCGGTGCGCCCGTGCTTCCGGGCTGCGCCCCGGGCGCCCCGTCGGGGCGGGGCGTGCGCGGGACGGGCGCGCGGAAGGTCATGGTGCCGTCGTCGGAGCCGGGGCCACCGGGGTGGGAAGCGGCGGGCGGGGCGGCCGCGGGGGCGGATCCGGCCGTCGGCCGGCGGAAGACGAACGTGCTGCCGGAACCGGCCCGGCCCGCGCCCGCGTCCGGTTCCGCCGGAGGGGTCGCCGCCGTGCCCCCGCCGGCGGCCGGCCGCCCGTCCGGCGGGGCCGCGCCCACGCGCGGGTCCGGGCCCTGCGGACTCCCCCAGGCCGCCTGGCGGTCCTGGTCCCCGCCGGAGCCGGACCGGGGGGAGCCGTCGGCGCCCCACGCGGACGACGGGCCGTCAGGACCGCCGTAGGGCCCGGCCGGTGCCGGGTCCTCGTCGAAGAAGTGCGGGCCGGTCTCCTCCACGGACGCCGGGGGAGCCGCCGGCCGCGCACCGGACGGAGGCGCGAGCAGTTCGCCGTCGGACGGCGCCGGGCGGCTGGTGCCGGGCACCCAGGAGGCACCGTTCCAGTACCGGACGTATCCGGGGATGGACGGGTCCGGGTAATACCCTTCGCGGGGCCTGTCGTCGCCGGGGGCCGGGGTTGGGGCGCTCATGTCCGTCGTCCCGTATCTGCTCGGGGGTGGGATGGGGGCCTCCACATCTATCAGACGAGCGCAACCCCCACCGCCAGTCCCGCCGTACCCGCCCCCTTCCGGGCAACCGCGTGCACACCCTTCACACGTTCGGACCGCAGGCGGAACACGTTCTCACAACCCGCGTAATGCTCCGGGCCGGACCCGCTCTCCCTCCCGTACGGGTCACGCGGACCCCGTGCGGAACGGCACCGAGAGGAGAACGGACATGCATCCCACCGTGGTGGAGCGTGAACTGGAGGTCGGGCTCGTCCTGTCGCCGGAGCGGAGCGTCCCGGTCCCGGCCCGGCTCGGCTACCGCAGCGACGACCCCTTCGCCGTGCACATCACCTTCCACATCGACTCCGAACGGCCCGTCGAGTGGACGTTCGCCCGCGAACTGCTGGTGGAGGGCGTGTTCCGGCCGTGCGGGCACGGGGACGTACGGGTGTGGCCGGCGAAGGCGCACGGGCGCGGTGTCGTGCTGATGGCGCTGAGCTCACCCGACGGTGACGCGCTGCTGGAGGCGCCGACGGCCCAGGTATCGGCCTGGCTGGAGCGGACGCTGCGGCTGGTGCCGCCCGGCACCGAGGGCGGGCGGCTCGGGATCGACGACGCCCTGGCCGGCCTGCTGGCCCCCACGCCCGCGGACGGGCTGTGGGGGTGGGAACCCCACGGCCCTCTCGCCCCCCTCGACCCCCTCGACCCCCACGCCCCCCCCGACCGCCACGACCCCCGCGACCGCCGCGACCCCCGGTGCGCGTGGCCGTCGGACGGGTCCGCGGACGCGGAGTGAGCCGTCGCGGGAGGGTCAGAACAGTTTGCCCGGGTTGAGGATGCCGAGCGGGTCGAAGACGTCCTTGACGGCCCGCTGCATCTCCAGGCCCACCGGGCCGATCTCGCGCGCCAGCCACTCCTTCTTCAGCACGCCCACCCCGTGCTCGCCGGTGATCGTGCCGCCGAGCTCCAGACCGAGGGCCATGATCGCGTCGAAGGACTCGCGGGCGCGCCGGACCTCGTCGGGATCCTGGGCGTCGAAGCAGACCGTCGGGTGGGTGTTGCCGTCGCCCGCGTGGGCGACGACGCCGATGGTCAGCCGGTACTTCTCGGCGATCCGCTCGACGCCGTCGATCATGTCGCCGAGCCGCGACCGGGGCACGCACACGTCGTCGACCATGGTGGTGCCCTTGACGGCCTCCAGCGCGACGAGCGTGGACCGCCGCGCCTGCAACAGCAGTTCGGACTCGGCCGCGTCCTCGGCGGGGACGACCCGGGTGGCGCCGGCGGCCTCGCACAGCGCGCCGACGGCGGCGAGGTCGGCCGCCGGGTCGGTGGTGTCGAAGGCGGCGAGCAGCAGGGCCTCGGTGGCCTCGGGCAGGCCCATGCGCGTGAGCTCGTTGACGGCCCGGACGGTCGTACGGTCCATGAGTTCGAGGAGGGACGGCACGTGCCCCGCCTCCATGATCCGGCACACGGCGTCGCAGGCGGCGGCGCCCGACGCGAACTCGGCGGCCAGCACGAGCTGCGCGGGCGGCTTCGGCCGCAGCGCGAGGACGGCGCGCACGACGACGCCGAGCGAGCCCTCGGAGCCGACGAAGAGGCGGGTCAGGTCGTAACCGGCGACGCCCTTGGCGGTGCGGCGGCCGGTGGACATCAGGCGGCCGTCGGCGAGGACGACGTCGAGGCCGAGGACGTACTCGGCCGTCACCCCGTACTTCACGCAGCACAGGCCGCCGGAGGCGGTGCCGATGTTGCCGCCGATCGTGCACGTCTCCCAACTGGAGGGGTCCGGCGGGTAGGACAGGCCGTACTCGCCCACCGCCCGGGAGAGCGCCGCGTTGACGACGCCCGGCTCGACGACGGCGATGCGGTCGACCGGGTCGATCTCCAGGATCCGGTCCATCTTCGTCAGGGAGAGCACGACGCAGCCGTCGGTGGCGTTGGCGGCGCCCGACAGTCCGGTGCGGGCGCCCTGCGGGACGACCGGGACGCGCAGCGCGGTGGCGGTGCGCAGGACGTGCTGGACCTGTTCGACCGTGCGCGGCAGCACCACCACGGCCGGGCTGCCGGCCGGGCAGAAGCTCGCCATGTCGTGGGCGTACGAGGCGGTGACGTCGGGGTCGGTGAGGACGGCCTCGGCGGGCAGGCCGTCCAGCAGACGGGCCGGCAAGGACTCCGGGAGGCCGCCGGTCGCTTCGTCGCGGGGAGCTTCGATACGGCTCATGATCACAGCGTCGCACCCGGGGCCATCGGTGTGAACCCCGTCCGCGGCACCCGGCGGAAGCTGTAATCCGGTCGTCGTACTGACGCACAGTGAACGCCATGGACAGCGCCGTGCAGACCGAAGCCGCGGGCCGGCAGCCGCGGCCCCCCGCTTGCCGTGAAGGGGCCCGGCCGGACCGCTCCCGGCGGCGGCGCCGGCTGTTCCTGGGCGCGCTGGCCGGATGCCTGGCGCTGGTCGGGGTGCTGGTGCCGGTGCTCGCGGAGCGGGGGCGGCCGCCCGGACCGCTGCCGGGGGCGCAGGCCCACACGGCGGTGCGCACCGGGGTGGCGGCCGCGCTGCCCGACCTGGCCGCGCTGATCGACGAGCGCGAGGACCGGGTGCGCGACCGGCCCGGGGACGGCCGGGCCTGGGCGGTCCTCGGCGCGGCCTACGTCGAGCGGGGCCGGCGCACCGCCGACGCCGCCGTCTTCTACCCGAAGGCCGATCGGGCGCTGCGCACGTCGCTGAAGGTGCGCCCCCACCGCAACGCCGAGGCGCTCACCGGCCTGGCCGCCCTCGCCAACGCCCGCCGCGACTTCCGGGCGGCCCGGGCGTGGGGAGAGGCCGCGCGCAAGCTGGCGCCGAGGCAATGGACGACGTACGCGCAGCTCATCGACGCCTACACCGGGCTCGGTGACCACAAGAAGGTCCGTTCCGCGCTGGACCGGATGACGGCGCTGCGGTCCGGTACGGCGGTGCGGGGGCGGGCGGCGGCCGTCTACCGGGACCGGGGCCGGCGCGAGGACGCGGCGGCCGCGCTGTCCGACGCGGCGGCCGGGGCGGCCACGGCCGCCGAGGAGGCGGCGTGGCGGGAGCGGGCCGGGCAGCTCGCCTTCGAACGCGGCGATGCGGAGGTGGCCCTGCGGTACTTCCGGGAGGCGGTGCGCCTCGACGCCGACCAGCGGGCCGCGCGGGCCGGGCAGGGGCGGGTGCTGGCGGCCCTGGGGCGGACGACGGAGGCGGTGCGCGCGTACCGGTCGGCGCTCGCCCGGCAGCCGCTGCCGGAATACGCGCTGGAGCTGGGCGAGCTGTACGAGTCGCTGGGGATGGTGCGGGCGGCCCGGGTGCAGTACGACCTGGTGCGGACGCAGGTGCGCAAGGAGGCGGTCGGCGGGGTCGACGGGGAACTGGTCCTCGGCCGGCTGGAGGCCGACCACGGGGATCCGGCGGAGGCGGTGCGGCGGCTGCGCGCCGAGTGGCGGCGGCAGCCGGGCGTCGAGGTCGCGGACGCGCTGGGGTGGGCGCTGCACCGGGCCGGCCGGGACGCGGAGGCGCTGCGGTACGCCGTGATCGCCACCGACCGGGCGCACGGCGGCGCGGTGCGCAGCGCGCCGTACGCCTACCACCGGGGGATGATCGAACTCGGGCTGAAGAAGCACGGGCCGGCCCGGCGGTACCTCGCCGAGGCGCTGCGGATCAACCCGTACTTCTCCCCGTCGGCCGTGCGCGCGGCCCGGGCGGCCCTGGCCGAGCTGGGCGAGCCGTCGCCGGCGGCGCCCCCGGAGGTGACCGCCACCTGGCCCTCTCCGCAGGACGACGCTCCCGACACGGCCTCCGTCGAGCGGCCTTCGCAGGACGGCGCTCCCGGTGCGGCGTCCGCCGGGCGGTCCTCGCGGGACGACGCTCCCGGTACGGCCTCCGCCAGACGGTCCTCGCAGGAGGACGACGATGCCGGCGCGGCCTCCGCCAGACGGTCCTCGCAGGAGGACGACGATGCCGGTGGGGCCTCCGCGGGGCCGTCCGAGCGGGGCGGTTCCCGCTCGGAGACCGAACCGTCCGAGCGGGACGGCTCGCGCTCGGAGACCGAACCGTCCGAGCGGGACGGTTCCCGCTCGGAGGCCCCCGCCGGGCCGTCCTCGCGGGGCGGCCGGCCCTAGGCCAAGGCCAAGGCCAAGGCCTGCTAGAGGTTGCCGCGCCGGGCCTGCTCCCGTTCGATCGCCTCGAACAGGGCTTTGAAGTTGCCCTTGCCGAAGCCCATCGAGCCGTGCCGTTCGATGAGTTCGAAGAAGACGGTCGGGCGGTCCTGGACCGGCTTGGTGAAGATCTGGAGCAGGTAGCCGTCCTCGTCGCGGTCGGCGAGGATCTTCAGCTCGCGCAGGGTCTCGACGGGGACGCGGGTGTCGCCCACCCACTCGCCGAGGGTGTCGTAGTAGGAGTCGGGGGTGTCGAGGAACTGCACCCCGGCGGCGCGCAGGGTGCGGACCGTCTCGACGATGTCGTGGGTGTTGAGCGCGATGTGCTGGACGCCGGCGCCGCCGTAGAACTCCAGGTACTCGTCGATCTGCGACTTCTTCTTGGCGACGGCGGGCTCGTTGATCGGGAACTTGACCTTGAGCGTGCCGTCGGCGACGACCTTCGACATCAGCGCGCTGTACTCGGTGGCGATGTCGTCGCCCACGAACTCCTTCATGTTCGTGAAGCCCATGACCTTGTTGTAGAAGCCGACCCATTCGTTCATCCGGCCGAGTTCCACGTTGCCGACGCAGTGGTCGATCGCCTGGAAGGTGCGGTGGGCCGGCGGCTCGACGATCGGGCTCGCGGCGACGAAGCCGGGCAGGTAGGGGCCGTCGTAGCCGGTGCGTTCGACGAGCGTGTGGCGGGTCTCGCCGTAGGTGGCGATCGCGGCCAGCACGACGGTGCCGTGCTCGTCCTTCAGTTCGTACGGTTCGGCGACCGGGCGGGCGCCGTGCTCCACGGCGTAGGCGTACGCGGCACGCGCGTCCGGGACCTCGAGGGCGAGGTCGACCACCCCGTCGCCGTGCTCGGCCACGTGCCGGGCGAGGAAGTGGCCCCAGGGGCTGTCGGGCCTGATCACCGAGGTGACGACGAAACGCGCGGAGCCGTTCTCCAGGACGTAGGAGGCGGTCTCGCGGCTTCCGTTCTCCGGTCCGGAGTACGCGACCAGCCGCATGCCGAAGGCGGTGGAGTAGTAGTGCGCCGCCTGTTTGGCGTTGCCCACGGCGAAGACGACCGCGTCCATTCCCTTGACCGGGAAGGGGTCGGCCTGCCGGGCGGTGTCGGGAGTGTGCTGTGTGGTCTGCGTCATAGCCGAAGCCTCGCGCCGCCCGGCAAGGTGCGCAACACTTCGCTCGTCCGCTGGGCAGTCCGCCCAGTGCCACGGCGCCTGCGGCGGGCTTTCTGTACAGGCTGACCATCTCGGAGGCAGGGTATGGCGATCGATCGTCTGGACGGCCGGATCATCGTGCTGCTGGCCCGGGAGCCGCGCATCGGCGTGCTGGAGATGTCCCGGCGGCTGGGGGTGGCGCGGGGCACCGTGCAGGCGCGGCTCGACCGGCTTCAGTCGAACGGAGTCATCCGCGGGTTTGGTCCCGAGGTGGACCCGGCGGCCCTCGGCTACCCGGTCACGGCGTTCGCCACGCTGGAGATCCGGCAGGGGCAAGGGGCCGACGTGCGGGCGCACTTGGCGGGCGTCGCGGAGGTGCTGGAGCTGCACACCACCACCGGCAGCGGGGACATGCTGTGCCGGCTGGTGGCCCGTTCCAACGCGGACCTCCAACGGGTGATCGACCGGGTTGTCGGCTTTGATGGGATCGTCCGGGCCTCCACCGCGATCGTGATGGAGAACGCCGTTCCGCTGCGGATCATCCCGTTGGTGGAGCAGGCGGCCCTGGGACCGGGAGAGGAACTGACCGACTCGGGGTGAGGCGCGTGAACTTCTGGGAGTACCTGGGCAACCGTCACCAGCAGTTGCTCACCGACGCCTTTCAGCACGCCAGCGTCGTCTTCCAGTGCATGGTCGTGGCGACGGTGCTCGGTGTGCTGATCGCGGTCGTCACCTACCGCAGCGGCTGGGCCGGCAACCTCGCCACCACCGCCACCTCCACCGTGCTGACCGTCCCGTCCCTCGCGATGATCGGTCTGCTGATCCCGCTGGTGGGCCTGGGTGTGCCGCCGACGGTGATCGCGCTGACCCTGTACGGGCTACTGCCGGTCGTACGGAACGCGATCGTGGGCCTGCGGGGCGTCGACCCGTCCCTGGTGGAGGCGGCGACGGGCATCGGGATGTCCCGGCTGACGCGGCTGGCGCGGGTGGAGCTGCCCCTGGCCTGGCCGCCGGTCCTGACCGGCATCCGGGTCTCCACGCAGATGCTGATGGGCATCGCCGCCATCGCCGCGTACGCCTCGGGGCCCGGCCTCGGCAACGAGATCTTCCGCGGCATCGCCTCCCTGGGCAGCGCGAACGCGCTCAACCAGGTCCTCGCGGGCACGCTCGGGATCATCGTGCTGGCCCTGCTGTTCGACGCCGCCTACGTCCTCATCGGGCGGCTGACGATTCCGAGGGGGATCCGTGTCTGAGGCCCGGCCCGGCTCCCCGGACACGTCCGCCTCCCACGGCGCGACGATCGAGCTGGAGAACCTCACCAAGCACTACCCCGGCAGCGCGCAGCCGGCCGTGGACAACGTGACCATGGAGATCAAGGCGGGCGAGACCGTCATCTTCGTCGGGCCGTCGGGCTGCGGGAAGTCGACCACCCTGAAGATGATCAACCGGCTGATCGAGCCGAGCGGCGGCCGCATCCGCATCGACGGCGAGGACGTCACCGACATCGACCCGGTGCGGCTGCGCCGCAAGGTCGGCTACGCCATCCAGTCGTCCGGCCTCTTCCCGCACATGACCGTCGCGCAGAACGTCGCGGTCGTGCCGCGGATGCTGAGCTGGCCGAAGGCGCGGACCAGGGACCGGGTGGACGAGATGCTCGACCTGGTCGGCCTCGACCCCGGGGAGTTCCGCGGCCGCTATCCGCGCCAGCTCTCCGGCGGGCAGCAGCAGCGCGTGGGCGTGGCGCGGGCGCTGGCGGCGGATCCGCCGGTGCTGCTGATGGACGAGCCGTTCGGCGCCGTGGACCCGATCACCCGCGACCACCTCCAGGACGAGCTGATCCGGCTCCAGCACGAACTGCACAAGACGATCGTGTTCGTCACCCACGACTTCGACGAGGCGATCAAGCTGGGCGACCGGATCGCGGTGCTGCGCGAGCGCTCGCACATCGCCCAGTTCGACACCCCGGAGGCCATCCTGACCAACCCGGCGGACGACTTCGTGTCCGGGTTCGTGGGCGCGGGGGCGGCCCTGAAGCGGCTGAACCTCACCCGCGTACGGGACGTCGAGGTCACCGGCTACCCGACGGTGAGCGTGGAGGACCCGCTGCAGACCGTCTTCAACCAGCTGCGCACCAGCGGCACGAACGAGATCCTGCTGCTGGACCGGCGGGGCCGCCCCTACAAGTGGCTGCGGCGCGGCGACCTGATGCGCGCCAAGGGCTCGCTGGCCCGCGCGGGCACGCTGGTGACCGACACCGTGACCAGGGACGCGACGCTGCGGGACGCGCTGGAGGCGGTGCTGACGGACAACACCGGGAGGGTCGCGGTCACCGGGCGGCGCGGCGAGTACATCGGCGTCGTCGACATGGAGACGCTGCTGAACTCCGTGCACGAGCTGCTGGAGGCCGACCGGCTGGAGGCGCTGGAGGCCCAGCACGAGCTGGAGGAGGCGCGGGCCCCGCAGACGCACGCGGAGCAGGAGGGCCACGGCGGCGAGGTGAAGGCATGAGGAGCCCGGAACCGGCCGAGGAGGAGCTGAGGGACGCGGAGGCCCCCGGCCTGGACGGCACCGAGGGCCCGCCGCCGGCGCCCGGTCCCCCGCGGCGCCACCTCACCTGGCAGCAGCTGACGATCCTGCCCGCCTTCCTGGTCGCCCTGCTGCTCGCCACCTGGCTGTGGTTCCAGCAGGCGGACCTGGACACGATCTCCGAGAACGCGCTGTCCGGCGGACAGGTGTCGAAGGCGCTGTGGCAGCACATCGAACTGACCGTGATCTCCACCTTCTTCGTGCTGGTCATCGCGATCCCGCTGGGCATCCTGCTCACCCGCATGCCCCTGCGCAGGGCCACCCCCTTCGCGATGGCCATGGCCAACATGGGGCAGGCGACCCCCGCGATCGGTCTGCTCGCGCTGCTGGTGATCTGGCTGGGCACGGGCGAGAAGGCGGCCCTGATCGGCATCATCGTCTACGCCATCCTGCCGGTGCTCTCCAACACCATCGCCGGGCTGAAGGCGAACGACCCGACGCTGCTGGAGGCTGCGCGCGGCATCGGGATGTCACCGGTGGGCGTGCTCACGAAGGTGGAGCTGCCGCTGGCGGTCCCGCTGATCCTGGCCGGTGTCCGCACCGCGCTCGTCCTGAACGTCGGCACGGCGACCCTGGCGACCTTCGGCGGGGGCGGCGGGCTCGGCGTCCTGATCACCACCGGCATCACCAACCAGCGGATGCCGGTACTGGTGCTCGGCTCCGTCCTCACCGTCGCCCTGGCCCTGCTGGTGGACTGGCTGGCCTCGCTGGCCGAGGTGCTGCTGCGGCCGCGGGGGCTGGAGGTGGGCGGATGAGACCTCGGAGGCGGACGAGACCACGCAGGCATATGCGGCCCGTGAGGTCGACGAGACCCGTGAGGCGGGTCCGGCGCACGGCCGGGTGCCTCGCCGGGGCGCTGGTGCTGGCCTCCGGCTGCGGGCTGACCAGCGGCTCCCCCATGGTCGACGACGTCTCGCCCGGGTCGATCGGGCAGGGCGAGCCGCTCAAGGGCGCCCATCTCACCGTGACGTCGAAGTCGTTCACCGAGAACCTCATCCTCGGCGCCATGATGGGCATCGCCTTCCAGGCGGCCGGCGCCGACGTCCTGGACCGCACCGGCATCCAGGGCTCCGTCGGCAGCCGCGAGGCCATCCGCAACGGGGACGCCGACGCCATGTACGAGTACACGGGCACCGCCTGGATCACGTACCAGGGCAACAGCGAGCCCATCACCGACCCGCGGAAGCAGTGGGAGGCCGTGCGCGACGCGGACGTGCGCAACGGGGTGACGTGGCTGCCGCAGTCCCGGCTGAACAACACCTACGCGCTGGCGACGAACCAGGCCAACTACAAGAAGTACCGCACCAGGACGCTGTCGGAGGTGGCCGCGCTGTCCACGTCCGACCCGGCCGCCGTCACCCTGTGCGTGGAGAGCGAGTTCGCCAACCGGGCGGACGGGCTGCCGGGCATGCAGAAGGCGTACGGCATGAACGTGCCGACGTCGCGGATCACCCAGATGGACACCGGCATCATCTACACCGAGACGGCGAAGGGGAGCTGCACGTACGGGGAGGTGTTCACCACCGACGGGCGCATCAAGTCCATGAACCTGGTGGTGATGGAGGACGACAAGAAGTTCTTCCCCAACTACAACGCCGCCCCGGTGATCAACACCAGGACCTTCGAGAAGTGGCCGGCGATCGCGGACGTCATCGACCCGGTCACCGCGAAGCTGGACAACACGGTGGCCCAGGACCTGAACGCCAAGGTGGACGTGGACGGCGAGGACCCGCACCAGGTGGCGCTGGACTGGATGAAGGAGCAGGGGTTCGTGAAGTAGGTGACCGGGCCTGCCAGGGGCTCAGCAGCTCGGTACGGAGCCCTTGCCCGTCGCCAGGGCGGTCAGGGAGGCCACCGCCCCCTTCAGGGTGGTCACCGGGATCAGCCGCAGCCCCGCGGGCAGCTCGGCCCGGGCGTCCGCGCACTCGTCCTTCGGCACGAGGAAGACGGTGGCGCCGTCCCGGCGGGCGGCCTGCGTCTTCAGCGCGACCCCGCCGACCGCGCCGACGGTGCCGTCGGCGTCGATCGTGCCCGTCCCGGCGACGGTACGGCCGCCCGTGAGGTCACCGCCGCTGCCGTCGCCGTCCAGCTTGTCGACGATGCCCAGGGAGAACAGCAGACCCGCGCTGGGACCGCCGACGTCGGCGAGCCTCAGCGTGACCTCGATGCCGTCGTCGTCGCGGCCGAGGTACCGCAGCGCCGCCTCGGTCGCGGCGTCCTGGGACGCCTCCATCTGCTCGGTGTTGTACCGCTCGATCTCCTCGGTGCTGTCACCGCTGGGGTACACCGAGTCCCGCGGCATGATCGCCTGGTCGGTGCGGAACCAGCCGTCGACGACGTCCTCCAGCGAGACCCGCGCGTCCGGACCGGTCGCCTCGATGGTCGTCATCCGCAGCTGCCCCCGGGTCTCCCGGGCGGTCGCCCCGGAGATCGTGATGACCGGGGTGCCCTTGTTCTCCCCCAGCACATCCGCCGTCATCCCCGGCTGCGCCACCGAGAACGGCAACGGCGCCAGCCCCGCGGTGGCGAGCAGGGCGACGAGGGGCAGGGCACAGACAGCCAGGGACTGGAGACGCGTGAGGCGTGAGAGCACGGAGTCAATCTAACGCGAGGGGGTGACGCGGCCGCGGGGGCGGTGGGCAGGGGCCGCAGCCGTATCCGTCGCAGCCGCGGGCGGTCGGCCGCGGGGGCGGTGGGCAGGGGCCGCAGCCGTATCCGTCGCAGCCGCGGGCGGTCGCGCCCCAGCCCAAGCCGCCGTACCCGCCGCAGCCGCGGGCGGTCGCGCCCCGGCGCCCGGCGTCAACGCAACGCCTCCGCCACCTCCCGGGCAGCGTCCACCACCCGCCGGCCCACCCGCTCCGGCACCGCCTCGGCCAGCATCACCACTCCCACACTGCCCTCGACCCCCGTCACCCCCAGCAGCGGCGCGGCCGCGCCGCTCGCGCCCGCCTCCAGCTCGCCGTGGGTCAGCGCGTACCCGGGATCCTCCAGCGCCCGGTGCCGCGCGGCGAGTATCGCCTTGCCCGCGGCCCCCCGGTCCAGCGGGTGCCGGAACCCGGCCCGGTACGCCACGTGGTAGTCCGTCCACGTCGGCTCCACCACGGCGACGGCCAGCGCGTCCGTCCCGTCGACCAGGGTCAGATGGGCGGTCGCGCCTATGTCCTCGGCGAGGGACCGCAGCGCCGGCAGCGCCGCCTCCCGCACCAGCGGATGCACCTGCCGGCCCAGCCTCAGCACTCCCAGCCCGACCCGGGCCCGTCCGCCCAGGTCGCGCCGTACGAGTGCGTGCTGCTCCAGCGTGGCGAGCAACCGGTACACGACGGTCCGGTTCACGCCGAGCCGCTGGGAAAGCTCGGTGACGGTCAGCCCGTGGTCGGTGTCGGCCAGCAGCTTGAGGACCCGCAGCCCTCGATCGAGCGTCTGGGAGGTCTCCGCGGTCACGACGCCCACTCCTTAGTGGTGAGGTCGGCGGCCCTCTCGCGGCGGATGCGTCACCGAGTCCCGTCGGAGACGCGCTTCAGAGGCCGCCGATCGGCAGGTGGGCCCGGCGTGTCCGGGCCCGGTCGCTTCACGGCTGCGCTCCGCGGCGGCGCTGCCACGGGGCGTGTGCGTATCCGGACAGTAGCGAAGCCGGTTCGCTGAGCGGAAGGCTCCGTCCAGAATCCGGGCAACGACCGGATGGGACTACCTGTGTTTGTCCCGATACGTACAGCACGCACCGCGGAACGCCGGAGAACGCCGGAGAACGGCGGAGAAAGAAGGGGCGGCGGGGCGGCGGGGGGCCACGGAAGAAGCGTGGCCCCCCGCCGTCCCCGGGAACGTCACTTCATCCGGGTCGCCCACTCCTGCACCTTGGCGATCCGCTGCCGCAGCTGGCCGGCCGTCGCCTCGGCGCTCGGCGGCCCCCCGCACACCCGCCGCAGCTCGGTGTGGATCACCCCGTGCGGTTTGCCGCTCTGGTGGACGTAGGCGCCGACCATCGTGTTGAGCTGCCGGCGCAGCTCCATCAGCTCCTTGTGGGAGACGACCGGCCGCCGTTCGGCGGGCAGCTCCAGCAGGTCGGCCTCGTCGTCCGGCTTCTTGCGGCTGTGCGCGATCTGCTTGGCCTGCCGCTTCTGCAGCAGCAACTGCACCTGCTCGGGCTCCAGCAGCCCCGGGATGCCGAGGTAGTCCTGCTCCTCCTCGCTGCCCGGGTGGGCCTGCATGCCGAACTCGGCCCCGTTGTACATGACGCGGTCGAAGACGGCGTCGGACTCCAGCGCCTCGAAGGGCAGCATGTCCTGCTCGCCGGTGTCCTCGTCCTGCTCCCGGTTCGCCTCGTCCATCTCCTTCTCGGACTCGGCGTACGGGTCCTCCTCGCCGCCCTCCTTCTTGGGCTTGTCGAGGACGTGGTCGCGCTCGCGCTCCATCTCGTTGGCGAAGCCGAGCAGGTCGGGGACGGTCGGCAGGAACACGGACGCGGTCTCGCCGCGCCGCCGCGACCGTACGAAACGCCCGACGGCCTGCGCGAAGAAGAGAGGGGTGGAGATGGTGGTGGCGTACACCCCGACCGCGAGCCGCGGCACGTCGACGCCCTCGGACACCATCCGCACCGCGACCATCCACCGGTCGGTGCCGCCGCTGAACTCGTCGATGCGGTCGGAGGCGCCGGCGTCGTCGGAGAGGACGAGGGTCGCCTTCGTCCCCGTGATCTCGCGGATCAGCTTGGCGTAGGCGCGCGCGGAGTCCTGGTCGGAGGCGATCACCAGCGCCCCCGCGTCCGGAATCGCCTTGCGGACCTCCGTCAGCCGCTGGTCGGCGGCGCGCAGCACGCTCGGCATCCAGTCGCCGCGCGGGTCCAGGGCCGTACGCCAGGCCTGGCTGATCGCGTCCTTCGTCATCGGTTCGCCGAGCCGCGCGGCGATCTCGTCGCCGGCCTTGGTCCGCCAGCGCATGTTGCCGCTGTAGGAAAGGAAGATCACGGGCCGCACGACGTTGTCGGCCAGCGCGGACCCGTACCCGTACGTGTAGTCGGCGGCCGACCGCCGGATCCCGTCGTTGCCCTCCTCGTACGTCACGAAGGGGATGGGGTTGGTGTCGGAGCGGAACGGCGTACCGGTGAGGGCGAGCCGCCGCGTGGCCGGCTCGAACGCCTCCAGACAGGCCTCGCCCCACGACTTGGAGTCACCGGCGTGGTGGATCTCGTCGAGGATGACGAGCGTCTTGCGCTGCTCGCTGCGGTTGCGGTGCAGCATCGGCCGCACCCCGACGCCCGCGTACGTCACCGCGACGCCGTGGTAGTCCCTGCCGAGCGGCCCCGCGCTGTACTCGGGGTCCAGCCGGATCCCTATCCGGGCCGCCGCCTCCGCCCACTGCTTCTTCAGGTGCTCGGTCGGCGCGACCACGGTCACCTGCTGCACGACGTGGTGGTGCAGCAGCCAGGACGCCAGCGTCAGCGCGAAGGTCGTCTTGCCGGCGCCGGGGGTGGCGACGGCGAGGAAGTCGCGCGGCTGCTCCTGGATGTACTTCTCCATCGCCCCCTGCTGCCAGGCCCGCAGCTTGCTGGCGGTGCCCCAGGGGGCTCGGCCGGGGAAGGCGGGTGACAGATGGTGGGAGTGGGAGGTGGAGGAGGCGGCGGTGGTAGTCACGGTCTCCGGTTCGGGGGTCGGTCTCGGCTACGTATGACAACCGGGCCACCCTACCGGCGGCCCGCCCTCGTCATCGCGTGGACGAGGCGGGGGCGCGCCCGGATGGGAGACAGGTCACATCGCCTCGTGCAGAGCCTCCAGCCGCCGGGCGATCATCCCCACGTCCTCCAGGCTGCCCGACGCCACCTCGATGACGAGCTTGTACGCCTCGTCCTGGTCGACGCCGATCATGTCCGTGCCGTTGAAATCGAGGAAGACGACGGTGGACATCCAAGCCATGCGCTTGTTGCCGTCCACCAAGGGGTGGTTGACGGCAAGCGACTGAAGCAGCGCGGCAGCCTTCTCGAACAGGTCCGTGTACGCCTCGACGCCGAACATCTGGGACCGGGGGCGGTGCACAGCCGAGCTGAGCAGACCCAGATCGCGTACGGCGATCTCCTGTCCTCCGCACGCCAGCTCGGCCAGATCCAGGACCTCCTGGACCGTCAGGTACTTCACCTGCTACTCCCCCAGCCTCCGCAGCAGGTCCGCATGGGCTGCCGCGTACTTCGCCCCGAGGCGTCGCACCGTGGTCCGGTCCGCCTCCTGCTCCAGATACCGGTCGATCGCCTGAAGCACTATGGCGTGCATACTGCGCCCTTCCTCCTCGGCCCGCAGCCTCAGCGCTTCCTGCTGGTCGTCACGGAGACGGAGATTCATAGCCATACCAAAACGGTACCACGCATGGGGTCATTCTGGTACCACTCGCTCACGGGTCCGTCAACCGGGTCGTCACCCAGGCGCCCGCCAGAGCCACCGCCGCCATCGGCAGGAAGACGGCCGCGAAGGCGGTCGGGTGGGAGGCGGAGGCGCCGGCGGCCGCGTGGGTAACCGTGCCGCCGCCCAGCGCGGCGAAGGCGGCGCCGCCCGCCGCCAGCAGCAGGACGTTGGAGAGCGCGTCCGAGATCTGGAGGGCGGCGGAGTTGCTGCCGGCCTCCTCGGGGGCGGACAACTGGAGCAGGAGCACGCTGCTGGAGGAGATCACCAGGCCCATGCCGAAACAGCCGAAGCCCCAGGCGACGGCCACCGTCCAGGCGGGCACGGCGTCGATCAGCACGCTGGGCGCGGCAGCGATGGCGGCCGCCACCAGCACCATCCCGACGGTCATCAGCCGCTCCCGGTACGGCTCCACCCGCGGCCGGGACTGCACCCACGAACCCAGCGCCCAGGTCGCCCCGCCGGCCGCGAGGGAGAAGCCGGCGAGCGTCGGGCTGAGCCCCCGCTGCGTGACCAGCATCAGCGGCACGAAGGACTCGGCGGCGACGAAGGAGCCCGCGGCGAGTCCGCGCAGCAGCACCACCGAGGGCAGTCCGCGGGCCGCCCGGCAGATGCCGCGCGGGAGGAGTCCGAGGACGGCCGGCACGAGCAGCGCGGCGCCCGCGACGGCGGGCAGGAGGGACAGCGGCCGCAGGTCCTGGGCGGCGTACTGGAGCAGGCCGGCGCCGAGGGAGATGCCGAGCGCGAGCCGGACGCGGCGCCGGTCGGGCGAGGCGCCCCCGGCCCCGTCGACCGGGCCGCCCGCCCGCCGCCGTATCTGGGGCAGCGCGAGCGCGAGCGGCAGCACGACCAGCACCGGAATCCCCACGAACACCCACCGCCACCCCAGGTGCTCGGTCACCGCGCCCGCGGCGAGCGGCCCCACGACGGACGGCACCACCCAGCACGCCGCGAACGCAGCCATGATCGCCGGCCGCAGCCGCTCCGGATAGGCCCGCCCGACGACGACGTACAGGGCGACGATGACGAGTCCCCCGCCCAGCCCCTGCACGGCCCGCCCGAGGACGAACTGCCACATGGTCCCGGCGGTCCCGGACAGCAGAAGCCCGGCGGCGAAGGCGGCGATACCGCTGGTCAGCGCCCCCAGCGGCCCCCGCCGGTCGGACCACTGCCCCGCCAGCACCATGGCGAACAGACTGGTGGTGAAGTAACCGGAGAACGCGAACGCGTACGCCGACACCCCGTCCAGCTCCCGCGCCGCCACCGGCATCGCCGTGCCCACGGCGGTCGCCTCGAAGGCGATCAGGAGCACGACCGAGACGATCCCGATGCTCAGGGACCGGTAGGAGCGCCCGAGCACGGTGTCGCCCGACGACGACTGCGGCGACGGCGATGGGGGCGAGGTCGGACCGGCGGTTGTCGGGGAGTCGTCTGCGACACCGGTGTCGCGGGGTTCGAGGGCGGCCATGCCCGCCAGCGTAAGGCCCGCAACCGACAGTGACCCCTGTCTGGAGACGGGCCCTCGGCTGGTCCGTTGGTCCTACGCCCCGCCCCGTTTCATGAACGCCGTATGGCAGTCGCATTGCAGCCCGCGCGCCCCCCTTGAGCCCCCACCCGCCCCCGCTCTACGGTCGTGTCACGCGGTTCGGCAGGGCACACCACCCGGTGGAACCGATGAACGGCCGTGTGCCCGAGTGGCTTAGGGACTCGCCTGCAAAGCGAGGTACGTGGGTTCAATTCCCGCCACGGCCTCTACCTGGCCCGACCGGGCAGAACGGAAGGGCGGCACCCCCGAGGGGGCGCCGCCCTTCCGGCCGTCCGTCTCAGGTCCCGTCTCAGTCGGCCGGCGCGGGCGTCCGTCCCCCCTCAGGGCGTGATCAGGGCGCAACGGGTGCAGGCGGACGGGGCGTTCCGGTGCGGGGCGCGGCACGAGGGGCACACGGGGGTCCGTCCGGCGCTCACGTTGTGGCCGGGCCGTGTGCCCGACCGGAGCCGTCGGTCCCGTCGCCTACGCGTACAGCCCCCCGCCCGCCTCGTCCTCGAACACCTCCGGCCAGTACCTCCACCCGTCGTCGCCCGGTGTCGACGGGGTCGGGTCGCAGGCCAGGGGGTCGAGGGCGGCCAGGGTGCGGGTCATGGTGGCGGCCAGTTGGTCGTAGGCCTCGGTGAGGGCGTGGTCGGCGTCGAGGGCGCGTTCGCGGTGGATCAGCCAGAGGGTGAACGCGAGGGTCGAGACGTCGGCGTTCAGGGGGCGCAGGGTGGTCTCCGCCTCGCTCCAGGCGAGGACCGCGCCCGTGGTGCCGTCGACGACGAGGCCGGTGTCCTCGGCGAGGTGGCCGAGGCGGATCAGGTGGGCCGCGCCGGCGGGGAGGGCGGCGTCCGGGTCGTCCGCCCGGTGCTCGGTGAGGGTGGGCAGGGGGGCGTCGGTGTCCAGGGTGAACCAGACGCATTCCTCCGGCAGGCCCACCTCCCGCAGGAAGCGGCGGGTCGGCTCGTGGGTGAGCGCGGCCGGGAAGTCGACGTCCTCGAAGCGGACGACGGCGCGGGCGCCGAACTCCTCGTCCAGGAGCCGGGGCGGGAGGTCCAGGGCCAGGTCGGACCGGGTGCCGGGGCCCGCGATGAGGGCCAGGGGGCGGACCACCGCGGCCAGCCGCCAGAACGGGGGCACCTCGCCGTCCGAGCCGGCCTCGTACAGGGCGAGCAGCCGGCCGGTGGCCTCCGCCACCACCTCGGGTCCGCACCGGCCCGCGTAGGCCGCGAACTGGCCGCGCAGCGCCGCCAGTTCGTCGGCGGCCGTGGCGAACCGCACCAGCGTCTGGAGGGACGGCGCGAGGGGCCGGCGGTCCATCAGGTCGGGGCGGTCGTGGAGGAAGTACGTCGACGTGACCTCGCCGGTGGCGCCGTCGAGCAGCACCGACTCCGTCGCGGGGCCGTCGAGGCCGGCCAGGCCGCCGATGACGAGCTGGTCGCGCAGGCCGGGCGCGAGGCGGCCCTCCGGGTCGCCGGTGGAGTCGGCCACCGTGCGCAGGCCGTCCGCGCGCAGCGCGTCGAACGTCAGCAGCTCGCCGACGCCCGGCAGTCCGGGGCCGGTCAGCCAGCGGCGCGTCGGCGCGTGGGTGACGTACGGATCCAGCTCGGCCTCGGTGAAGGTGATCACCGCCGCACCGGCGGCGGTCCCGGTCGTGCCCATCGGTCCCCCGTGCGTGAAGTGTGTGTGCCGTCCGGCGACGGCGGGCCCCCGGCCCGCCGCTGTTCCACTGCCTCGAACACTACGCGGCACCACTGACAACGGGCCCCGCCCGGGAAGACGTCAGACCACCCTCGCGCGTTCCCGTCCCGACAGGATCGCCTCGACCGTCTCCCCCACCGTCCACTTGGTGGTGTCCAGCCACAGTCCGATGCGCGGGGTGCGGGTGCGCAGCTCCGTGTCGAGGCCCCGCACCGTCCAGCCGCCGCCGTAGCCCGTCTTCTCCCGGCCGGCCTCGCGGGCCGCCACCGCCGCCGCGTCCGGCGCGAGGACGACCACGTACAGAGGACGGGTGCGGACCGTCTCCACGTACGCCGTCAGGTGCGCGCCCAGGACGACGTCCTGCACGACCGCGGTGAAGCCCGCCCGCGCGTACGCGTCCGCGGTCGCCGCCGACAGCGCGTACCGCAGCCGCAGCTGGGCCTCCGCCTCGCCGCCGGCGCCGGGCGCGTACTCCTCGCGGCCGGAGACGACCATCCGCCGGAAGACGTCCCCGCGCACGTGCGCCGCCCGCGGCAGGCGCAGCGCCAGGGCCTGCGCGACCGCCGACTTGCCGGACGCCATCACCCCGGTGACGAGCACCACCCCGTTCACGGCGGGGTGCCCGCTCACTGGCCCGTGACCACCGCCGCCTGCGGCCTTATCGGCAGCCGGTTGACCGGGCGGCCCGTCGCGGCGCGTACGGCGGAGGCGATGGCCGCCGGTGAGGTCACGACCGGGACCGCGCTGACCGCCTTGGCGCCGAACGGCGCGACCACGTCCCGTTCCTCGACGAGTTTGACGATGCGGATGTCGGGCGCGTCCAGGGCCGTCGGGAGCGCGTACCCGGTGAGGTCGGGGTGGCGGATCAGGCCGCGCGGGGTGCGGAGGTTCTCGGTGAGGGCGATGCCGACGCCCTGGGTGAGGCCCGCCTCGATCCGCGCGTCCAGCTGCGCCGGGTTGAGCACCCGGCCCACGTCCTGGGCGACCGCCAGCTCCACGACCCGTACCGAACCCAGTTCGATGTCGACGTCGACGACCGCGCGGATCGCGCAGAAGGCGAGGCCGACGAACGCGTCGCCCTGGCCGGCGCCGTCCAGCGGCTCGGTCGGGTGCGGGCGGCACTGGGCCGTCGCCCACAGCTCCTTGCCGACGAGCTCCTCGGTGACGGTGGTCGACAGGACGCCGTCGTAGGAGGTGATCTTGCCGTCGGTGATCTGGAGCAGTTCGGTGGACATGCCGAACTTGTGGGCCAGGGGCTGGAGGAGCTGGGTGCGGACCATCTTCGCCGCGCGTTCGACCGCGCCGCCGGAGACCCAGGTGTGGCGGCCGCGGCAGCCGGGGCCGGCCGGGGGCTGGTCGGTGTCCACGGGGGCGACGTGCACCTCGTCGATGCCGAGGGTCTCCTGGACGATCTGGCGGGCCAGTGTCGTGAAGCCCTGGCCGGTCTCCACCGCGGCGCACAGCACCGTGGCGACGCCGTCCTGGACCTTGACCGTGGCCGTGGAGACCTCGTCGGCGCCCTCCGCGCCGAGCATGTGCACCATGCCCAGGCCGTAGCCGACGCCCCGGCGCACCGCGCCGGGTTCGCCCGCGCCCTCGGGGCCGCCCGGCAGCAGCCAGTCCTCCTCCGGGGTGTCCTTCGGCAGGGCCGGCAGCGGGAACTCCTGGACGGCCTGGAGGAGTTCGGCGACCGGTGCCGGGCAGGTCACGGTCTGGCCGGTCGGGAGCACGTCGCCGGTCGCCATGACGTTGCGCAGCCGCAGTTCGGCCGGGTCGACGCCGAGTTTCTTGGCCAGCTTGTCCATCTGCGCCTCGTAGGCGGCGCAGACCTGCATCGCGCCCTCGCCGCGGACGTGGCCGGAGGGCGGGTTGTTGGTGCGTACGGCCCAGCCCTCGATGAAGGCGTTGGGGACGACGTAGGGGCCGCAGGCGAAGGAGACGGCGGCGGCCAGGGCCTCGGCGGAGGTGTCGGCGTAGGCGCCCGCGTCGAGCAGGATCTGCGCCTCGACCTTGACCAGCCTGCCCTCGGCGTCCGCGTGGTGGCGGTACCGCAGGAGGGTGGGGTGGCGGTGGGCGTGGCCGAGGAAGGACTCCTCGCGGGTCGCCGTCAGCTTCACCGGGCAGCCGGTCCGCAGGGCCAGCAGGCCGAGCGGGAGCTGGAAGCCCTGGTCCTCGCGGTCGGCGGTGGCGCCCGGCACCCCCGTCACGACGATCTTCACCCGATCGGGTGAAAGGCCGTAGCAGGCGGCGGCGGTGTCGCGGTCGGTGTGCGGGTCGGTGGAGGCCACGTAGAGCTCCACGCCGCCGTCGGGGCGGGGCACCGCGAGGCCGGCCTCGGCGCCGATGGGGGCGGGGTCGGCGCGGCCGATGCGGTACTGGCCCTCGACGACGACCTCGCCGGACGCGGCGGGGTCGCCGTGGCGCAGCGGGATGTGCCGGATCAGGTTGCCGTCGGGGTGGAGGAGCTCCGCCTCGAAGGCCTGCTCCGGGTCGGTGACCGGGTCGAGCACCTCGTACTCGACGATGACGGCCGCGGCGGCCATCCGCGCGGTGTCGGGGTGGTCGGCGGCGACGGCCGCGATGGGCTCGCCGTGGTGGCGTACGACCTCGGAGGCGAACACCGGGCGGTCGGCCGTGCCGCGTCCGTGCAGCGGGCTGCCGGGCACGTCCTCGTGGGTGACGACGGCCCGCACGCCGGGCATCTCGCGCGCGTGGGAGGTGTCGATGGAGACGATGCGCGCGTGCGCGTGCGGGGAGCGCAGCACGGCCGCCCACAGCAGGCCCTCGGCCCACAGGTCGGCCGCGTAGGGGAAGGTGCCCTCCGTCTTGGCGCGGGCGTCGGCGGGCGGCAGGGACGCGCCGAGGCCGTGCGGGATCGGCTCGGGGGCGGGGGCGGCCTCCGCGGGCGTCGTCGCGGTGGCTGCTTCGTTGCTCACGCCTGGCCTCCGTCCTGGCCCTGTCCGTGTCCGTGTCCGTACACCGGGTCGTTCGGGTGCGGTTGTGCCGGGTTCTCGAACGCCGACGGGTTGACGCCGCCGGCGCCCGGGCCCGCCTGGTGCGGGATGCGGGCCTCGTCGCCGTCCGCGTCGGCCTCGGCGGCGGCGTGCGCCTCGCGTTCGGCGACGACGTCCCTGACGGCCCGCAGGACGCCCCGGTAGCCGGAGCAGCGGCACAGGTTGCCGCACAGGGCCTGGCGGGCCTCCAGCTCGGTGGGCGCGGGGTTGCCCTCCAGCAGGTCGTGCACGGTCATCGCCATGCCGGGCACGCAGAAGCCGCACTGCACGGCCCCGCACCGGGCGAGCGCCCGCTGCAC
Organism: Streptomyces sp. NPDC059895; assembly: GCF_042731035.1. NCBI lineage: Bacteria > Bacillati > Actinomycetota > Actinomycetes > Kitasatosporales > Streptomycetaceae > Streptomyces > Streptomyces sp. NPDC059895. Next base: position 314,431 of record NZ_JBHWKO010000003.1, read on the forward strand.
GTCGGAGGGCTGCCCGTCGACGGCCAGGCCCTCGACGGTGCGGATCTCGCTGCCGGCGGTGGTCACGGCGGGCACCAGGCAGGAGGCGACGAGCCGCCCGTCGACCTGGACGTTGCAGGCCCCGCACTCGCCCTGCGAGCAGCCGTCCTTGGCGCCCGCCAGGCCGAGCCGCTCGCGCAGCACGTAGAGCAGCGACTCGCCGATCCAGGCGTCGGTGACCGGGCGGTCGGAGCCGTTGACGCGCAGCGCGTAGGAGGCGAGGGGGTGGTCGTCGTGGAGGGGCGGGGCGTCGGCGGCCTCGGCGGCGTCCTCCGCTCCGGCGTCGTCCCCGTGCGGGGTGGCCTCGGCGCCGGGGGCGTCCCCGTGCGGTGCGTCCTCGTGCCCGTCGCGGGGGGCTCCGGCGGGGTCGGTGTCGGCCGGCGGTCCGGCGGCCACCGGCGCCTCGGGTGCCCCGGCCGGGCCGGGTCCGTCGAACGGCGGCTCGGGGGTGACCGGTTCGGCGCCGGCCGGGTCCGCCGTCGGGTGTGCCGTCGGGTCCGCCGTCGGGTGTGCGGCTCCGGGGGCCGTGCGGGCCGCTTCCGGGCCCTGTGCGACCTCGGGAGCGCCGTGGGTGTCCACGGGGGCCTCACCGGCCTCGGAGGCGGCCTGTGAGGCGTCCACGGCCTCTCGCTCGACCCGCCGGTCCCGCTCGTCCCACTCGTCCCACTCGCCCGGCCCGTCCCGCTCGGCCATCGGGGACTCGTACGAGGTGGTCTCGTACGGCGGCATCTCGTACGACGGCCCAGGGGCGGGCGGTGCGGCGTGCGGTGCCGCGTGCTCGGGTGCCGGCGCGAACGCGGAGGGCTCCGCCACCGGTTGGGCGTGCCCCGGTGCGCCGGGGGGAACGGCGGCGTCGGACGGATGCCCGGCGGGGCCCTCCGGCTGCCGGTCCCACTGCTGTGGCGGGGTGTTCCCCGCGTCCGGTGCCGGTCCGGTCGCCCAGGGCGCGGGCGCGCCTCCCGGCAGGGTCGCCGGGGGTGTGCCGCCCCACTGCTCGACGAGGGACGACGTGGTGAACTCGCCGGACTCGTCGGGAAGGTCGCCCCCGGCGACCGGGATCGACCACTGCCCGGTCACGTCGTGGCCGGGGGCGGGGCCGGGTTCCGCGGCGGGCGCGGTGGTCTCGTCGAAGGTCCACTGCCCGGTGGCGCCGGGGTGGTAGGTGAACCGGTCGTCGCCGGCCGTGCCGCCCGTCGCGGGGGCGGGCCACTCGGTGCCTCCGGCCGGGTTCGTCCACGCGTCCGCGCCGTTCGCCGCGGGGTCGGTGGCCTCGTGCGCCGCCGCGATCCGTGGCGGCACGTACCCGTGCCCGGGGGCGGCGAGCGGGCTGTCGCCGCGCCCGGCCAGCAGGGCGTCGATCCCGCCCTCGGGAAGCTTCACGAAGGCGGTGGCGCCGTCGTCGTAGTCGCCCTGGGGCAGCGGGTCCCAGCGTCCGCCGCCCTGCGGCGTGCCCTGTCCGTGCTGGTCGTCGGTCACGACAGCGCCCTCCCCAGTGCTCGTCGGGCCAGCGCGGCGACGGTGCGCCGCAGGTGCAGTACGGCGGGCGGAAGCGGCTGCACCGAGCCGTCCTCGGCGGGGGCCGGGTCGGGGATGCAGGCGGCGGCGACGTACTCGCCGAAGGCGTGGAGCGCCTCGGGGACGATCGCGCGGTTGTTGTCCCAGTCGATGAGCCGGGCGACCCACTGCTCCGCCTCCAGGGGCCGCAGCGGCATCGGCGCTATGGCGCCGACGGCGCACCGGACTCCGCGCCGGGCGGGGTCGAGGACGAGGGCGACGGACGCGACGGCGCGGCCCGGACCCGTGCGGCCGGTCGCCTTCAGGAAGACCTGCGGGGCGTGCAGCAGCGGCACGCGCACGTACCCGATGAGTTCGCCGCCGCGCAGCATCTCCATGCCGGCCAGCAGGTGCGACACCGGGATCTCCCGGCGGGCGCCGCCGGGGCCCGCGACGACCACGGTCGCCTCCAGGGCCGCCAGCACGGGCAGCGCGTCGCCCGTGGGGGACGCGGAGGCGATGTTGCCGCCCAGGGTGCCCGCGTTGCGGATGTGCGGCGGGCCCGCGGCGCGCGCGGCGGCCGCGAGCGCCGGGATGAGGGCGGCGAAGTCGGGGCGGCCCATGCGCGCGTGGGTGAGTCCGGCGCCGAGCAGGGCGTGCCCGTCCTGGTACTGCCAGCCGCGGATCTCGCTGATCCGGCCGAGGCCGACCAGCGCGGCGGGCCTGAGCTGCCCGGAGTTGACGGCGGCCATCAGGTCGGTGCCGCCCGCGACGGGTACGGCGGCGGGCATGGCCGCGAGGGCCGCCACCGCCTCGTCCAGCGTCGTGGGCAGCGTGACGGCCTGCGCCGCCTGCGGTGCGTGCGTGGTCAAACCGGCTGCCCCTTCCCGCTGCCCCACCTGGTCCCACCTGTGTTGCCGTACGGTACGTGCTGACAGGCCGGACGTGGCAACTCTGGCACATCTTCGCAACGCCCGAACGCGGGGGTCCGCTAGGAGGCATTCGCCCACCTCACCAGGGAGATGGACCGGTTTCGCACATCATCACCGATGTGCTCGGATTGCCACTCTTCGGTGACCCTGTCGTGGTTTTTCCGTGACGTGACGTGACGTGCCGAGGCGGGACGGCGCGGTCCGCCGCCGCCCCCTCGTGCGGCTACCGGCCGGGGGGCGGTCCGTCGAGCGGCCGTCCGAGCACCCCTGGCCGCCGCTGCCACGGCCGGGGCCCGCCCGGCGGCCGGTAGGCGACGCCGAGGGCGTCAAGTCGCGCGTAGTGGGCGTCCATCCGCCGCTCGAAGTCGGCGAAGTCGCGTTCCGCCGGGGCGGGCAGTCCGCTCCAGGCGACCTCGGCGAAAGCGGCGAGGCGAGGGAAGGCCTGGTAGTCCACGCGCGCGGTGTCCTCCATCGCCTCGGTCCACAGGTTGGCCTGCGCGCCCAGCACCCGGCCGGCCTCCTCGGGCGTCAACTCCGGTGGGACGGGCTCGAAGCGGTAGACGTCCTCCAGGGTGCGCACGTAGCCGATCGGCACGGGCTCGTCCGGGCCGCCGTCCTGCCGGTGGTCGAGGTACACCTGCTGCTCGGGGCACATGACGACGTCGTGTCCCGCGCGCGCGGCCGCGATCCCGCCCGCGTAGCCCCGCCACGACGACACGGCCGCCCCGTCGGCGAGCCCGCCCTCCAGGATCTCGTCCCAGCCGATGAGCCGGCGCCCGCGCGCGGCCAGCCAGGTGCCGAAGTGCCCGACGAACCACGCCTGGAGCGCGTCCTCGCCGGCGAGGCCGAGTTCCTCGATCCGGGCCTGCGCGGCGGGTGAGCGCCGCCACTGGTCCTTGGGGCATTCGTCGCCCCCGATGTGGACGAACGACGAGAACTCGGCGGCGTCCGCGGGGAAGAGATCCAGCACTTCCTCGAACACCCCCTCGTAGAAGCGCAGGGTGTTGTCGGTGGGGGCGAGTACGTTCGGATTGATCCCCCAGGTGTCCCAGACGGAGAGGGCGGTGGTGTCGATGACGTCGGTGTTGCCGAGTTCCGGATACGCGGCGATGGCGGCCTGCGAGTGGCCCGGTACGTCGATTTCGGGGACGACGGCGATATGCCGTTCGGCGGCGTAGGCGACGATCTCCCGGATGTCGTCCCGCGTGTAGAAGCCACCGTGCGGCCTGTCGTCCCACAGCGGTGAGGCGCGGTGGCCGAATTTCGTGCGGGACCGCCATGAGCCGATGCCGGTGAGCCGCGGATACCTCGTGATCTCGATGCGCCAGCCCTGGTCGTCCGTCAGATGGAAGTGGAGGACGTTCAGTTTGTGCGCGACCATCAGATCCAGGTAGCGCAGGACGCCTTCCTTGGGCATGAAGTGCCGGGCGACGTCGAGGAGGAGACCGCGCCAGCGGAAGCGGGGGGCGTCCTCGACGGTCTGGGGCGCGAGGCCGTGGGGCGTGCCGGGGCGTACGGGCGCGCGCCGGAAGGCGTCGGGGCCCAGCAGCTGGCGCAGGGTCTGCGCGCCCCGGAAGACGCCGGCCGCGCTGCCGCCCCGGATGTCCACGCCGCCGCCGGCGACGGCGGAGAGCCGGTAGGCCTCGGGGTCCAGGGTGCCGTCGACGTGCAGCCGCAGGGCGTCGCGCGCGTCCCGGGGACCCGGCCGCAGGGGCAGGCCGAGGGCCGGGCCGAGGACGGCCCGCAGCCAGCGTTCGGTGGTGTCCGTGCCCGGCCCCGCGTACAGCGCGGTGTGCCGGTCGAGCAGGACTCCGCGGCCGGGGAGAGCCTCGACGGCCCTCGGCCTCGGGATCACGTCGTTTCCGGACGTCATGCCGGAAGCGACGGCCGACGTCGCGTCGGACGTCGGCGCAGAACTCAGGCCGGACGTCGGGTCAGAACTCAGGCCGGACGTCGGGTCAGAACTCAGGCCGGACGTCGGGTCAGAACTCTGGCCGGAAGACGGGCCGGAACTCACGCCGGAAGCCGCGTCGGAAGTCGGGGCGGAACTCAGGTCGGAACTCAGGTCTGAACGCACGTCGGAAGTCACGTCGGTCCTTCACGCCGGGCCGGCCGGGAGACCGGCCGGCGCTGTACGGGTAACCGGATCGCAAAACACCGTACGGGCCGTCGGAGACGTCGGCGGGGAAGTGCCGCCGGGGGCGAACGGCTCGCCGGAGGGGAAGTCGCCCGGAGGCGGATCGGCCTTTACCGAAGCTTTTCGATGGCCGTATCGGCATCGGTGTCGCGCAGGGCGAGGAGAGGGCGGGGGAAGCGGCGGAAACGCCCTCGGGACGACCGCCGGGCGGCGTTCCGCCGGGGGCGGAACAGCGGGTTGCCCGGCCCTTCCAGGGGCATCGCCCGCGGCACCGGGAAAACGATCGACGGGGCGTCCGGGAGGCGAAAGCGGAAGCACGGGGCGGCCGTCGCGGCGAGAAACACGATCACCGCCGAGACGATCATCCGGCACCCGCGAGAAGGCGCTTGCCGGGGAAGTCGCGGCGCAATTCCGGGCCGTCCCGAGCAGGCCGGGAAAGGAGCTCACCGCGCACCCCCGGCTCGCGTCGCGGCATGCGCAAGGGCGGTTTCGTCCAGCACGACGGCAGCACGACGGCAGCACAGAGGCAGCACAGCGGCAGCACAAAGACAGCACAAAAGAAAGCCCGACGGCAGCCCGACGCCGACGCGGCCAGGCGTTCCGCCCGCCCGGCCACAAGGGGGTGCGGACACGGCGACAGAACGACGCGAAGGCCTCCGGGGCGCACCGGTACGCACCCTGAAGGCCCTGTCGTCGGACGATGTGCGGACGGAACCCGGCGAGGCCCCGGCCGCCGCGCTACTTGTCGCCCTTGCCCTGGTCGTCGCCCCCGGCGCCCATGGAGTCGTAGATCTCCTTGCACATCGGGCACACGGGGTACTTCTTCGGGTCGCGGCCGGGCACCCACACCTTGCCGCACAGCGCGACGACGGGCGTCCCGTCGAGGGCGCTCGCCATGATCTTGTCCTTCTGGACGTAGTGCGCGAAGCGCTCGTGGTCGCCGTCACCGTGCGACACCTGCGGCGTCGGCTCTACGAGGGTCCCCGTACCGGTGCCGCGCTCGGGCTCGAGAGTGCTCATACCGCCAAGAATACTGAAGCTCATACGCATCAGTTGAGCGAAGGGTCGTCCGGATACGTCGCCACCATCGCCAGCTCGTTGCGCTGGCGGCGCAGCACCTCCCGCCAGAGTCTCTCCGGGCACGGCGAGGACACATCACCGGGCTCGGACTCCACGACGTACCAGGCGCCCTCCACCAGCTCGTCCTCCAGTTGGCCGGGGCCCCAGCCGGCGTACCCGGCGAAGATCCTCAGGGAGCCGAGGGCGGAGGCGAGCAGCTCCGGCGGGGCCTCCAGGTCGACGAGGCCGATCGCGCCGTGCACCCGCCGCCAGCCCAGGGGGGTGCCGTCGACGGCCGGCCCGCCCGGGATCACCGCGACGCCCAGCGCCGAGTCGAGGGAGACCGGGCCGCCCTGGAAGACGACCCCGGGTTCCCCGGTGAGGTCCGCCCAGCCCTCCAGGATGTCGCCCACGCCCACCGGCGTCGGACGGTTGAGGACGACACCGAGCGAGCCCTCCTCGTCGTGGTCGAGGAGGAGCACCACCGCACGGTCGAAGTTCGGGTCCGCCAGGGCGGGGGTAGCCACGAGCAGCCGCCCTGTGAGCGAGGACACCTCGGTCATGCCAGACATGATCCCCCATCTTCCCGCCGCATGGGGAGGCAATACGGCGAGGAGGGTGAGGGCGGCGGTGTCACGGGGGGAGCGCGCCGGGCCGCGCCGGCACCGCCGCGGGCGGCGGTCGCGCGGACGGACGCGGTGCGGGCGCACAGACGCGGTGCGGGCGCACGGACGCCGCGGGATGCCCGCGGTGACCCCATGTGCCCGATGAGGCACAGTTCGTGTTGTGACACAGCTATGACGTAGCTGGGCGTTGCTTGGGCTTACTGAAGGGGGCCGCGCGGCGTTTACTCTGTCCTCTCCGGCCCTGACCCACTCCACCACAACTCCACGGAACGCGAGATACATGACCGTCAACGGCTCTGACGACGTACTGCTTGTCCACGGCGGAACCCCGCTGGAGGGCGAGATCCGGGTGCGCGGTGCGAAGAACCTCGTACCCAAGGCCATGGTCGCGGCCCTGCTGGGCGGTGAGCCGAGCCGGCTGCGCAATGTTCCGGACATCCGTGACGTGCGGGTCGTACGCGGTCTGCTGCAACTGCACGGGGTGACGGTCCGTCCGGGCGAGGAGCCCGGCGAGCTGGTGATGGACCCCACCTACGTGGAGAGCGCGAACGTCGCCGACATCGACGCGCACGCGGGTTCGAGCCGTATCCCGATCCTGTTCTGCGGTCCGCTGCTGCACCGGCTCGGGCACGCGTTCATCCCGGGTCTGGGCGGCTGCGACATCGGCGGCCGGCCCATCGACTTCCACTTCGACGTGCTGCGCCAGTTCGGCGCGAAGATCGAGAAGCGGGCGGACGGCCAGTACCTGGAGGCCCCGCAGCGGCTGCGCGGCACCAAGATCCGGCTGCCGTACCCGTCCGTCGGCGCGACCGAGCAGGTGCTGCTGACGGCCGTCCTCGCCGAGGGCGTCACGGAGCTCTCGAACGCGGCCGTGGAGCCGGAGATCGAGGACCTGATCTGCGTCCTGCAGAAGATGGGCGCCATCATCGCGATGGACACCGACCGCACGATCCGCATCACCGGTGTGGACAAGCTCGGCGGCTACGACCACCGCGCCCTCTCGGACCGTCTGGAGGCCGCCTCCTGGGCGTCCGCCGCGCTGGCCACCGAGGGCAACATCTACGTCCGCGGCGCCCAGCAGCGCTCGATGATGACGTTCCTGAACACCTACCGGAAGGTCGGCGGCGCCTTCCGCATCGACGACGAGGGCATCCGGTTCTGGCACCCCGGCGGCCAGTTGAAGTCCATCGCGCTGGAGACGGACGTCCACCCCGGCTTCCAGACGGACTGGCAGCAGCCGCTGGTGGTGGCGCTGACGCAGGCCACGGGCCTGTCGATCATCCACGAGACGGTGTACGAGTCCCGTCTCGGCTTCACCTCCGCGCTGAACCAGATGGGCGCCCACATCCAGCTCTACCGCGAGTGCCTCGGCGGCTCCGACTGCCGCTTCGGCCAGCGCAACTTCCTGCACTCGGCGGTCGTGTCGGGCCCCACCCGGCTCCAGGGCGCCGACCTGGTCATCCCCGACCTGCGCGGCGGCTTCTCGTACCTGATCGCCGCCCTCGCCGCCCAGGGCACCTCCCGCGTCCACGGCATCGACCTGATCAACCGCGGCTACGAGAACTTCATGGAGAAGCTCGTGGAGCTGGGCGCGAAGGTCGAACTGCCCGGCAAGGCCCTCGGCTAGCGCGTCCGCGGCGGCACAGGCCGCCGGAGAACCCCGAAGGGGCGGCACCCGGACTCCGGGTGCCGCCCCTTCGGGAATGGTGGCTTACTTGCCCTTGGCCGCTTCCTTGAGCTTCGAGCCCGCGGAGACCTTCACGCTGTAGCCGGCCGGGATCTGGATCGGGTCGCCGGTCTGCGGGTTGCGCGCGGTGCGAGCGGCACGGTGGGTGCGCTCGAAGGTCAGGAAGCCGGGGACGGTGACCTTCTCGTCCCCCTTGGAGACGACGTCGCCGACGACCTCGGCGAACGCGGCCAGCACGGCGTCGGCGTCCTTGCGGGTCACCTCGGCGCGGTCGGCCAGCGCGGCCACCAGCTCACTGCGGTTCATGTTCTTACTCCCGTGTTCTTCTTGCCGTTGCGGCGTGCCACGCGGCGGAGCCGCATGTCGGGCACAGCGAATGCCGATGCGCTCGCGCCCAGAGACGCATCCTGCCCCCACCTGCGGCGGGAAAGCCAATCCGGCACCCACAGGAGTCGTCAGAACACCCTTGGGAGTCACACGGAAAGCGCCTTCGCCCGGCCGTCACCCTAGAGGGCGCCCACGAGGACGCCGTTTCGCGACGCGCCGACCCGGGACCGCCGTGGCGATCCTCACAGCTCCCGCACAGTGCGGCCCCCGCACAGTGCGGCCCCCGGTCCGTGCGGCCCCCGGTCCGTGCGGCCCCCGGTCCGTGCGGCCCCCGGTCCGTGCGGCCCCCGGTCCGTGCGGCCCCCGGTCCGTGCGGCGCCGTGGCGCCGCGGGGTCTCCCCCACGACGCCGTACGACGCCGTGGCACCCGCCGTCTCCCCTACGACGCCGTGGCGCCCGCCGCCTTCGCGGCCTCGCGCACCGCGCCGGCCACGGCGCCGGCGACCTTGTCGTTGAAGACGCTGGGGATGATGTAGTTCGCGTTCAGCTCGTCCTCGGTCACCACGTCCGCCAGGGCCTTCGCGGCCGCGAGCATCATCTCGGTGTTGACCGTGCGGGACTGCGCGTCCAGCAGGCCGCGGAAGACACCCGGGAAGACCAGCACGTTGTTGATCTGGTTGGGGAAGTCGGAGCGGCCGGTGGCCACAACTGCGGCCGTCTGGCGGGCGATTGCCGGGTCCACCTCGGGGTCCGGGTTCGCGAGCGCGAACACGATCGCGTCCTCGGCCATGGCGGCCACGTCGTTGCCGTCGAGGACGTTCGGGGCGGAGACGCCGATGAAGACGTCGGCGCCGCGCACGGCCTCCTTCAACGTGCCGGTGAGGCCCTCGGGGTTGGTGTTGTCGGCGATCCAGCGCAGGGCGGAGTCCGGGGCGGCGTCGACGAGGTCCTCGCGGCCGGCATGGACGACGCCGTGGATGTCGGCGACGACGGCGTTCTTCACGCCCGCCGCGATCAGCAGCTTGAGGATGGCCGTACCGGCCGCGCCGGCGCCCGACATGACGACGCGGATGCTCTCCATCGTCTTGCCCGCCACGCGCAGGGCGTTGGTGAGCGCGGCGAGGACGACGATCGCGGTGCCGTGCTGGTCGTCGTGGAAGACAGGGATGTCGAGGGCCTCGCGCAGCCGCGCCTCGATCTCGAAGCAGCGGGGCGCGGAGATGTCCTCGAGGTTGATGCCGGCGAACCCGGGGGCGATCGCCTTGACGATCTCGACGATCGCGTCGGTGTCCTGGGTGTCCAGGCAGAGCGGCCAGGCGTCGATGCCGGCGAACCGCTTGAAGAGGGCCGCCTTGCCCTCCATGACCGGCAGCGCGGCCTTGGGGCCGATGTTGCCCAGGCCCAGCACGGCGGAGCCGTCCGTCACGACCGCAACGGAGTTGCGCTTGATGGTGAGGCGGCGCGCGTCCTCGGGGTTCTCCGCGATCGCCATGCAGACGCGGGCCACGCCCGGCGTGTAGACCATGGACAGGTCGTCACGGTTGCGGATGGGGTGCTTCGACGCCATCTCGATCTTGCCGCCGAGGTGCATCAGGAAGGTACGGTCGGAGACCTTCCCGAGGGTGACGCCCTCGATGCCGCGGAGCTGCTCGACGATCTCGTCGGCGTGTGCGGTCGAGGTGGCCGCGATGGTGACGTCTATCCGGAGCTTCTCGTGTCCGGACGCGGTGACGTCGAGGCCGGTCACCGAGCCTCCGGAGGACTCCACGGCGGTGGTGAGCTGCGAGACGGCGGTTCCGCTCGCGGGCACCTCCAGCCGGATCGTCATCGAGTAGGAGACGCTGGGCGCCGTTGCCATGGCCGACTTCCTCTGCTTTCACCTGTGCCGCTGGGTATGCCGTCCGATCGTCGCACCTACCCCGGAGTACGTGGTAGCCGCCCCGAGTTGCGGTGGTTTTGTTCACAGCCAGGCAGTGACGGAGACATGTTTTCGGAAACTTAATTCCACCATACGAGAGAACGCGGAGGCAATGAAAGAGGCCCACATCACAATCGGATGTGGGCCTCTCCCTACGTTGATGACACCGACCCGCCATGCTCGCCTCGCGGCAAGTGGTCGCTCGTAGCGACGAAGGTTGGGCCCGGGGGCTTGGATCGGGCCGGTGCCATCACCCAGGCTAACAAACGGATGCGCCGGGACCATTCCCGTCCGGGGAGTTCACAGGAACGGTTCCGTCCGGTCAGTCCCTCAGGAGGTCCGGCACCCCGTCGGCGTCCGGTTCGTCCCGCTCCCCCGACACGACCGTCAGCTGCTGGGTCGCCCGGGTCAGGGCCACGTACAGCACCCGCAGGCCGGCCGGGGACTCGTCGGCGATCTCGGCCGGCGACACGACGACCGTCGCGTCGTACTCCAGGCCCTTGGCCTCCAGGCTGCCGAGGGCGACGACGCGGTCGCCGAGGCCGGCGAGCCAGCGCCGGGCCTCGGCGCGGCGGTTCATGGCGACGACGACGCCGACGGTGCCGTCGACCCGCTCCAGCAGGTGTTCGGCCTCGGCGCGCACGGTGGCGGCGAGGGAGTCCGTCACGGCGGTGAAGCGGGGCACGATGCCGGTGGAGCGGACCGCGGACGGGGACTCGGCGCCGGGCATGGCCAGGGCCAGGACCTTCGCGGCCAGCTCGGCGATCTCGGCCGGGTTGCGGTAGTTCACGGTGAGCCGGAAGCGGCGGCGCGGCCGGGTGCCGAGCGCCTCGTCGCGGGCCTCGGCGGCCTCGTCGGGGTCGGACCAGGAGGACTGGGCGGGGTCGCCGACGACCGTCCAGGTGGCGTGCCGGCCCCGGCGGCCGACCATGCGCCACTGGAGCGGGGTGAGGTCCTGGGCCTCGTCGACGATGACGTGGGCGTACTCGGTGCGCTCCTGGGCGAGTCGCTCGGCCCGCTCGCGCTGCGACTCCTCGCGGACCGGCATCAGCTCCTCCAGGCCGGTCAGCTGGTCCAGCGGGTCGAACTCGCGTCTCTTCCGCGGGCGGGCCGGGGCACCGAGGATCGCCTGGAGCTCGTCGAGCATCGCGATGTCGTGCACGGTGTGGCCGTCGCGCCGCAGCGAGCGGGCGACCTTGCGGACCTCGCCGGGGTTGAGGATCCGCCGGGCCCAGCGGCCGAGCCGCCGCTCGTCGGCCATGGCCGCGAGGACTGACTGCGGGGTGAGCTCGGGCCACCAGGCGTCGAGGAACGCGATGAAGGAGTCCTCGCCGGTCACGTCCTCGTCGAAGGAGGAGCGCAGTTCGGCGGCGAGCTCGGGGTCGGTGTGCCGGCCGGCCGCGCCCGAGCGCTCCCACAGGGCGTCCAGGAGGAGCCTGCGGGCGCGGGGCCGCAGCAGGTTCACGGGGGCGGTGCCGCCGAGGGCGGTGCGGCGGACGCGGTCGAGGTCCTCGGCCTCCAGCTCCAGCCGGCGGCCGAAGGCGACCACGCGCAGCCGGGCGGGCGGTCCGGAGGGGGCCGGGGCGGTGTCCTCGTCCTCCTCCCCGAGGGCGAGCTGTCCGGGGGCGGGCTGTCCGAGGGCGAGCTGCCCGGGGGCGGGCTGTCCGGCGGCGGGAGCGCCCGGACGGCCCAGTTCCAGAGCGCCCCGCGCCGCCTTCCGCAGCACCTTCAGCATGCGCGACGAGCCCTTCGCGCGGGCCACCGCCGGGGAGTCGTACAGGGTGGCCTCGACGCCGTCGACGAGGGAGCCGATGGCGCGGATGGCGACCTGGCCCTCCTCGCCGAGGGAGGGCAGGACGCCCTCGGTGTACGCGACGAGCAGCGGGGTCGGCGAGACGATCAGGATGCCGCCCGCGTACCGGCGCCGGTCCTGGTAGAGGAGGTAGGCCGCCCGGTGCAGGGCGACGGCCGTCTTCCCCGTCCCGGGGCCGCCCTCGACGTGGGTGACGGAGGCGGCGGGGGCGCGGATGACCAGGTCCTGCTCGGCCTGGATGGAGGCGACGATGTCGCGCATGGTGTGGCTGCGGGCCTGGCCGAGGGCGGCCATGAGGGCGCCGTCGCCGATGGCGGGCAGTTCACGGCCGTCGAGGAAGGCCGTCAGCTCGGGACGCATCAGGTCGTCCTCGACGCCGAGCACCCGGCGGCCCTTGGAGCGGATGACCCGGCGGCGCACGACGCGGCCCGGGTCGACCGGGGTGGAGCGGTAGAACGGGGCCGCGGCGGGTGCCCGCCAGTCGATCACCAGCGGGCTGTAGTCCTCGTCGAGGACGCCGATGCGGCCGATGTGCAGGGTCTCGGCGATGTCGGCGGTGCGGTCGGGACGGATGGCGCCCTCGGCCGGCTCCACGGCGGTGTAGGCGCCGTCGGGGCCCTTCTTGCCGTCCTTGCCGAGCAGCAGGTCGATCCGGCCGAAGAGGAAGTCCTCGAACTCGTTGTTGAGCCGGTTGAGGTGGACGCCCGCGCGGAAGACCTGCGCGTCCCGCTCGGCCAGGGCGCCGGGCGTGCCGACCTGGCCGCGGCGGGCCGCGTCGTGCATGAGGAACTCCGCCTCGTGGATCTTCTCCTCCAGGCGGCGGTACACCCGGTCCAGGTGTTCCTGTTCGATGGTGATCTCCCGGTCGCGAACTGTGTCCGGAACCGGGCCGACCGCGGTTTCCTGCTGTGCCTGAGCGGCCACCGGGCCCCCTTCTGACGTGCTGGGCAGCCGTCAACCGTACGCGAAGGGAGCCCCTGGAGGCGAGGGGCCCGCCCGGCGGATCCGCGGGGGCGGGCTCGCGGGGCGGGCCCGGTCGCCGCCGTGTCGCCGGGCGGGTGGGGTGCTAGGCGTCGACCTCGACGAGCTTCTCGCCGTCGAAGGTCGAGACCTCGTAGTGGTCGATCTCGTCCGGGCTGAGGGCGGCGCCGCCCTGGACGTAGAGCGGGTTCCTGGCCTGTTCGGTCTTGGCGTCGGGGAGGCCGTAGCCCCATTCCGGGACCGACCAGGACGCGATGGTCTCGCGCTCGCCGTTGTGGCCCACCGCGATGAGCGAGCACTTGTTCGGGCCCGCCACGTTCTTCAGCTCCACGACGGCCTCGGTGCCCCAGGCCTTCTCCTGGGTGGCGACGGTCGCCGTGACCTTGGTGCCCGGGTCGGTGGCGGTGACCTTGTCGGTCAGGGTCTCGAAGGCGGTCTTGGCGGAGCCGGCGTCCGCCAGCACCTGCGGGGTCCCGCCTCCCTCGTCGCCGCCGCTCGTCGCCATGGCCACGAACGGGCCGCCGACGATCAGCGCGGCCGCCGCGGCGATCATGTAGAAGCCGCGCCGGCGCTTCTGGGCGCGGCGGTCGGCGATCTCGCCGACGAGCTTCTCCACGAGCCGTGGACCGGGCCGGGCGGACAGGGACTCGCCGATCGCGGGGGTGCCGGCACCCGGCAGGTCCGCGAGGGCGGCCATCATGGGCTCCATCCCGGCGAGTTCGTCGAGCTGCTGCGCGCACCACTCGCATCCGGCGAGGTGGGCCTCGAAGGCGGTCGCCTCGGCGTCGTCGAGGATGCCGAGGGCGTAGGCGCCGACGGTCTCGTGTTCGCTCGGGCCCGGAGATCCCACAGCTCCCTGCATGGGACCAGACATACCCGACCCACCCGCTCCGAACCCCCCGTACATGCTCATCACGCCGTCACCCCCCGCTCCTCCAGAGCCAGCTTCATCGACCGCAGGGCATAGAAAACCCGTGAGCGCACGGTGCCACTGGGTATGCCCAGCGTCTCGGCCGCCTCATTGACGGTACGCCCCTTGAAGTACGTCTCGACGAGCACCTCCCGGTGCGCCGGGGTCAGGTCGTCGAGCGCGTCGGACAGCGTCATCAGCCACAGCGCCTTGTCGATCTCGTCCTCCGCGGGGATGACCTCCAGCGGCGACGGGTCGACCTCCTGCGGCCGGGCCTGCCGGCTGCGGTGGCCGTCGATGACGATGCGGCGTGCGACCGTCACCAGCCAGGGGCGTACCGATCCGGTCGCTCGATTGAGCTGTCCGGCGTTCTTCCAGGCACGGATGAGTGTCTCCTGCACGACGTCCTCGGCGCGCTGCCGGTCTCCGGCGACCAGGCGCAGGACGTAGGCGAGCAACGGCCCGGCGTGCTCCCGGTAGAGAGCGCGCATCAGCTCCTCGTCGGGTTCCGAGGGCTGTGAGGACATGCGATGTCGGGCCCTCGATCCGCGTTCATTGGCCACGGCCGCATCCTTGCGCACGCCCACCTCCGGTGTCCGGGGGTTCCCCCGAGTCGGTCGCTCCCCCACCGGTACGGAAACGGCTCGTCGCGTGTTCAAACCGAACTGACAGATTTCCTCGGGGTGTCGTGACGAGAGGGACATGAGGTCACATTCCCGCCCCTCTTCCTTCACGTTTCCGCCACATGGCAGAGAGGGCGGGCGCCGCCCGGCGGACGGTGACGGCAACCGGCGTGTGGGCTAGGTCACTTGGGCGGCCGCCGCCCCGAGCGCGGCCCGGGCGGACGGGGAGACGGAGGGCGCCGCGCGGCGGGACGGACGGCGGTGGCCCGGACGCGTGTCACGCGCGCGCGAGCGCGGCCCTTCTGCGGTGCCGGGCGACCCGCTCCCGGTTCCCGCAGACCTCGCTGGAGCACCAGCGTCTGCGGCGCCCGCGGGACGTGTCGACGTACACGATCGGGCAGTTGTCGCCCTCGCACTGCCGCAGCCGCGCCCGCGCGGCGGGATCGGTGAGCAGTTCCACCGCGTCCCGGGCGACCACCGCGAGCAGTGCGGCGCACTCCGGTGGCCCGTCCAGCGCCCGTACGAGCGTGCCGTCCCGACCGGGTACGGCGCGGGGTGCCGGGGGCGCGGCGCGGGCCGCGTCGTTGACGCGGGCGAGGGAGAGGGCGAGGGCGTGGGACCGGGAACCGGCGTACGGGCGGAGGTCACCGGCGAGCCCGGCGGTCACCAACCGGCCGATGTCGGCGCGCAGTTCGCGGAAGGCGGCCGGCCAGGCGGGGCCGGCGTGGGCCAGTCGGGTGCCGGGCGGGACGAGTCCCGAGCCGGCGATCCACGCGCACAACGGCCCGACGGCGTCGAGCCGTTCGAGGGGGTGGGTGGTGGCGAGGAGGTCCAGGCAGACCCGTCCGGCGTCGAACCGCAGGTCGTACGGGGACGGAGGCGTACCCAGCGCCATGTGCGGTCACCGCCTAGGGAAGGCTCCTCGGGAAGCGTTCCCTTCACAGTGCCGGGTGCGCCGCATCGCCGGAACCCCCTGTACCGGCGGCGGGCGCGGGACACCCGCCCGGCCGGGGGCTGGGGCGGAGGCCGGCCGGGGGCTGGGGCGGAGGCCGGTCCGGGGCCCAGGCGGGGTTCCGGGGCGGGCCCGTCCGGGGTGGGCCCGTCCGGGGCGGGCCCGTCCGGGGCGGGCCGAGGGCTCGGGACGGCACCCCGCCCGGGCCGGGAGGGGGGCCGGGCCGGTGGGCGGCGGGCGGTGAGGGCGGCGGCGGTCCGGGGCCCTCACCGTCCGCTCACACGTCCGCGTACTTGGCGTCCGTCGCCGGGTCCAGGGCCAGGCGGTATCCCCGCTTCACCACCGTCTGGATCAGCTTCGGCGCCCCCAGAGCCGTACGCAGCCGCGCCATCGCCGTCTCGACGGCGTGCTCGTCGCGCCCGGCCCCCGGCAGCGCCCGCAGCAGGTCGGCCCGCGGCACGACCCAGCCGGGCCGCCGCGAGAGCGCCCGCAGCAGGGACATCCCGGCCGGCGGCACGGGTTTCAGCGCGCCGTCGACCAGGACCGCGTGCCCCCGGATCTCCATCCGGTGCCCGGCGACCGGCAGGGCGCGCGCCCGGCCCGGCAGCTCCTGGCACAGCAGTTGCACGAGCGGCCCGAGCCGGAACCGCTCCGGCTGGACGGTGTCCACGCCGCGCGCCTGGAGCGGCAGCGCGGTGACCGGGCCGACGCAGGCCGGCAGGACGTCGTGGTGGAACGCCGAGAGCAGCTCGGCCAGCAGGCCGCGCTCCTCCGCCCGCGTCAGCAGCGAGGCCGCGGCCGGCGCGCTGGTGAAGGTGATCGCGTCCACTCCGCGGGAGACGGCGGCGTCGAGGAGCCGGTCGAGCGGCGAGAGGTCCTCCGGCGGCATCCACCGGTACACCGGCACGCCCACGACCTCCGCTCCCCCGGCCCGCAGCGCCTCCACGAAGCCGGGCAGCGGCTCGCCGTGCAGCTGGACGGCGACCCGACGGCCGTCGACGCCCTCCTCCAGCAGCCGGTCGAGGACCTCCGCCATCGACTCGCTCGACGGCGACCAGTCCTCGGTGAGGCCCGCGGCGCGGATGGCTCCCTTGACCTTGGGCCCGCGCGCCAGGAGTTCCACGTTCCGCAGCCGGGCCAGGAGCTGCTCGCCGAGCCCCCAGCCGTCGGCGGCCTCGACCCAGCCGCGGAAGCCGATGGCCGTGGTGGCCACGACCACGTCCGGCGCCTGGTCGAGGAGGTCCTTGGTGGCGGCGAGGAGCTCGCCGTCGTCGGCGAGCGGCACGATCCGCAGGGCGGGCGCGTGCAGTACCGCCGCACCGCGCCGCTGGAGCAGCGCTCCGAGCTCGTCGGCCCGGCGCGCCGCGGTGACCCCCACGGTGAAACCGGCGAGGGGTCCGTACTGCTCGCCGTCCCGGCCGCCGGGCCCGTGGTCCGGTTGCTGCTGTTGCTCTTGCATAACTCTCGTCCCGCACTCGAGTCGAAGCACTTACACGAGGTGTGGTGTCACCCGCATGCCGAGCGAGCCTGTCAACGGTGCGTGACAGGCTCGGTTCGGCTTCATGTCGCCAGTGTTACGTCACACCTTGGCGTAGCTGAGCTGCGACTTCGCCTCGGAGGTACCGCCGGACGCGGTGATCCGGCCCGCCGGACGGCGAAGGTATACGGCCCAGGTGACCGCGAAGCAGGCGGCGTAGAAGGCGAGGAAGACGACGAACGCGCCGGTGCCGGAGCCGTAGGAGAGGAACGACTGCCGGAAAGCGAGGTTGATGGCGACGCCGCCGAGGGCGCCGACGGCCCCGATGAGTCCCATGGAGGCGCCGGAGAGACGACGGCCGTAGCTCGCGGCCGCCTCGCCCTCCAGGCCCTGGGCGACGGCCTTCGCCTGGAAGATGCCGGGGATCATCTTGAACGTCGACCCGTTGCCGAGCCCGCTGAGCACGAACAGCACGACGAAGACGGCGACGAAGAGCGCCAGCGACTTCTGCATGCTGGCCCAGACCAGGACGGCGGTGGCGGCGGCCATGCCGACGTAGTTGTAGAGGCTGATGCGGGCGCCGCCGTAGCGGTCGGCGAGCCAGCCGCCGAGGGGGCGGATGAGCGAGCCGAGGAGCGGGCCGATGAAGGTGAGGTAGGCGGCCTGGAGCGGGGTGCGGCCGAACTGGGTGGTCAGCACCTGCCCGAAGGCGAAGCTGTAGCCGATGAACGATCCGAACGTGCCGACGTAGAGGAAGGACATGATCCAGGTGTGGGCGTCCTTCGCGGCGTCCTTGGCGGCGCCGGTGTCGTTCTTCACGGACGCGAGGTTGTCCATGCACAGCGCGGCGAGGGCGGCGGCGACGAAGATGAGCGGGATGTAGATCCCGAGCAGCACGCGCGGCCCGCCGCCGGCCCCGATGATGGCGAGGGTGACCAGCTGGATCACCGGCACGCCGATGTTGCCGCCGCCCGCGTTGAGCCCGAGCGCCCACCCCTTCTTGCGGAGCGGGAAGAAGGCGTTGATGTTGGTCATGGAGGAGGCGAAGTTGCCGCCGCCGATGCCCGCCAGCAGGCCGACGAGGAGGAAGGTGTCGAACGAGGTCCCCGGCTTCATCACGGCGAACGCGGCGATGGTGGGCACCAGCAGCAGGCCGGCCGAGATGATCGTCCAGTTGCGCCCGCCGAAGATCGCGACGGCGAAGGTGTACGGCACCCGGACGACGGCCCCGACCAGCGTCACCACCGACGTCAGCAGGAACTTGTCCGCGGGCGTCAGCCCGTACTCCGGGCCCATGAAGAGCACCAGCACGGACCACATGGTCCAGATCGAGAAGCCGATGTGCTCGGAGACGACGGAGAAGACGAGGTTGCGCCGGGCGATCTTCTCGCCGCCCGCCTGCCAGGCTGCCTCGTCCTCCGGGTCCCACTGCTCGATCCAGCGGCCCCCCCGCCTCGGGGAGGTCGGGGGTGCGGGGGCTGTGCTCGGGGCTGTCATGACGCCTCCACGGTGCTCCGGGGCTCGGGTGGTCCGGGGTGATGAGCGGTGATGCTTCCCGAAGGTAGGGAGCACGCGTTTCCGCACTGTGGCCATGGGTGACCGGAAAGGAACGTTGCTCTCACCTCGGGCGGAGGCGGGGTGAGAGGTCTTGGGGCGCGGTGCGGGGGGCGGGGGGCGGGCCGGGCCCGTGGGAGCGCGCTCACCCCGGCCGCGCGCTCACGCCCGACGGCACGCGCTCACCCCAGTCGGCGCGTGGGGCCGCCGTCCGGCCACAGCCGGGGTCCGCGGCCCGCCGCGAGGTCCTCGGCCCACCCGAAGCAGAGCACGCACCCGGCCGTCAGCAGCCACACCACCGGCAGCTGCGGCCAGGGGCTCTCCAGCAGCCACGGCGTGCCCTCCTCCAGCGCGGTGATGTCCCACAGGTGGTCCCAGAGCGCCTCGGTCAGCACGATGCACACGTTGTGCCACAGGTAGATCGTGACGGCGCGGGAGTTGAGGAGGGCGATCAGGCGGTCCCAGCGGCGCAGCCGGGGCGGCCAGGTGTGCCAGGCCGGGCTGATGTGCAGCAGGAGCAGGACGGCCGCGAAGGACCACAGGGACTGGGCGAACGGCATGTCGTCCAGGTCGTGGCCGGGCCGCGGGTCGTGGGCGAGGGCGTACCAGAGGCCCGCCGCGGCCACGGCCGGGGCGAGGGACGGCACCACGTAGCGGGGCAGGCGGCGCAGGACGCCCTCCCGGTGGGCCATGCCCAGCAGCCAGCAGGCGCCGAACGCCCCGACGTCGCTGAGGACCGCCTCCGCGCGCCAGCCCGGTACGGCCACCAGGCCGGACTCCAGCGCCGCCGACAGCGCGAGGGGCGCCAGGACCGTCGCCCAGGGCAGCCTGCGCAGGGCGCGCAGCAGCAGCGGGGAGAGCAGGACGAACCAGAGGTAGGCACGCAGGTACCACAGGGGCACGCCCAGGGCCACCGCCCAGTCGTCGGCGATCAGGCCGGGGACGCCGGGCAGGCCCTCGCCGTAGGGCGGATCGCTCAACGGGAGGATCCAGAAGGCGAGGTGGAGCCACCACCAGCCGGGGTGCCCCTCCGCGTCGGGGCCCCAGCCGGCGAGGAGCATGCCCGTCACGCCGACCGCGCCCAGCAGCCACAGCGGGGGCAGCAGGCGGCGCAGCCGGCCCCGGACGACGTCCACGGCCGGGCGCCTGTCCAGCGAGCGGGCCGTCAGGCTGCCGGCCAGGGCGAACATCACGCCCATGGACGGGAAGACGACCGGCAGCCACGCCCAGCCCATCAGGTGGTAGAAGACCACGCGGGAGAGGGCGACGGCGCGGAGGAGGTCGAAGTAGCGGTCGCGGGACGGCCGGGCGCCGGCACCGCCCGGGTCGGCCGGCGGGTCGGCCTGCTGGTCGGTCGGCGGGCCGGCCTGCTGGCCGGTCGGCGGGCCGGTCGGCGTGGGCGCCGCGGGTTCCGCCACCGGGGGCTCGGAGGACCGGGTGCTCATCGCGCCGCGCCCCCTTCCACGGCCGCCTCGCCCGGCGGCACCGCCACCTGCCCCTTCCTGCGCAGTTTCTGCCAGCGCAGCCGGCCGCCGGTGAGCGCGGTGATCCACGACTGGAGCAGGACGATGTACATCAGCTGGCGGTAGAGCAGCTGCTGCAACGGCAGGGAGACCAACGGGGTCAGGCGTTCCTTGTCGAGGACGAACGCGTACGCCGCGCAGGCCGCCTGGACCGCGAGGACGCCGAACCAGGCCGCGACCGTCCTGCCCGTCGGGCCGAACAGCAGGCCGTAGACGAGGAAGAGGTCGATGAGGGGGGCCAGCAGCGGGGCCACCACCATGAACAGCGAGACCAGGGGCAGGCCGACGCGGCCGAAGCGGCCCGACGGGCCGCGGTCCACCAGGGCGCGGCGGTGCTTCCAGATCGCCTGCATGGTGCCGTAGCACCAGCGGTAGCGCTGGGACCACAGCTGCTGCACCGACTCGGGGGCCTCGGTCCAGGCGCGGGCCTTCTCGGCGTACACCACCTTCCAGCCGTCGCGGTGCAGGGCCATGGTGATGTCGGTGTCCTCGGCGAGGGTGTCGTCGCTCATGCCGCCGACGCGCTCCAGCGCCGAGCGGCGGAACGCGCCGACCGCGCCGGGGATGGTCGGCATGCAGCGCAGGACGTCGTACATGCGGCGGTCGAGGTTGAAGCCCATCACGTACTCGATGTGCTGCCAGGCGCCGATGAGGGTGTCCTTGTTGCCGACCTTGGCGTTGCCGGCGACCGCGCCGACCTCCGGGTCGGCGAACGGCTGGACCAGTTCGCGGACGGTGGACGGTTCGAAGACGGTGTCGCCGTCCATCATGACGACGATGTCGTGCCGGGCGTTGGCGATGCCCCGGTTGAGCGCGGCGGGTTTGCCCGCGTTGAGCTGGCGGACGACCCGGACGCCGGGCAGGTCCAGTTCCTCGACGATGCGGGCGGTGCCGTCCGACGAGCCGTCGTCGACGACCAGGATCTCGACGGGGTGGTCGCTGCGCACCAGGGAACGCACCGTGTTCTCGATGCACTTGGCCTCGTTGTACGCCGGGACCAGCACCGACACCGGTTCGGTGACCGGGGCGTCGGGGCCCCGGACGAAGTCGCGCCGTCGGGTGCGGCGCGTGTGCAGGCCGGACAGCAGCAGCATCAGGCCGAAGCGGGCGAAGACGAGGAAGCCGATGACGGCCAGGCCCACGACGAGAACGCCGGTCAGGCCGTCGGCGGCCTTGACCAGGGCGGTCCAGGCGCGGCCCTTCCACAGGTCGGGGCCGGTGACCTCGGTGTGCGCGCTGGGGGCGTTCAGGGCCTCGGTGAGGTTCTCGAACGCGTAGCCGCGGCGCTGGAGTTCGGGCAGGTAGGTGTCGAGCGCCCGTACCGTCTGGCCGCGGTCGCCGCCGGAGTCGTGCATGAGGACGATCGCGCCCCTGCCGTGCTCGGGCGTGGAGTTCCGGGCGATCCGCGCGGCGCCCGGCCGGCGCCAGTCCTCGCTGTCGAGGCCGGTGAGGACCGTGAGGTAGCCGCGGCTGCCGACGTACTCGGTGACCGGCCAGGAGGTGTTGTCCAGGGCGGAGGCGCCGGAGGAGTACGGCGGGCGGAAGAGGGAGGTGCGGATGCCGGCGGCGCCCGCCAGGGCGAGCTGGTTCTGGGTCAGCTCCCAGTCGATGCGCTTCTTCGACTGGTAGGAGAGGTCGGGGTGGTTGAAGGTGTGCAGGCCGATCTCGTGGCCCTCGTCCACCATGCGCCGGACGAGGTCGGGGTGGCGGCTGGCCATGGTGCCGGTGATGAAGAAGACGGCGTGCGCGTCGTACTTCTTCAGGACGTCCAGGACCCTCGGGGTCCAGCGCGGGTCGGGGCCGTCGTCGAAGGTGAGGACGATCCGGCCGTCCGGCACGTCCATGCTGGTGGCCCGTCCGCCACGGGTGTCGACGACGGGGCCGCCGTCCAGGATCCGGCGCGGCACCCGGTCGGCGGCGGCGTCGGGGCGGACCCGGTGGTCGGCGAGGACCTCGCTGTGGACGTACCCGCGCAGCATCAGCATCGCCATCATCGCCATGAGCACGAGCAGGGGGAGCAGGTGCCGCAGGCGTAACGGCCGGAGCAGACGCCGGCGGACGGTCCCGCGGGCCTCGCCGGGAGTCCCGCCGGGCGCCCCGCCGGATATCCGGCGCCCTGGCGACCGGCGGCGGCCGGGCGGTCCTCCGGGCCGCCCGGAGGACCGCCCGGAGGACCGCCCTGTGGAACGTCCGGCGGAACGGCGGCTGCGCGGGCGAGGCTCGGCGCACTCGGCCTCGGCCTCGGTGCCGTCGCCGTCGCCGGGTGTGGGATGGACGGACTGACCGGCGGGGCGTCGGGACGCGCGCCGGCTGGTGCGTGGGGACATGAGAAGTCGTTCTTTCGGGGAAATCGGCAGAACCGGGGAAATCGCAGAATCCGGGGATCCGGGGATCCGGGAATCCGGGAATCCGGGAATCCGGGAATCCGGGAATCCGGGATCTCAGGGACGGCGGTCAGGCCGCAGGGCCCTCGGCTCCTCCGGCCGGTGACGGGGAGGAGGCGGGCGAGGGTTCGGCGCTGGCCGAGGGCGACGGGTCCGGCGGCGGGGAGGCGGCCGGGCTGCTCGGCACCGGGGCCGGGCTCTCGCTGCCGGCCACCGGGGTCGGCCGGGCGGGAGCGCTCGGCGCGGGCCGCGGCGGTACGGCGGCCGCCGACGCGCTCGGCGTCACCGCACCGCCCGACGCCCTCGGCGCCGCGCTCGCCGCTCCCGGCGCCACCGCGGCGGGCCCGGAGGCGGTGACGCCCGGGCGGCCGGGCGCGGCGAAGCCCGGCGAGGCCGGGTCCGCCGCCGACGCGCTGGGTGCCGGGGAGGTGTCGACCCGGCCGGCCGGCTCGTCGTCCTTCTGGCCCGGCACCGGCAGCCAGGGCGCGCCGGCGTTGCCCGAGAGGAGCGTGGCGACGATGACGACGGCGTAGGCCGAGCAGGCCAGTGCGACGAGGATGCCGATCCGGCGGAACGTACGGCTGCGGCGGCCGGACTCGTCGACGAACACGGGCACGTCGGACGCCTCCGGGCCGTCGCCGCGCGCGCCCGGGACCCGGTGCGGGGAGTCGAGCTGGACGGTCACCTCGTCGGGATCGTGATCCTGCCCGCCCTCCCCGGTCACCGCGTCGGGCGGCAGCCCGTCCGCGATGCCGACGGAGACCTCCGCCCAGGGATCCCGAAGACCTCCGCTCAACCGTTCGTTTTCGGACAGGGCGTTCGAGGTCGCCGGGCGACCGGTTCGCGGCGATATCTCCGCCGATGCCCCCCGGTCACCGCCGAACGGCCCCGCGGTCGACACCGAGGACCGTGACGCCGACAGTGACGAGGACAGTGACGAGGACAGTGACGACGACAGCGAGGGCGAACCCGGGGCATTCACCCCCGGGACACCCGACGAGGACTGCTTCGCGACCTCGGTGAACGCCTGGGTGTTCCCCTCCACGACCGGTACGTCTCCGGTCGGCGATGCCGCCTCCGGCCACTCCGGTTGGGCATCTTCCCGCCAATTCTTCACGTGCGTGTTTCCCCCCACGGGACACCAGGGGTGAGGAACGGATGCGCCTGCGGCGACGTGGCAGATGTCGGCGGCCCCGGGCCCCCACCCGGTCCGCGCGCCCCCGTTCACCCCTTCTTGCTCAGGCCGCCGAATCTAGCGCAGGCGCTTCACCCGTACGCGCGATGTCTTATTTGTCCGTTGATATCATGTTCATGTCTATGGCTGGAATCCATCCCTTGACAGGTCGCTCCAGCCACGACTCGGCGAACCCGAGTTCGACCGCCGCGCGGCGCAATGCGTCGAGGGCCGGATGGACCAGCCCCTTTCGCCACACCAGCGACACGGGGGAGAGCGGGACCGGGTCGACGAGCGGCCGCAGCACCGTTCCAGGCATGGCCGGAAATCCCACCACCACGAGGATCGGAACGGCATCTTTTGCCATGATTCGCTGGAATTCCTCGACCCCGACGACCAGCGGGGCGGCCGGGGCGATCTCGATGCCGAACCCCTCGAACAGGAGCCGGGCCAGGTCGGTCCACTCCGGCGTCCGCCAGTTGCCGGCGCCCGCGTACACCCGCTCCCCCGCCAGCGCGCCCAACGGCACCTCCGCCGACGCGGCCAGCCGGTGCCCCTCGGGCAGCAGGACCGCCATCGGCTCGTACCGCACGAGCTGGTGCTCCAACTGGGCCCGCAGCGCCGCCTCCAGGCCCGCGAACCGGCCGAACGACGCGTCCAGCCGCCCCGCGACGATCTCGACGGCGGCACCGGTCAGGCCGCTCTCGTAGCGGGCCATCAGCTCCTGCTCGGGGGCGAGTTCACGGGCCCGGTACAGCACCCGGCGCCCGGTCTGCAGTCCCGGGGAGTTCAGGTCGACCAGCAGGGGGCGGGCCTGGCGGAAGGCCGCGAGCAGGTCCTCCTGGGCCTGGAGCACCCGGCGCGCGTGCGGTACGAGCCGTTCGCCGTCCGGGGTGAGCGTCACGTGCCGGGTGGTCCGCACGAACAGTTCGGTGCCCAGCTCGCGCTCCAGCCGCCGTACGTCCCGGCTGAGCGCCTGCTGGGCGACGTACAGCCGGGCCGCGGCACGCGTGAAGTGGAGTTCCTCGGCGACGGCGAGGAAGCCGCGCAGGAGTCGGGGGTCGAGGTGAGCGGGCATCCGGTGAACTTACAACGCCGGTGCGTCAATCGGTACGCAGAAGGTGTTGGACCCCCGGATCGGCGGCGGACGACGGTGGAACCATGCCTCACCTGCCGCAGCCCGGCCCCGACCGGACCCCGACCGGCGCCCCCCACCCGGCCCCCACCGGCGCCCCCGACCGACCCCCCGCACACACCCCAGCCGGCACCTACCGCCACCTCCTCGCCCTCCCCGGCGCCCGCGCCTTCACCGCGGGCAACCTCCTCGCGCGGCTGCCCATGGGCATGTTCAGCGTGAGCGCGGTCGTGATGATCGCCGGCACGCGCGGCTCGTACGCCCTCGCCGGCGCGGTCACCGCGACCGGGCTCGCCGCTACCGCGCTGGTCGGGCCGTGGACCGCCCGGCTCGTCGACCGGTACGGGCAGGCCCGGATCGCCGTGCCCGCCGCGCTGTTCGCGGCGCTGGGCAGCCTCGCGCTGGTGCTGTGCGTCCGCCGCGGCGCGCCGGACTGGACGCTGTTCGCCTCCTACGCGGCCACCGCGACGACGCCCAACACCGGCGGCATGTCCCGCGCCCGCTGGGCCCACCTGCTCAAGGACGTCCCGTCGGGCGGCGCCGCCCTGCACACCGCGAACTCCTTCGAACAGGCCGTCGACGAGCTGTGCTTCATGCTGGGCCCGGTCCTCGCGGCCTTCCTGTGCGGCACGTTCTTCCCCGAGGCCGGCACGCTCGTCGGCGTGGTGCTGCTGGTGACCGGCGTCCTGCTCTTCGCCGCCCAGCGCTCGACCGAACCGCCCCCGCACCCCCGTACGCAGGCCGGATCGCCGCTGCGCAGCCCCGGCATCCCCGCGCTGCTCGTGGTCTGTCTGGCGCTGGGTGCCGTGTTCGGGGCGACGGAGGTCGTCACGATCGCGTTCGCGGACGCGCGCGGGCACGCCACCGCGGCCGGGGCCGTCCTGGCGCTCCAGGCGGCCGGTTCGTGCGCGGCCGGGCTGGTGTACGGGGCCGTGCGGCCGTCCGGGCCGGCCGCACGGCGCCATCCGTGGACCGTGGCCGCGATGACCGCGCTGCTCACCCTCCCGCTGCTCGCGGCGACCGTCGCCGGCTCGCTCCCGCTGCTGGCGGCCGCCCTGCTCGTCGCGGGCATGGCCACCGCGCCCACGATGGTCACCACCATGACCCTCGTCCAGGAGCGCACCCCCGAAGGCCGCCTCAACGAGGGCATCACCCTGGCCGTGACCGGTCTGCTGGGGGGCATCGCCTGCGGCAGCGCGGCCGGCGGGTGGATCGTCGAACACGTCTCCCCGACCGCCGGGTTCGCCGTGCCGGTCACGGCGGCCGCGGCCGCCCTGCTGCTCTCCCTCGCCCCGGTCGCCCCGGTCGCCCCGCGCGCCGGAACCGGCCGTTCCCGTCCATCCCATTGACGCGCACACAACAGCCGCATACCTTCGCCCGTCGAAGCGCTTCGACGTCACGCGTCGAATCGGTTCGACGCACCGGTCGACGCACCGGTCCGACGTACACCGCGTGACGACCGTTCCTGCCCGAAGAACCATCCGGCTCCCCTGGAGGCACAGGATGTGGACGGCACGAAGGCGTGGGAAGGCGAGAGCGGCCGCGGCCCTTGCGGGGGCCCTGCTCCTGGCCTCCTGCGGAGGATCGGGCGACGGCGGCTCCGCCGACGCCCACACCCTGCGACTGTGGCACTACGAGGCTCCGAACAGCGCGATGGGCGTGGCCTGGGCGGCGGCCGTCGAGGAGTTCGAGGCCCAGCACCCGGGCGTGAAGGTCGAGTTCGAGGAGAAGAGCTTCGAACAGATCCAGAAGACCGCCCCGATGGTCCTGAACTCCTCCGACGCTCCCGACCTCATGGAGTACAACAAGGGCAACGCGACGACGGGCCTGCTCTCCCGGCAGGGCCTGCTCACGGACCTGACCGCCGAGGCGTCCGAGCGCGGCTGGGACAAGCTCATCGGTCCCGGCGTACGCACCACCAGCCAGTACGACGCCGACGGCGTGATGGGCTCCGGCAAGTGGTACGGCGTGCCGAACTACGCCGAGTACACGATGGTCTACTTCAACAAGGACCTGTTCGCGAAGTACGGGCTCGGCGAGCCGAAGACGTTCGACGACCTGGTCGCGGCGATGGACACGTTCGTCGAGAACGACATCACCCCGCTCGCCAACTCCGGCGCCGAGTACCTCGCCCACCAGTACCTGTACCAGCTCGCCCTGTCCAAGGCCGACCGCGCCTGGGTGGACGCGTACGAGCTGTACCGGGGGAAGACCGACTTCCACGACGCGGCCTGGACGTACGCCGCCGAGACCTTCGCCGACTGGGTGGAGAAGGGGTACATCGGCAAGAACTCCACCGGCGCCAAGGCCGAGGAGGCCGGCGTCTCCTTCCTCCGGGGCAAGGCGCCGATCCTGTTCTCCGGCAGTTGGTGGTACGGGCGCTTCCAGGACGAGGCGACGTTCGACTGGGGCACGACCCTGTGGCCCGGCTCGGACCTCACCCTCGGCTCCGGCGGCAACCTCTGGGTCGTCCCCGAGAGTGCCGGAAACAAGGAGCTGGCCTACGACTTCATCGACATCACCCTGTCGAAGAAGATCCAGAACCTGCTCGGCGACAAGGGCGGAGTCCCGGTCGCCGCGGACACCTCCGCCATCACCGACCCGAAGGCCAAGAAGCTCATCGCCGACTTCACCACCCTGTCCGACCGGGACGGCCTCGCCTTCTACCCCGACTGGCCGGTGGCCGGCTTCTACGACGTCCTGGTCTCCGAGACGCAGAAGCTGATCACCGGCAGCGAGGAGCCGGACGCCTACCTGGACGCGTTGCAGGAGGCGTACGACAAGGGAGTACCCAAGCGATGAGGGCGCGTGGCGCCCGCGGCTCCTACGCCCTGTTCCTCCTCCCCGGCGTCCTGGCCTTCCTCGCCGTGGTCGTCGTCCCGTTCCTGATGAACACGGGGGTGAGCTTCACCGACTGGCAGGGGGTGGGCAGCCCGACGTGGTCGGGGCTCGCCAACTACCGGGAGCTGTTCGACGACGCGGACTTCTGGGAGTCGTTCCGGCACAGCCTCTTCATGGTCGTCGCCATGGCGGCCGTGCCCACGGCGATCGGGCTGGTCCTCGCGGCCGCCCTGTTCGACCACGTCGGCCGGCACTTCGGCGCCCGGATCACCGCCGTCCTGCGCGCCTGCTTCTACCTTCCCCAGGTGCTGCCGATCGCGGTCGCGGGGATCGTCTGGAGCTGGATCCTCGCCCCCGACGACGGCTCCCTGAACGCGTTGCTGAAGGCGGTCGGGCTCGGGGGATGGCAGCGGGACTGGCTGGGCGATCCCGACCTCGCGCTGTACAGCGTGATGGGCGTGATGGTGTGGGTGCAGCTCGGCTTCCCGCTGGTGATCTTCATGGCCGGTCTGCAACGCGTCGACCCCCAGCTGCACGAGGCGGCCGAACTGGACGGCGCCGGCTGGTGGCGCCGCTTCCGGCACATCACGCTGCCGCAGCTCCGCCCGGAGATCCACGTCGTCCTGACCTGGTGCACGATCGCCGCGCTGAAGGTGTTCGGCGCGGTGTACGTCCTGACGAAGGGCGGCCCGGGCGGCGCGACGAACGTGCCCTCCTACTTCTCCTTCACCACCTACTTCGAGAAGACCCAGGTCGGCTACGGCGCCGCGATCTCCACGGTGCTGACCGTGATCGTCCTGGCCCTGTCCCTGGTCGGCCTGACCCTGCAGACGCGCGCCGAGGACGCCGAGGAAGGGGCACGCGCATGACGACGGGCACGCCTACGAAGACGGACACGCGCATGACGACGGGCACGCCTACGAAGACGGACACGCGCATGCCGACGGGCACGCCTACGACGACGGGCACCCGTACGACGACGGCCCTGCGCCGTTACCCGGTCCTGATCGCCCTCTGTCTCGGCGCGCTCTTCATGGTCGTCCCGTTCCTGATCGTCGTGGTGAACGCGGTCAAGTCCCCCGCGGAGTACGCCCGGAGCGGCCCGCTGAGCCTGCCCGACGGCCTCTACCTCGACGGCCTGAAGGACTTCTGGGAGCGGGTGGACTACAGCCGGAAGCTGTTCAACTCGTTCCTGATCAGCGGCGCGGTGGCGGTGCTCGCGGCGGTCCTGTCGGTCCTGAACGCGTACGCGATCGGCATCGGCAGGATCAGGGGCCGCGCCTGGGTGCTGGCCTTCTTCGTCCTGGCGACCGTGCTGCCGCAGGAGGCGCTGGTCTACCCCGTCTACCACCTGAGCAAGCAGGCGGGCCTGTACGACACCCGGCTGAGCGTGATCATCGTCTTCACGGTGCTCCAGGCGGCCTTCGGCACGTATCTGCTGTCGTCGGTGCTGCGCGAGTTCCCCCGCGAGATCATCGAGGCGGCCCGCATCGACGGCGCGAACACGTGGCAGGTGCTGTGGCGGGTCGTCGTCCCGGTCAGCCGGCCCACCCTCGGCGTGCTCCTGGTCCTCTTCTTCGTCTGGACCTGGAACGAGTTCCTGCTCCCGCTGGTCATGCTGGTCTCCAACGACAACCAGACGGTGTCGGTGGCCCTCGGCGTCCTCCAGGGCCAGCGGCTGATGGACGCCACGATGACCAACGCGGCCGCCCTGCTCGGCGTGCTCCCGGCCCTCGTCTTCTTCCTCCTCTTCCAGCGGACGCTCACCCGCGGCATCGCCGTCGGCGCCGTGAAGTAAGGACCCCCACATGAAGTTCACCGATGGTTACTGGCTGCTGCGCGAGGGGGTCACGGCCGCCCACCCGGCCGGCGTCCTCGACGTCGAGGCGAGCGACGGCGCCCTGGAGGTGCACGCGCCGACCCGGCCCGTCCGCTCGCGCGGCGACCTGCTGACGGGACCCGTCATGACGATCACCGTCCACACCCCGATGCCCGACGTCATCGGCGTCACCCTGACCCACCTCACCGGCGGACAGCCGCGCGGACCGGTCTTCGACGTCGCCGGCGGCGAGACCGACCCCCGGATCTCCCGCGACGACGACCACGCCACCCTCACCTCCGGCGCGCTGTCGGTGCGGGTGGCCCGCTCCGGTCCCTGGCAGGTCGAGTTCCTCGCCGACGGGCGCACCCTCACCTCCAGCGGCCCCAAGGGCATGGGCATCATGCGGGACGCGACCGGCGCCCACTACCTGCGCGAACAGCTCACCCTCGGCGTCGGCACGAACGTCTACGGCCTCGGCGAACGCTTCGGCCCGCTGACCCGGGGCGGCCAGGTCGTCGACATCTGGAACGCCGACGGCGGCACCGCCACCGAACAGGCCTACAAGAACGTCCCGTTCTACCTGACCGACGCGGGCTACGGCGTCTTCGTCGACCACCCCGGCAAGGTCTCCTTCGAGGTCGGCTCGGAGACGGTGTCGAAGGTGCAGTTCAGCGCGGAGACCCAGGAACTGACGTACTACGTCGTCCACGGCCCCACCCCGAAGGACGTCCTGCGCCGGTACACGGCCCTCACCGGCCGCCCCGCGCTCCCGCCCGCCTGGTCGTTCGGCCTGTGGCTGTCGACGTCGTTCACCACGTCGTACGACGAGGAGACGGTGACCTCGTTCATCGAGGGCATGCGGCAGCGCGGACTCCCGCTCTCCGTCTTCCACTTCGACTGCTTCTGGATGCGGGAGCACCACTGGTGCGACTTCCGGTGGGACCCGCGGGTCTTCCCGGACCCGGAGGGCATGCTGGCCCGGCTCAAGGCCAGGGGCCTGCGCGTGTGCGTGTGGATCAACCCGTACATCGCCCAGCGGTCCCCGCTGTTCGCGGAGGGCAAGGCCCTGGGGCACCTGCTCAGACGCCCCGACGGCGGTGTCTGGCAGTGGGACCTGTGGCAGCCCGGCATGGCCCTGGTCGACTTCACCTCCCGGGCCGCCCGCGACTGGTACGCCGCGAAACTGGAGGCGCTCCTCGCCCAGGGCGTCGACTGCTTCAAGACCGACTTCGGCGAACGCGTCCCGCTCGACGTGGTCTGGTCCGACGGCTCCGACCCGGAGCGCATGCACAACTACTACACGTACCTGTACAACCGGACCGTCTTCGAGGTGCTGCGCAAACACCGGGGGGAAGGGGAGGCGGTGGTGTTCGCGCGGTCGGCGACGGCCGGCGGGCAGCGGTTCCCGGTGCACTGGGGCGGGGACTGCGAGGCGACGTACGCGTCGATGGCGGAGTCGCTGCGCGGCGGCCTCTCCCTCGGACTGTCCGGGTTCGGCTTCTGGAGCCATGACATCGGCGGCTTCGAGGGGACGCCGACGCCCGCGCTGTTCAAGCGGTGGGTCGCCTTCGGGCTGCTGTCCTCGCACAGCCGGCTGCACGGCTCCTCCTCGTACCGGGTGCCGTGGCTGTTCGACGAGGAGTCCGTGGACGTGCTGCGCCACTTCACCCGGCTGAAGATGCGGCTCCTGCCCTACCTGTACGAGGCCGCGCGCGTCGCCCACGAGGAGGGCGTGCCGGTGATGCGGGCGATGGTCCTGGAGTTCCCCGACGACCCCGGCTGCGCCCATCTGGAACGGCAGTACATGCTCGGCCCGGACCTGCTGGTCGCGCCCGTCTTCGACGACGAGGGAGACGTCGCCTACTACGTGCCCGAGGGCGCCTGGACCCACTACCTCACCGGACGGACGGTGACCGGGCCGCGCTGGGTGCGCGAGCGGCACGACGTCCTCAGCCTGCCGCTGCTGGTCCGGCCCGGCGCGGTGCTCCCGGTGGGCGCGCACGCCGACCGGCCCGACTACGCCCACGCCGACGGGGTCACGCTGCGCGCGTACGGCCTGCGGCGCGGCGCCCAGGTGAGCGTGCGGGTCGGCGCGGTCACCTTCACCGTCGTCCGGGAGGGCGACACCCTGCGGGCCTCCGCCAGTGACCCCTCGGCGCCGTGGGCGCTGGCCGCGGGGGACCGGACGGCTCGGGCGCGGGCCGGCAGCGGCTTCCTCACCCTGGAGCTGGACCGATGGTGAAGATCACGGACGTGGCCCGGCACGCCGGGGTCTCCCCCAGCACCGTGTCGTACGCGCTCAGCGGCAAGCGCCCGATCTCCGCCGCGACCCGGCGGCGCGTCGAGGACGCCATCCGCGAACTGGGCTACCGGCCGCACGCGGGCGCCCGGGCCCTGGCCGGCAGACGCTCCAACGTGCTGGCGCTGGTGATGCCGCTGCGAACCGGCATCCACGTCCCGGTCGTCATGGGGTTCGCGGTGTCGGTGGCGGTGGCCGCCCGGCGCCACGACCACGATGTGCTGCTGCTCACCCAGGAGGAGGGCGAGGAGGGGCTGCGCCGGGTCGCGGACACCGCGCTGGTGGACGCCCTGATCCTGATGGACGTGCAGCTCCGCGACCCGCGGCTGCCGCTGCTGCGCTCCCTCGACCGGCCGTCCGTGATGATCGGGTTCCCGCACGAGGCGGCCGGGCTGACCTGCATCGACCTCGACTTCCGGGCGGCGGGCGAGGCCTGTGTGGAGCATCTGGCGCAGTTCGGCCACCGGGTCGTGGCGCTGGTCGGCTCGCCGCCGGAGGTGTATGTGCGCGGGACGGCGTTCGCGCAGCGTGTGGTGCAGGGGTTCACCGCTGCCGCCGACCGGGCCGGGCTCTCCTGCGCCGTCCACCCGTGCGAGGCGACGCCCGCCGCCGCCCGCCGGGTCGCGGAGCGGCTGCTGCGCGAGCAGCCCGCGCTGACGGGTGTGGTCGTGCACAACGAGGCGGTCCTGGAGCCCCTGATCGACGCCTTCGGGGAGCTCGGGCTGCGGGTGCCGGCGGATCTGTCGGTCACGGCGATCTGCCCCGACGAGCTCGCCGCGTCCCTGCGCGTGCCCGTCACCTCCGTGGCGCTGCCCGCCGCGGAGGTGGGCACGCGGGCGGTGGAGCTGCTGATGGCGCAGCTCTCCGGCCGCGAGGTGCCCGGGGCGACCCTGCTGCCGCCCCGGCTGACCCGGCGGGAGAGCACGGCACCGCGTCCGGCCTGAGCGGAGCCGGTGAGGACATACGCAGGCCCCGTCTCCCTGGAGGGGGAACGGGGCCTGCGTATACATGGGATGAGGGGGTCCGGGGGTCATGCCCCCGGAAAATACGGCGAGGTGGTTTGTGCTCGCTCTGTCCGCGAGCACAGGCCACCTCCATCTCGTGGAGATGGCGGGAATCGAACCCGCGTCCAACGGTGCAGAACCAGGGCTTCTCCGTGTGCAGTTCGCTTCGATTTTCTCGGCCCCGGCGATCACGCGAACAAGTCGCCGACGGGCCCAGTCACTGTTTGGTTTCCCTCTTCACCCCGTGACCGGGATGGAGGTTTAGTTCCCTAGCTGATGCCAGGATCCGGGTCGGGAACGAGCCCGGGCTGACACTCCCTTGTTAAGGGGCAGTTGCCTAGCTACCTGAGATCAGGCAGCGAGGGCGAACTGCGTCGCCTTGGGAGAATCGCTCTTAACAGTGGCGATTATTTTTTTCGGCCTGTGGTTTACGAGATCATGGCCGCTTCCTCGACACGCTTCCCCTGCTTCGACATCCGCTGTCGAAACCGATCATCCCCATGTTGATTTTTCAATCGTCGTGCCCGCTGTGAGGCACAGGTGCCATCGTACGTGACCAACGCACGACGATGCCAGCCTATTCCCACCGGGCGGCGACCCGCCGCCGGCCGGCCGGTGAACGCCCGGCTCCTACGCGCCCCGCTGCCGCCGCTTCGCCGCCGCGATCGCCCGGTCGGTGTCCCGGCGGTCCTGCTGCTCCCTCAGGGTCTGCCGCTTGTCGTACTCCTTCTTGCCGCGCGCCAGCGCGATCTCCGCCTTGGCCCGGCCGTCCTTGAAGTACAGGGCGAGGGGCACGATCGTGTGGCCCGTCTCCTCCGACTTCACGGCCAGCTTGTCGATCTCCTCGCGGTGCAGCAGCAGCTTGCGCTTGCGGCGCGCGGAGTGGTTGGTCCAGCTGCCCTGGCTGTACTCGGGGATGTGTGCGTTGTGCAGCCACGCCTCACCCCGGTCCACCTGGACGAAGCCGTCGGTCAGCGAGGCCCGCCCCTGGCGCAGCGACTTCACCTCGGTGCCGGTCAGCACCAGACCGGCCTCGTAGGTGTCGATGATCGCGTAATCGTGCCGGGCCTTCTTGTTCTGCGCGACGATCCGGCGCTTGCCGCCCTTCTCGCCGTCCTTGCCCGCGGTCTGCTTGCCCTGCTTCGGCTGGGACTCTTTCGGTACGTACATGCCCTTGCTCATAGTGCGGCCATTTTCGCACCTGCGGGGGGCCTGAGGGAAAGCCGATTACGCGGTCCGCCGCGCGGAGATCCGCGCCGGCTCAGGACGCGTCGCCGAACCCGCTCAGGACGCGTCGCCGAGCCCGCTCAGCACGGTCGCCGCCCGCTCCAGCGCGCCGTCGTCGGCCTCCAGGTCCGGGGTGATGCCGGTGCCGTCGACGGTGTGGCCGGACGGGGTGCGGTAGTGGCCGACGGTCAGCTCGGCGACGGAGCCGTCGGGCAGCTCGCTCGGCATCTGCACCGAGCCCTTGCCGAAGGTGCGGGAGCCCACGACGACCGCGCGGCCGCGGTCCTGCAACGCGCCGGTGAGCAGCTCGGCCGCGCTCATGGTGCCGCCGTCGACGAGCGCCACCAGGGGCCGGTCGGTGTCGCCGCCGGGCTCGGCGTGCAGGGCCCGCTGCTCGCCGTCGACGTCGTAGGTGGCCACCAGGCCGCCGTCGAGGAAGGCGGAGGCGGTGGAGACGGCCTCCGTGACCAGGCCGCCGGAGTTGCCCCGCAGGTCCAGCACGATCCCGGCGTCGGCCGGCACCGACCGGACGGCTTCGCGGACGGTGTCGCCGACGCCCCTGGTGAACGCGGTGACGGTGATGACGGTGACCCCCTCGCCGAGCGCGCGCACGGTGACCGGGTCGGCGGACAGGCGGGCCCGGCGCAGGGTCTGCGTCCACGCGCGCGTGCCGCGCTCCAGACCGAGGCGGACGGTGGTGCCCGCGGGCGCGTCCGTCGCGTCGCCGCGCAGCAGGGCGACGACCTCGGTGACCGGGCGGCCGTCGACCGCCTTCCCGTCGACGCTGCGCAGCCGGTCGCCCGCGCGGATCCCGGCGGCGGCCGCGGGCGACCCGGACCGCACCTCGGTCACCTCGATCAGCCCGTCCCGCTCACGGCGTGCCTCCAGGCCGACTCCGGTGTACCGGCCGTCGAGGGACTCCTCGAACTCCTCGTACTCGCCCTCCGAGTAGACGGCCGCCCAGCGGTCCCCACTGCGGCTGACGGCGCGTTCGGCGGCCTCCAGGGGCGACTTCCCGTCGGCCATCGCCTCCTCGGCGGCCCGGGTCACCGCCTCGGCCTCCGCGCCCGGGGCGGTCGCGCGCGACCGGTCGGCCGGTGCGCCGCGGCCGTCGACGGGCAGTGAGCCGGTCGCCGCACCCGCGACGAGGACGCTCGCGAACACCACCGTCAGGGCGGCCCCGCGGCCGAAGCGGCGGGGCGAACTCAGCGGATCACGGCCTGACATGGCGGCGAGTCTAGGGGAACGCCGAGGGGCCGCACGGTCGCTTGCCCGTACGGCCCCCTTGGCATGCGTCACACCTTCAGGTACTTGCGCAACGCGAAGAACGCGGCCAGCGCGGGCATCAGCAGGCTCGTGGCGAGGATGAGCGGAAGTTTCGTCAGCACGGCGTCCCAGCCGACGAAGTTGATCAGGTTGAGCTTGGAGGACAGGGCCATGCCGTGGTCGATGGTGAAGTACCGGCCGACGACCAGGAAGACACAGGCGAGCGCACCGCCGATCAGACCGGCGACGGCGGCCTCCATGATGAACGGCGCCTGGATGTAGAAGCTGGACGCGCCCACGAGCCGCATGATCCCGGTCTCCCGCCGACGGCTGAACGCCGAGACACGCACCGTGTTGACGATCAGCAGCAGGGCGACGATCAGCATGAGCGCCATGACGCCGAGCGCGGCCCGGTTCATCAGGTTCAGCAGCCCGAAGAGGTTGTCGAGGATGCCCTTCTGGTCCTGCACGGACTGCACGCCGTCGCGCCCGTCGAAGGCGGTCGCGATGACCTGGTACTTCTCCGGGTCCTTCAGCTTGATGCGGTACGACTCCTGCATCTGGTCCGGCGTGAGGGAGGCCGCCAGCGGGGAGTCGCCGAACTGCTCCTTGTAGTGCTTGTACGCCTCGTCCTGGGACTCGTGGGTGACCGTGTCGACGACCGACATCTTCTTCAGGTCGGACGTGATCTGCTTCTTCTGGTCCTCGGTCACCGCGCCCTTGGCGCAGTTGGGGTCGGACTCGGCGTCGCTCTTGTTGCAGAGGAAGATCGAGACGTTGACCTTGTCGTACCAGTAGCCCTTCATGGCGCCGACCTGGTCGCTCATCAGGAGCGACCCGCCGAACAGGGCGAGCGACAGGGCGACGGAGACGATGACGGCGAAGGTCATCGTCAGGTTGCGACGGAGACCGACACCGATCTCCGACAGTACGAACTGGGCGCGCATGGCGTGTTGTTCAGGCCTTTCCGTGGACGGTCGCGGTCAGTGCTGGTAGCCGTAGACGCCGCGTGCCTGGTCGCGGACGAGGCGGCCCTTCTCCAGCTCGATGACGCGCTTGCGCATCTGGTCCACGATGTTCTGGTCGTGCGTCGCCATCACCACGGTCGTACCGGTCCGGTTGATCCGGTCGAGCAGCTTCATGATGCCGACGGAGGTCTGCGGGTCGAGGTTGCCGGTGGGCTCGTCGGCGATCAGCAGCTTGGGCCGGTTCACGAAGGCCCGCGCGATGGCCACGCGCTGCTGCTCACCGCCGGAGAGCTCGCCGGGCATCCGGTCCTCCTTGCCGCCGAGCCCGACGAGGTCGAGCACCTGCGGCACGGACTTGCGGATCTCGCCGCGCGACTTGCCGATGACCTCCTGGGCGAAGGCGACGTTCTCCGCCACCGTCTTGTTCGGCAGGAGCCGGAAGTCCTGGAAAACCGTCCCCAGCTGGCGACGCATCTGCGGCACCTTCCAGTTGGACAGCCGCGCGAGGTCCTTGCCCAGGACGTGCACCTGACCGTGGCTGCACCGCTCCTCGCGGAGGATCAGCCGCAGGAAGGTGGACTTTCCGGAGCCCGAGGACCCCACGAGGAACACGAACTCGCCCTTCTCCACTTCGAGGGAGACATCCCTGAGTGCGGGGTGGCTCTGCTTGGGGTAGACCTTGGAGACGTTGTCGAATCGGATCACGGATGCACCACGGGTCGCCGGGGGTAGATGAGCGTGACCATACGCGAACCGGGTACGCGCGCGCAGGCACCGGTTGCGGTTGCGCGGAGGTTGTGCCCTTTTGTACCGAGGGGCCGCGTCGAAGGGCCCGGCCGGGCGGCTTGCGGGAGCTCCCGCGCAACCTCCGCGGGAACCTGGCACAGTGGGTGGGGGAACGTTCGCGCCTCCGCGAGCGTTGAGTACGTGAGACCGGTGCGAGGAGGGCGAGCGCATGACGTATGACCGGCTGGTGTGCGCCAACTGCGCGGCGCCCGTGAGCGAGGGCCGGTGCCCCGTGTGCCGTGCGAACCGCGAGCGGATGCAGCAGGAGAACTTCTTCGCGGGGCTCAACCCGATGGCGTTGATCGCACTGCTGGCGGTACTGGTGGCGGCGGTGGCGCTGCTGGCCCACCAGAGCGCCTAGCGGTACGACGCCGAAGGGGCCCGGAGCTGTCGGCTCCGGGCCCCTTGGAGTGTCCGCGTACCGTGGGTACGGGCGCGACTACCGTCAGGCGGCCGCCGCCCCGCCGCGGCCCTCGACGAGACGCGGCAGCACACGGAAGCCGATGCCGCCGGCGATCATCGTCGCCGCGCCGATGATCAGGAACGTGGTCTGGCCGGCACCGGTCTCGGCCAGCTCCTCGCCACCGCCCTGGGCGGTGGTGTCGGTGCTGGTGGAGTCCGAGGTGTCGGTCAGCGCGGAGGTACCGGCCTCCTGGACGGAGGTGCCGTCGGGCGTGGTGCCGGAGCCGCCGGTGGTGCTGCTGCCGCCCGTGGTGGAGGTGGAGCCGCCGGTGGAGGAGTCCGAGCCGCCCGTGGTGGTGGTGCTGCCGCCGGAGCTGGAGCTGCTGGAGCCACCGGAGCTGGAGCTGGAGCCGCCGCTGCTGCTGCTGGAGCTGCCACCGCTGCTCGAGTTCCCGTTGCCGTTGCCGCCGGCGTTGTTACCGGGCTCCTCCGTGCCGGGCTCCTCGGTGCCGGGCTCCTCCGTGCCCGGTTCCTCGGTGCCGGGCTCCTCCGTGCCGGGCTCCTCCGTGCCGGGCTCCTCGGTGCCCGGTTCCTCGGTGCCGGGCTCCTCGGTGCTGGGCTCCTCGGTGCTGGGCTCCTCGCACACGCCGACGTCGCAGGCCGGGTCCTCCGTCGAGTTCCCCTCGCCGGACAGGGTCTGGACGAGGCTGTCGTCGCCGCCCTCGTTCGTGCCGGCCGAAGCCACACCCGCCACCGTGAGAGAGGCGCCCGCGGCGATCACTGCGCCCGCGGCGATGCGCGCGATACGGACGCGCGTCTTCCTGGTCATATGGTTGCTACCCCCAGTAGCCGATTCGTCGAAGAGGCCGCGTTCTGGGCGGTGATCGACGGAGGCAGCTGGGATGTAGCCAAGGCCCCCGGTTCACATGCGCCCCAGAGATACGCATGCCAGACTTCACCCTTCCTATTTTTCTAAGCAACGTCAAGGTCGTTGCGTACGCGATGTCCAAGACGACACGCTTTGCCGGAAGTTGAAGCTGTGAGTGTGATGTAAAACCCAGACATCCGGGAAAGCGCGGGCACGACAAAAGGCAACCACCCCCTCCACGGGGGCAGTTGCCTTGTCGACAAACCTACGAGACTACTTCTCCTGCTGCTTGCGCCAGCGAATCCCGGCCTCCAGGAAGCCGTCGATCTCCCCGTTGAACACGGCCTCGGGGTTGCCGACCTCGAACTCGGTGCGCAGGTCCTTGACCATCTGGTACGGGTGCAGGACGTACGACCGCATCTGGTTGCCCCAGGAGTTGCCGCCGTCGCCCTTGAGGGCGTCCATCTTGGCCTGCTCCTCCTGCCGGCGCCGCTCCAGCAGCTTGGCCTGGAGGACGTTCATCGCGGTCGCCTTGTTCTGGATCTGCGACCGCTCGTTCTGGCAGGAGACGACGATGCCGGTGGGAATGTGGGTGAGGCGCACCGCGGAGTCGGTGGTGTTCACTCCCTGGCCGCCGGGTCCGGACGAGCGGTAGACGTCCACCCGCAGCTCGGACTCGTCGATCTCCACGTGGTCGGTCTGCTCGACGACGGGGAGGATCTCGACGCCCGCGAAGGAGGTCTGGCGGCGGCCCTGGTTGTCGAAGGGCGAGATGCGCACCAGGCGGTGCGTGCCCTGCTCGACGGAGAGGGTGCCGTAGGCGTAGGGGACCTGCACGGCGAAGGTGGTCGACTTGATGCCGGCCTCCTCGGCGTACGACGTCTCGTAGACCTCGGTCTTGTAGCCCTTCTGCTCCGCCCACCGCAGGTACATCCGCTGGAGCTTCTCGGCGAAGTCGGCGGCGTCGACGCCACCGGCCTCGGCGCGGATGTTGACGAGCGCCTCACGGGAGTCGTACTCGCCGCTGAGGAGCGTGCGGACCTCCATCTCGTCCAGCGCCTTGCGGACGGCGGCGAGCTCGGACTCGGCCTCGGCGCGGGTGTCCGGGTCGTCCTCCTCCTCGGCCATCTCGAACAGCACCGCGAGGTCGTCGATCCGGCCGCGCAGCGTGTCGGCCTTCCTGACCTCGGCCTGGAGGTGGGACAGCTTGCTGGTGATCTTCTGCGCCTCGTCCGGGTTGTCCCACAGGGACGGCGCGGCCGCCTGCTCCTCGAGCACGGCGATGTCTGCCCTCAGCCTGTCAAGGTCCAGAACGGCCTCGATCGACTCCATGGTCGAGGAGAGGGACTTGAGCTCTTCGGATACATCGACGACTGCCACGCATCCAGCGTAACGGCTCCGCCGGGCGGGGACGGCCGGGGACCGTGCCCCGGGTGCTCCCCGGCACGGACGCGGACGTCACCGGAGGCGGGGACCGCCGGGACGGGACGGGTCACGGCGAGGCCGGTGCCGAGTTCCCCGTGTCCCCGGGGCCGGTGCCGGCGTCGTCTCCCGAGGTCGCCGCCCAGGTGCCGACGCCCACCGCGGCGAGCAGCGCCACCGCGGCCACGCCCAGCGTGATCCGCCGGCGCCGGGTCGCCGCGCGGTTGCGTGCGGAGCCGGGGCGCGGCGCCCCGGCCGCCCTCGGCACCCGTGCCGTCCCGTGCGCGCCCCCGGCCAGCTCGTCCGGCGCCGGCACCCGCATCGACGTGTGCGTGTCCCGGGTGGAGTCCGGCTTGGCGCCGGGCACCAGGGGGACCGAACCCCGGCGGGTCCGCCCGGCGGGGGCGGGGGGCTCGGCGGCGGGTGCCGTCTCCTCCCGGCGGCCCTCCTGCGCCGCCTCCGCGTCGGGCTCGTCGACGTCCAGCGGCGGCATCCCCGCCAGCGTCGGCAGCTGCTCCCGCAGCCGCGCCGCCAGCTCGGAGGCCCGCAGACGGGAGGCCGGGGCCTTGGCCAGGCACTGGACGAGCAGCTGCCACAGCTCGTCGGGGATGCCGGGGAGCGGGGCGACCGTCTCCGTGACGTGACGGCGCAGCACCGCGCCCGGGTGCCCGCCGCCGAACGGGGTGAAGCCCGCGAGCAGCTCGTACAGGACCGTGGCGAGGGCGTAGATGTCGACCGAGGCGCGCGGCGGCAGGCCCTCGACGATCTCGGGGGCGAGGTAGTCCGGGGTACCGATGATCTTCGTGGCGCGGGTCCGCTTCGGGGTGTCGATCAGCTTGGCGATCCCGAAGTCGGTCAGCAGCGCCCGGTGCGAGCCGCCGGGGCCCAGCGGGCCCTGCATGTCCAGCAGCACGTTCTCCGGCTTGACGTCCCGGTGCACGACCCCGGCCGCGTGCGCGGCGGCGAGCCCCTCGGCGACGTCGGCGACGATCGCGACGGCGGCCTCGGGCGCGAGGCGCCGGTCGCGTTCCAGACGGGTGCGCAGGTCCGTGCCGCGGACGAGGTCCATGACCAGGGCCAGGTCGTTGCCGTCGACCACCAGGTCCCGTACGGAGACCACGTTCGGGTGCTCCAGGCCGAGCAGAGCGGTGCGCTCCTGCACGAAGCGGCCGACCAGCTCCTCGTCGGACGCGAGGTCCTCGCGCAGCAGCTTGACGGCGACGGGTCCGTCCGGCCCCTCGCCCAGCCATACCGTGCCGGCGCTGCCCCGGCCCAGGATCTGGTGGGCGGTGTACCGGCTGCCGATCTTCCGTGCCAAGACTGCTCCTACAGACGCGTGTTGCCGACAAAAGTACGCGTCCGACGAGCCAGCCTTCACCGCGAAGACGGAAATCACCCGTCAGGAGTCGACAAATCCCCGAACTCGCGGTCGGGTCCGGTCCCCGCGGCGGGGCCGCCGTCGCTCAGGCGCCACCGCTCAGGCGCCACCGCTCGTGCCGCCGCTCGATCCGCTGCCGCCCAGGTCCTCGATCCACCCGGCGATGTCGCCGACCCACGTGGTCAGCTGGTCCCAGTAGCCCTTGCCGGAGCCGATCCAGTCCTGGAGCGGGCTGAGCTCCCAGATGAGCCACCCGGCCACGAAGAGGATGACGATCGTGAACAGGCAGCCCTTGAGGCAGCCGAGCCCGGGGATCTTCATCGGGTTGGCGCTGCGCTGCCGGGGCTCGCGCGGCGGACGGGCCTGGCGGGGCTCCGGCGCCGGCCGCTGCGGGGGCTGCTGCGGCTGCGGCGCGTACCGCTGGGGCTGCCGCTGGGGCTGCGGGGCGTACTGCTGCGGCTGCTGCTGCGCATGGCCGTAGCCCTGCTGGGGCCGCTGCCGAGGGCTCTGCTGCGGGCGCTGCTGCTGGGGGCGCGGCTGCTGCTGGGGACGGGCGACCTGCCGCTGGGGGCGGCGGCGCAGCGGGTCCTCATTGGGGTCGAGGTACTGGACCTGGGTCTGTTCGTTGCGGTCGCGGGCGGCACGCAGCTGGTTCTGCCAGGGGTGCGGCTCCTCGGGCTGCTGCCCCTGCCCGCCCGGCTGGTGCGGCGGCACCGGCGGCAGGACGGCCGTGGGGTCGGCCGCGCCCGCCGGGCCCCCGGTGCGGGGCAGGACGGCGGTGGGGTCGGCGGCGCCAGGCGGGGTGCCGGGACCGGAGGTGTGCGGCAGGACGCTGGTGGCGGCGTTGGGGTCGTAGGCGCCGGCAGGGTCGCCCGGCACGGGCGCGGGCGCCGGGTCGGGCGCGAGCAGGTGGCCCACGCCGTCGGCGGCGGCGATCTGCATCGAGTTCGCGTGCACCCCGATGCCCTCGGCGACGATCCGCAGCCCGCGCGCGAGGCTCTCGGCGCCGGGGCGTTCGTCGGGGTTCTTGCGCAGGCAGCGCTCGATGACCGTCCACAGCGGGTCGGGGACGGTGGAGGGGCGGCGCGGCTCGGCGCTCAGGTGCTGGTGGAGGACCTCCAGGGCCGAACCGCCGGAGAACGGCGGGCTGCCGGTGACCAGCTCGTACAGCAGGATGCCGGCGCCGTAGACGTCGACGGCGGAGGTCTGCGGGCGGCCCTCGGCGGACTCCGGGGCGACGTACGCGGGCGTGCCGACGAACTCGCTGGTGCGGGTCAGGCCCGGGGAGTCGGCGAGGCGGGCGATGCCGAAGTCGGTGAGCAGCGGGTGCATCTGCCCGCCGTTCTGCATCAGCAGCACGTTGGCCGGCTTCAGGTCGCGGTGGACGACGCCGTCGGCGTGGCTGGCGGCGAGCGCGTCGGCGATCTGCGCGGTCAGCAGCGCCGCGGCGACGGGCGTGAAGGGGCCGTTCTCGCGCAGGTAGCGGTGCAGGTCGGGGCCCTCGACGAGGTCCATGACCAGCGCCAGCAGATCGCCCTCGACGACCAGGTCGCGGACCCGGACGATGTTCGGGTGGGTCAGGCGCAGCAGGACGGAGCGCTCCCGCAGGAAGCGCATCACGACGTCGGGGTCGCTCGCGAGCTCCTCCTTGAGGACCTTGATCGCGACGGTCTCCCCGGGCTGACCGGGCACGGCCGCCTCGGCGCCCGCGGTCTCGCTCCCCCAGTGCGCTGACGCGCCTGGGGGTGCCCCCAGGCGGGCTCGCCAGACGGTGCCCGTGGCGCCGCGTCCGAGCGGCTCCTCGAGCAGGTACTTGCTGCCGACTGGCCGCACGTCACGCGCTCCCTGCTGCTTGCTTGCCTGTGTTGCGATGTTCCGACCCACTGTAGTGCCGGGTCCTTCGTGGCAAGGGTTGGAAGGAAAGACGCACCCGCCGGTCCGGACGGTTGTCGGACCGGGACGTGACCGATCTCAACTGATCACGGGTGGGACACGGGTCAGGCACTTTTGCGGGCAGAGCCGACCAATCAAGATCACTTGTCTTCGGGTGGCGGGCGGATTGTCGGCGGCAGGTGCGAGGATGCGTGCAGTACTGGCCGAGTGCTCGTGCGGGGGTGGGGGAAGTCCGCGCCCGGGCAGAAGGGACCGCTGACGGCGATGCAGATCCGGCTGACGGTCGTAGACCCGACGGGACCGTCCTCCCCCGCGCTCGGCTTCGCTCGCGCGGGGGATCCCCCAGGCCGCGCCGCGAGCTGCGACGTCCTGGTCACCGCGCCCGCCGGCACGGCGCTGGCCGCGGTGGCGTCCGCCCTGGCCGCGGCGGTCTGCGGGGAGGGCGGCGCCGCTCAGTCCGGGGGAGCGCAGCCCGTGCTGTACACGGGCGCGGAGCGGCTGGACGCCGGGCGCTGCACGCTCGGCGAGCCGCCGCTGATCGACGGCGCCGTGC
Source organism: Streptomyces sp. NPDC059895 (assembly GCF_042731035.1). Classification (NCBI taxonomy): domain Bacteria; kingdom Bacillati; phylum Actinomycetota; class Actinomycetes; order Kitasatosporales; family Streptomycetaceae; genus Streptomyces; species Streptomyces sp. NPDC059895. Next base: position 357,905 of record NZ_JBHWKO010000003.1, read on the forward strand.
TGGCCCTGGGCGCCCCGGCCGACCCCGAGCCGCATCCGGAGGTCGACGACGCCCCGGCCCGGCTGGACGTGGTGGCGGGCCCGGACGCCGGCGGGGTCCATCTGCTGCACGGCGGCCAGGTCCGCGTGGGCCGCTCCGCCGACGCCGACGTCCCGGTCGACGACCCGGACGTCTCCCGGCTGCACTGCGCGGTCACCCTGGAGGCCGACGGCCGCGTCACGGTCGCCGACCTCGGGTCCACCAACGGCACCACCCTGGACGGCGTCCGCGTCCAGGGCCGCCCCCTGCGTTTCGCCCCCGGCTCCCTGCTCCGGGTGGGTGAGTCCGCCCTGCGGCTGGCTCCGCCCGGGGGACCGGGCGCCCGGGTGGCGACGACACCGGACGGGGAGGGGCACGTCCGGGTGGCGTGCAAGGGCGCGGTGGCCTACGGCGTACCGGAGGCGGGCGCGGCTCACGCGCGCGAGGCGGGAACGGCGGCGGGGCATCCGCGTGCGGCGGGCGCCGGCGGCGCGAGCGTCCCGGCCGCCCGCGCGGGCGGCACCATAGGCCTCCCCCACGCCTCGGCTCCCCGACGCCCTTCGGGCTCTCCCGCGCCCTCCGGCCTCCCTCGCCCCTCCGGCGACCCCTCTCACCCCGAGGGCTCCGCCTCTCCCTCCGGCGGCGCCTCGCACCCCTCGGGCCCAGCTCACCCCTCGGGCCCCACTCACCCCTCGGGCCCCACTCACCCCTCGGGCCCCACTCACCCCTCGGGCCCCGCTCACCCCTCGGGCCCCGCTCACCCCTCTGGCGCCTCGCACCCCTCGGGCCCCGCTCACCCCTCCGGCCCCACCCACCACGGCGACGGCGCGGTCGACTGGAGCGGTTCCGCCCCGGCCCGCCCGGCCCGGGGCGACCGGTCCCCCGGGCCCGGGAGCGCTTCCGTGGTGCCCGTCCAGGGCGCTGTCCCGCGCGGGGAGAGCCCTACGGGCTCCTGGCCCACGGCCGGGGGCGACGGCTCCGGAGACACCCACGGCGGCCGCGCCGGCCTCGGCTCCTTCGCGTCGGACGGGGCGCCCTCCGAGGCCCGCGGCCCGCACGCCCCCGCCCAGCGGCCCGCCGCCCCGCCGTACGGCGACGAGGGCGCCGCCGCCCGCCGCAAGGGCACCCCGCTGCGCGGCACCGACGTGCCGCAGGGCCTGCGCAGACGCGGCGGCCTCTCGGCGTGGGCGCGGCGCCTGACCGGCGGCCGCGGCGGCGACCGGGACACGGCCGCACCCGAGAGCCACCCCGAGGGACCGACCGGCCCCGAGCCGGCCGCCGGCGTGTCGCCGGTGCCGGACACCTGGCCGGACCCGGCCGCGCTGCTGCTGGCCGCGCTCGGCCCGGGCCCGCGGCTGTGGGAGCGCGGGCCGGGCCATCCGGAGGCGCTCGCGATCCGGCTCGGCACCGCCGACCGGGCGACGCCCGACGGCTCGGGCCTGCTGCCCGCCGTACCGGTGACCGTGGGCCTGCGCGAGGCCGGGGCGCTCGGCCTGGCCGGGCCGCGCCCGCGCCTGGCCGGACTGGCGCGGGCCGTGCTGGCCCAGCTCGCCGCGCTGCACTCGCCGGACCTCCTGGAGATCGTGCTGATCAGCACGGACCGCGCGCGTCCGGAGGAGGAGCGGGTCGCCGAGTGGTCCTGGCTGGGCTGGCTCCCGCACCTGCGCCCCGCGCACGGGCAGGACTGCCGTCTCCTCCTCGCCTACGACCACGACCAGGCCGCGGCCCGCGCCGAGGAACTCCTGCGCCGCCTGGAGGACCACCTCACCGACACCGGACGGCCGGCGACGAGCCCGCACACGCCGACAGGGACGGAAACAGGCACAGGCAGAGACACAGGGACCGGGACAGGCACAGGGACAGGCACAGGGACAGAGGCGGGGGCACGGGCAGGAGCGGGAGCGGGAGCAGGCGCTGACGGACGCGGGTCCGCGGCGTCCGTTCCGCCGCCCCGGGGCACCGGCCGGCGCCCCTCCTGGGCGCTGGCCGACGACGCCCGGGACGGCTCCCCGGGCCGGTACACGGTCGTCGTCGTGGACGGCGACCCCGGCGAGGCCGAACTGCGCGAGGGGCTGACCCGGCTGGCGGCGGCAGGCCCCCGCGTCGGCATACATGTCGTGTCGCTCGCCGAGACGGCCGCCGCCTCCCCCGCGCCGCCGGTGACGGAGACGTACGAGGCGGCCTGCGCGGCGGCGCCCACGTTCCGCGCGTGCGGGGCGGTCGCCCTGCTCAGCGGGGACGTGGCGACCGCGCTGCGGCTGCTGAGGGTCGCGCCGGGCGGCGCGGACGCGCAGCGGCCCGGCCCGGTGGGACACGGCACGACCGGGGCCGTGGACGCCGTCTCCCCGGCCTGGGCGGAGCGTTTCGCCCGGGCGCTCGCCCCACTGCGCCCGGACGGCGCGGGCGGCGGCGAGCGCCCCCCGCGCGTCTCCGCGCCCCTCCCCCAGTCGGCCCGCCTGCTCGACGAACTGGGCCTGGCGAGGGCGACGCCCGCGTCCCTGATGGCCCGCTGGGCGGACGCGGCCGACGACACCGAGGCCCTCGGCGGCCGGGCCTGGGCCGTGCTCGGCGCCGGGCCCCGCGGCCCGGTCACCGCGGACCTCGTCGCCGAGGGCCCCCATCTGCTGATCGAGGGCCCGCCCGGCAGCGGGCGCACCGAGCTGCTGCGGGCGGCCGTCGCCTCGCTGGCCGCCGCCGAGCGCCCCGACCGGCTGAGCATCGTCCTGCTCGACGGCCGGGACACCGTGGGCAAGGGCGCCGGCGGCCACGGCGACGGCCTGCGCGTCTGTACGGACGTACCGCACGTCACCACGCACCTCACCGCCAACGACCCGGTGCGGATGCGGGAGTTCGCGCAGTCGCTGAGCGCCGAGCTGAAGCGGCGGGCGGAGCTGCTCGGCCGGTCCGACTTCACCGAGTGGCACACGCACCGCGCGGTCTCGGGCCGTATCGTGCCGCAACGGCAGCCGGGCGGCCCGCAACGGCAGCCGGGCATGGCGCCCTGGCAACCGGGCGGCCCGCAACGGCAGCCGGGCGTGGCGCCCTGGCAACCGGGCGGCCCGCAACGGCAGCCGGGCGTGGCGCACCGGCAACCGGTCGTCCCGCAGCGGCAGCCGGGCGTGGCGCACCGGCAACCGGTCGTCCCGCAGCGGCAGCCGGGTGTGCCGGGGACCGGCGCCGCCGATCTCGACACCCCGCCCAGCTCGACGCTGCGCCTGCGCCCCAAGGCGGCGGCCCGGCAGCGGGCGGAGGCGGCACCGCCGCTGCCCCGGCTCGTGGTCGTCGTCGACGACCTGGACGCCCTGGTCGCACCGGCCCTCGGCTCCCCCGGCCGGCCCGCCGCGGGCTCCGTCATGCGCGCCCTGGAGGCGGTGGCCCGCGACGGCGAGCGGCTCGGCGTCCATCTGGTCGCGGCGGCCGGTCCCGGCGGCCGTACGGCCGAGTCGGAGCCCGCCCGGCAGGCCACGCTGCGGATCACCCTCGACGCCCCCGGTTCCGGCGCTGACGAACCGTCACCGGGGCGCGGGCGCCTGAGGGGCGCGGACGGGCGCCGCACGCCCTTCCAGGGCGGCCGTGTCACGGGCCGCATCCCGCGCACGGCGACCCTGCGCCCCACGGTGGTCCCCCTGGAGTGGCAGCGCATGGGCGACCCCCCGGCCCGCAGACCGGTGCGGGAGCTGGGCAACGGCCCGACCGACCTGGCCCTGCTGGCCAGCGCGCTGGAACGGGCGGCGCGCGAGGTGTCGGCGGTGGAAGTGCCGTCGCTGCTGTAGCGCCGCCCGGCCGTACGGCGCCGCGGCGGGCGGCGTACGGCCGAACGTGCACCCCGCAGTCACGACGCGGTCACGATCGCCCACTTGACACCGCATGCGTACTTGCCGACCTTTCGCACCCGGCGTAGACCAGTGCCCACGGGACAGCGCTCGGACGTTCGACGAGGACGAAGAACGGGGCAGTGATGCGCAGCACGAGCAACACCATCCGGACACGCAGGACCGTAAGGGCCGCCGCCGCACTCCTCGCGGGAGCGCTCGCGCTCACCGCGTGCGGCAGTGACGACGACAAGAGCAGCGGAGGCGAGAGCAGCCCGGGCCAGGAGTCGGGCAGCTCCCTCACCCTCCCGAAGCTGGACGGCACGACACTCTCGGTCGCCGCCGTGTGGACGGGCGCCGAGCAGGCCAACTTCAAGAAGGTCCTGGCCGAGTTCGAGGAACGCACCGGCGCGAAGGTCACCTTCGTGCCCGCCCAGGACCCGATCGTCAACTTCCTAGGCTCGAAGATCGCGGGCGGTCAGCCGCCGGACGTCGCGATGCTCCCGCAGCCGGGCGCGATCCAGCAGGCCGTGGAGAAGAAGTGGGCCAAGCCGCTGGGCGCCGAGGCGAAGGCGGAGCTCGCGAAGAACTACTCGCAGGGCTGGCAGGACATCGGCGCGGTCGACGGCACCCAGTACGGCGTCTACTTCAAGGCCGCCAACAAGTCGCTGATCTGGTACAACGCCCAGGTCTTCGAGAACGCGGGCGCGACCGAGCCGGCCACATGGGACGAGCTGCTGACGACCGCTCAGACGGTCTACGACTCCGGCGTCACCCCGTTCTCCATCCCGGGCGCGGACGGCTGGCCGCTGACCGACTGGTTCGAGAACGTCTACCTCTCCCAGGCCGGCCCGGAGAAGTACGACCAGCTAGCGAAGCACGAGATCAAGTGGACGGACCCCTCCGTGACGAAGGCCCTGACCACGCTGGCGCAGATCTGGGGCCAGAAGGACTACGTGGCGGGCGGCGCCGGCGGAGCCCTCCAGACGGAGTTCACCGAGGCGGTCACCCAGACTTTCACCGGCGGTGACCAGCCCAAGGCCGCCATGGTCTACGAGGGCGACTTCGTGCAGGTCAACATCGGGCAGACGAAAGCCGAGGTGGGGACGGACGCGAAGGTGTTCCCGTTCCCGAAGGTCGGCGACACCGCGCCCGTGGTCTCCGGCGGTGACGCGGCGGTGATCCTCAAGGACTCCGAGGGCGCCCAGGCGCTGGCGACCTTCCTGGCCTCGCCGGACGCGGCGGAGATCCAGGCGAAGCTGGGCGGCTATCTGTCGCCCAACAAGAACGTCGACCTCTCCGCGTACCCGAACGACGTGCAGCGCACGATCGCCGAGGCGCTGATCGAGGCGGGCGACGACTTCCGCTTCGACATGTCCGACCAGGCCCCGCAGGCCTTCGGCGGCACACCCGGCAAGGGCGAGTGGAAGGACCTCCAGGACTTCCTGAAGAACCCGACGGACGTGGCCGGCATCCAGCGGAAACTGGAGTCGGACGCGGCAGCGGCGTACGGGAACTGACCCGGCGATGAAGTCGGCCGCGGCGGCGGGGGCTCCCGGAGCCCCCGCCCCTCCCCGCTCGCGCAAGAGCGTGACCGGCACCCGCCGGACGGTGGCGGCGCTGTTCCTGCTGCCCGCCCTGGTGCTGCTGGGCGCGCTCGTGGTCTACCCGATCGGGTACTCGGTCGTGCGCAGTCTCTACGACCAGTCCGGCGACGATTTCGCCGGCATCGACAACTACCGGGTTCTCTTCACCGACGACGGCATCCGCACGGCGCTGAGGAACAACGTGATCTGGGTGGTGTTCGCGCCGACGGTCGCGACCGCGCTCGGTCTGGTGTTCGCGGTGCTGACCGAACGGATCCGCTGGGGCACCGCGTTCAAACTGGTCGTCTTCATGCCGATGGCGATCTCGATGCTCGCCGCCGGCATCATCTTCCGGCTGGTCTACGACCAGGACCCGGACAAGGGCGTGGCGAACGCGGTGTGGGTCGGGATGCACGACACGTTCGCGCAGTCGTCGGCGTTCCCCAAGGCCCACCCGGGCCGTGAGTCGCCGCTGCGGGCGGAGAAGGGCGGCGCGTTCCTCACCGCGGAGCCCGTCCGCGCGGGCGACCCGGTCGCCCTGCCCCTGGTCGGCGTCGCCCCCGACCAGATGCCCGACGGCGCGCAGCGGGCCGTCCGGGCCAAGACCGAGCCCGGCAAGGTCACGGGCACGACCTGGCAGGACTTCACCCGCGGCAAGGGCGTCGGCACGCTCGGCGCGCCGGACCCGTCGGAGCTGGGCTACGCGGGCATGCGGATCGAGGCGGTCAAGGACGGCGAGGTCGTCGCGTCGGCCGAGGCCGCGGCCGACGGCACCTTCACCCTCCCCGCGGCGGCGGACGGCGCCCGGCTGCGGCTGCCCGCGAGCAACTTCCAGGAGCCGTACAACGGCGTGGACTGGCTCGGCCCGTCGCTGGTCACGCCGGCGATCATCGGCTCGTACATCTGGATGTGGGCGGGCTTCGCGATGGTGCTGATCGCGGCCGGGCTGGCGAGCGTGGAGCGGGAGCTGCTGGAGGCGGCGCGGGTCGACGGGGCGAACGAGTGGCAGGTGTTCCGCAGGGTCACCGTGCCGCTGCTCGCGCCGGTCCTCGCGGTCGTCGTCGTGACCTTGATGATCAACGTGCTGAAGGTGTTCGACCTGGTGTTCATCATCGCCCCCGGCTCCTCCCAGGACGACGCCAACGTGCTCGCCCTGGAGCTGTACCGCAAGGGCTTCTCCGAGGACCGGCCCGGTGTCGCCAGCGCCATCGCGGTGTTCCTGCTGCTGCTGGTGATCCCGGTGATGTGGTTCAACATCCGTAGGCTCCGACGGGAGGTGCGGCGATGAAGGCCTCCGACGGGCCGGTGCGGGCCGAGCGGTCCCTGGCCACGAGGATCGTGGAGAAGCTGGGCGGCGGTCTGGTCCGGGTGTTCCTGCTGCTGGTCGGTCTGTTCTGGCTGGTGCCGACGATCGGTCTGCTGATCTCCTCGCTGCGCTCGCCGGAGGACCTCGGCGCGAGCGGCTGGTGGAAGGTGTTCACGGAGCCGTCGCAGCTCACCGTGGACAGCTACCAGAAGCTGCTGGAGAACGGCGACATCACCGACTCGATCGTCAACACCGTGCTGATCACGGTGCCGGCGACGGTGCTGGTGGTGGTCGTCGGCTCGCTCGCCGGCTACGCGTTCGCCTGGATGGAGTTCCCGGGCCGGGACTGGTGGTTCCTGGGCGTGGTGGGCCTGCTGGTGGTGCCCGTGCAGGTGGCGCTGATCCCCATCGCCGAACTGTTCGGCGCGGTCGGCCTGTTCGGGTCGGTGCTGGGGGTGATCCTGTTCCACGTGGGCTTCGGTCTGCCGTTCGCGGTGTTCCTGCTGCGGAACTTCTTCGCGGAGATCCCCCGCGAGCTGCTGGAGGCGGCCCGCCTCGACGGCGCCGGCGAACTGCGCCTTTTCGTGCGGGTCGTGATGCCCCTGGGCGGGCCGGCCATCGCCAGCCTGGGCATCTTCCAGTTCCTGTGGGTGTGGAACGACATGCTGGTGGCGCTGGTGTTCACCGACGCCGGCAGCCAGCCGATCACGGTCGCCCTCCAGACCCAGGTACGGCAGTTCGGCAACAACGTCGACGTGCTGGCGCCCGGCGCGTTCGTCTCGATGGTGATCCCGCTGGCCGTGTTCTTCGCGTTCCAGCGGCAGTTCGTGTCCGGTGTGATGGCCGGCGCGGTCAAGTAGGCGTCCGCACAAGGGGGGTGGACCGTCACCGGTCCGCCCCTCGCCGTTCACCCGGTGTCCCCCGGATGCCGTAGGCGAACGTAACCAAGTCACTCCGTCGGCCGTTGCCGGGCCAGGCCCTGTCGTCCCGCGCCGACCCATGGATGTCCCTTGCCCAGGTTCAGTGTCATCGTCCCCGCGTACAAGGTTCAGGCGTATCTGCACGAGTGCCTCGAATCGGTGCTGTCCCAGTCGTACCCCGACCTCGAGGTGATCGCCGTCGACGACCGCTCGCCGGACGCCTGCGGCGAGATCATCGACGAGTTCGCGGCACGCGATCCGCGCGTGCGCCCCCTGCACCTGGCGGAGAACGCCGGACTGGGCCCGGCCCGCAACGCCGGTCTGGCCCGGGCGACCGGCGACTACGTGCTCTTCCTGGACTCCGACGACACGCTCACCCCGGACGCGCTGGAGTCCATCGCCGACCGGCTGAAGGAGACCGGCGAGCCGGACCTGCTGGTCTACGACTACGCCACCACGGACTGGACGGGTGAGGCGCGGCGCCACAGGTTCGCCGCGCAGCTCACCGAGGAGGGCCCGGCGCCCTTCCGGCTGGAGGACCGGCCGGGCCTGCTCAGGGTGCTGATGGTGGCCTGGAACAAGGCCTACCGGCGGGACTTCGTCACCCGCGCGGGCCTCACCTTCCCGCCCGGCTTCTACGAGGACACCCCCTGGACGTACCCGGCGCTGCTGGCCGCCGAGTCGATCGCGACGCTGGACCGGGTCTGCGTGCACTACCGGCAGCGCCGCCGGGGCAGCATCCTGTCCACCACCAGCCGACGGCACTTCGACGTCTTCGACCAGTACGACCGGGTCTTCGCGTTCCTCGACGAGCGGCCCGCGCTCGCCCGGTGGCGGCCGGTGCTGTTCCGCCGGATGGTCGACCACTTCACGACCGTGTTCACCCGGCCCGGCCGGCTGCCCCGCGGGGCGCGCGCCGAGTTCCTGCGCCGGGCCCGCGCCCACTACCGCCGCTACCGGGCCCCCGGCGCGCCCGTCCCGCCGCGCACCCGGCTGCGCCACGCCCTCGTCCGCCTCGGCCTGCACCGCACCTACCGGGCCCTCCAGGCCGCCGCCACCGCGGCCCGCCGCGCCCGCGGGCTCGCCGGGAAGCTGGGCCACGCCCTGCGGGCGGGTCTGCTCCAGGCCCACTACCGCGTCCAGCTGCGGCTGCCGCTGCGCGCCGACCGGGCCGTCTTCGCCGCCTACTGGGGGCGCGGCCACGGCTGCAACCCGGGCGCGCTGGAGGCCGCGTTCCGCGCCCACGCCCCGCAGGTGCGCACGGCGTGGATCGCCCGCCCCGAGCACCAGCGGGACATCCCGCCGGGCCCGCGCCCGCTGCGCCCCGGCACCGCCGCCTACTGGACGGCGCTGGCCCGCTCCAAGTACCTCGTGAACAACGTCAACTTCGACCGCCGGCTGGTCAAGCGCCCCGGCCAGGTCTTCGTCCAGACCCAGCACGGCACCCCCCTCAAGCGCATGGGCCTGGACCTCCAGGAGTACCCGGCGGCCGCGCGGGACATGGACTTCGCCGAGCTGCTGCGGGGCGTCGACAAGTGGGACTACGTCCTGTCCGCCAACCGCCACACCACCCTGACCTGGGAGCGCGTCTACCCCGGCGGGTACACCACGCTGGAGTACGGCTACCCCCGCAACGACGTCTTCCAGCAGGCGACGGACGCGGACGTGACCCGGCTGCGCGAGGCGCTCGGCATCCCCCGCGACACGGTCGCCATCCTCTACGCGCCGACCCACCGCGACCACCGCCGCACCCAGCGCGCCGTCCTCGACCTGGAGCGGATCCTGCGCCGCCTGGGCCCGCGCTTCGTGATCCTCGCCCGGTCCCACTACTGGCAGCCCGCCCTGCCGCCGCGCGACGGCCGCGTCCTCGACGTCAGCGGCCACCCCAGTGTGGAGTCGCTCTGCCTGGCCTCGGACGCCCTGGTCACCGACTACTCGTCGATCATGTTCGACTACGCCAACCTCGACCGGCCGATCGTCGTCCACGCCCCCGACGACGACTGGGCGGCCTACGAGGCGGCCCGCGGCACCTACTTCGACCTGCGGGCCTGCCCGCCGGGCGCGGTCGCCCGCAGCGAGGACGAGCTGATCGACATCTTCGCCACCGGCCACTGGCGCGGCTCCCGCTCCGCCCAGCTGCGCACCGCGTTCCGCGAGCGGTTCTGCCCGTACGACGACGGACGGGCCGCCGAGCGCGTCGTACGGCACGTCGTGCTGGGCGAGACGGCGCCGCCGCCGGTCGTGCCGCTCGCCGAGCGCCGGCCCGTGCCGTCGGCGGCCTCGGCGTTCACCCGCACCCCGCTCACCACCGTGCCGCAACCGTCCGGCCCGCAGCCGTCCGACCGCCGAGCCGTCACCGACCGGCTCTGACCGTCACCGGCCCCGGCTCCGACCGTCACCGGCCGGCTCCGAGGGCCGCCCGCCCCCGCGGCCCGGCCGGGCCCGGCCTCCGGGACCCCCGGCCCCGCCGGCCCCTCCAGCCCCTCGACAGAGAAAGAGCAGTATGCCCCGCTTCAGCATCATCGTCCCGTCCCACGGTGTCGCGGGCCGGCTGTCCCTGGCGCTGGACTCCGTCCTCGCCCAGTCCTTCGGCGACTTCGAGCTGCTCCCGGTCTGCGACGCGCCCGGCACCCCGGCCGCGGACGTCGCCGCCGGGTACGCCGCGCGGGACTCCCGGGTGACGCCCGTGCACTCGCCCCCGTCGGCGGGCCTGGCCGGGGCGCGCAACGCCGGGCTGCGGGCGGCGACCGGCGCGTACCTGCTGTTCCTCGACGGCGACGACACCCTCGCCCCGGGTGCGCTGACCGCCCTGGACGCCCGCCTGGCCGAGACCGGCGAGGTCGACGTCCTGTACGCCGAGCACGAGCGCTGCCCGTGGTGGGAGGGCGAGCCGGCCAACCCGGCGGCCCCGCTGCTGGCGGGCGCGCCGCGGGGCGCCTTCGCCCCCGCCGAGGCGCCCCGGGTGACCGGCGTGGAGCTGCCGGCGTGGAGCGCGGCCTACCGGCGGTCCTTCCTCACCGGGCACCGGCTCGCCTTCCCCGACGGCCACTTCACCGACATCGGCTTCGGCGGCCTGGTCACCCTGCGCGCCGAGCGGATCGCGGTCCTGCGCCGGGTCGTCGTACGGCATCTGCTGCGCCGGCAGGGCGGCCGGCTCAACCTGCCGGGCGAGCACCACACCGAACTCCTGGACCGGGCCGAGGCGGTGCTGACGGCGGCGGCCGAGCTGTCCGTGCCGGCCGAGCGGTCGGGGCCGCTCTTCGAGCAGCTCTTCGCCGCCGTCCTGAAGACGGCCGCGCACCCGGCACGGCTGCCCGGGCCGCTGCGCCGCGCCTTCTTCCGCCGGGCGGCCCGGCTGTACCGGCTCCACCGCCCGGCCGGCTTCCGCGGGCCGGGCGGGAGCATGGGGGTGCAGCACCGGCTGCTGGCGGCGGGGGCGTACACGGCGTTCCGCGCGCTGCGGGACGCCAACCGGACGGCGTCGGCGGCCGCCCGGCGCGTCCCGCGCCCCCGGGGGCTGCGCACGCGCCTGTACTACCGGACGCAGCTGCGCCGCCGTATCGACCCGAACCTGGCGGTGTACTGCGCCTACTGGGGGCGCGGATACGCCTGCAACCCGGCCGCGATCCACGCCAAGGCCGCCGAACTCGCCCCGCACATCCGGTCGGTGTTCCTCGTCGAGGCCGACCGGGCGCACACCCTCCCCGAGGGCGTCGACCACGCCGTCATCGGCTCCCGCCGGTACTGGCGGGTCCTGGCGCGCGCCAAGTACCTGGTGAACAACGCCAACTTCGCGGAGGGCGTCGTCAAGCGCCCCGGCAGCGTGCACGTGCAGACCCAGCACGGCACCCCGCTGAAGAAGATGGGCGTCGACCAGTCGACGTACCCGGTGGTGGCCGCCGCGACCGGCAGCTTCACCAAGCTGCTGGGCCGGGTGGACCGCTGGGACTTCAACCTCTCCGCCAACACCCACTCCACGCAGATGTGGGAGCGCGCCTTCCCCGGCTCCTACGAGCACCTGGAGTACGGCTATCCGCGCAACGACGTCTTCTGCACGGCGACCGCCGAGGACGTGGCCCGGATCCGGCGGGAGCTGGGCGTGCCCCACGGGAAGACGGCCGTCCTGTACGCCCCCACCCACCGCGACTGGCGGACCGGCTTCGACACGGGCCTGGACCTGGAGGCGTTCTGCGAGGCCGCCGGAGAGGACGTCGTGGTCCTGCTGCGCGCCCACTACTTCTACGACCGGGGGGTGCGCGCCGGCACCGGCCGGATCATCGACGTCACCGGCCACCCCTCCTCCGAGGAGGTCTGCCTCGCCGCCGACGCGCTGGTCACCGACTACTCGTCGATCATGTTCGACTACGCCGTCCTGGACCGCCCGATCGTGGTGTACGCCGACGACTGGGACGTCTACACCGAGACGCGCGGCGTGTACTTCGACCTGATGGCGGCCCCGCCCGGACCGGTCGCCCGGACGCCTCGGGAACTGGCGCGCGTGTTCCGCGACGGCTCGTACGCCTCCGCCGCGTCCGCGGAGCTCAGGGCCGCCTTCCGGTCCCGTTTCTGCGCGTTCGACGACGGCCGGGCCGCCGAGCGCGTGGTGCGCCGGGTGCTGCTCGGCGAGCCCGCGCAGGCGCTCCCGCCCGTACGGCCGCTCGCCGAGCGCGTCCCGGCCCCCGCCGCCTCCCCCCTCGTAAGGAGCTGACCGCAGCAGTGCCCCGCTTCAGCATCATCGTCCCCTGCTTCAAGGTGCAGGGCTTCCTGCGCGAGTGCCTCGACTCGGTCCTGGAGCAGTCGTACCGGGACCTCGAGGTGATCGCCGTCGACGATCGCTCCCCCGACGGCTGCGGCGCGATCCTCGACGAGTACGCGGCCCGCGACGACCGGGTGCGGGTCCTGCACCTGCCGGAGAACGCCGGCCTCGGCCGCGCCCGCAACGCGGGCCTGCCGCACGCCACCGGCGACTACCTGTTCTTCCTCGACAGCGACGACACCCTGGCCCCGGGCGCGCTGCGCGCGACGGCCGACCGCCTCGACGAGACCGGCGACCCGGACGTCCTGGTCTTCGACTACGCCCGCACCTACTGGTGGGGCGGCACCCGCCGCAACGCGCTCGCGCACGTCCTCGCCGACTGCGGCGAGGACACGTTCACGGCCGCCGAGCGGCCCGAGATCCTCGACCTGCTGATGGTCGTGTGGAACAAGGTGTACCGGCGGGACTTCGTCGAGTCGAACGGCTTCCGCTTCCCGCCCGGCTACTACGAGGACACCCCCTGGACGTTCCCGGTGATGCTGAGCGCGCAGCGGATCGCCACGCTGGACCGGATCTGCCTGTACTACCGCCAGCGCCGCCAGGGCAACATCCTGTCCACCACCAGCCGCAAGCACTTCGACATCCACGACCAGTACGAACGGGTGTTCGCCTTCGTCGGCTCCCGTCCGGAGCTGGCGGGCTGGCGGCCCTACCTGCACCGCAAGATGGGCGAGCACTGTCTGGACATCCTCGCCAAGCCGGACCGGCTGCCGCCGTCGGACAAGGCCGAGTTCTTCCGCCGCACGGCCGAGCTGTTCCGCGCCCACCGGACGGCCGAGCCGGTCCCCGACGAGCTGCGCGTGCTGGAGGGCGGCTACCGGGCCTACCGGGCCCGGCGGCTGGCCGGGCGGGCCGGGCGCGAGCTGGCCCGGCGCGCGGGGCAGGCGCGCGCGGCGGCGGGGGCGCGGGCGCAGCGGGCCGCGGGCGCCGTCCAGGCCCGGCGCCCGCTCGATCCGCACCTCGTCGTGTACTCGGCGTTCTCGCACCGGGGCGTGCTCGGCGATCCGGGGGCCGTCTACCGCAAGGCCCGCGAGATCGCCCCGCAGCTGCGGGGGGTGTGGGTGGTGCGGGACGAGGAGACGGCCGCGCGGCTCCCGGACGGCGTCGAGCACGTGCTCCTCGACTCCCCCGCCTACCGGCGGGTGACCGCGCGGGCCGGCTTCTTCGTCAACAACGTCAACTGGCCCGGCTCGCTCGTCAAGCGCCCCGGCAGCGTCCACGTCCACACCCACCAGGGCACCCCGCTGAAGTACATGGCGGCCGACCTGCTGGACCGGCCCGGCGCCCGGTACGGCGTGGACGTGCCGCAGATGCTGCGCCGCGCCGACCGCTGGGACCACAGCCTGGTCGCCAATCCGCACTCCGAGCTGGTGTGGGAGCGGGCGTACCCGTGCCACTTCGCGTCGGCGCGGACCGGCAGCCCGCGCAACGACGTGCTGGTGAACGCGGCCGAGGGCGCGGGCGCGGCGGTGCGGGCGCGGCTGGGCGTCCCGGAGGGCCGCACGGTCGTGCTGTACGCGCCGACGCGCCGCGAGTACGTGCGCGGCGGGCACGTCGACCGGATCGACCTGGCCCGGTTCGCCGCCGACCTCGGCGAGGACCACACCCTCGTGGTGCGGCTGCACCCCTCCCTGGCGGCCGGTCCGGCGCGCGGGACGGGCCTGGCCGAGCTGCACCGGCGCGGGATCCTCGTCGACGCGACCGACGAACCGCACGTCGAGGACGTCCTGCTCGCCGCCGACGTCCTGGTCACCGACTACTCGGCCCTGATGTTCGACTACGCCAACCTGGACCGGCCGGTCGTCGTCCACGCCGACGACCGGGCCGCGTACGCGGCGAGCCGGGGCACCTACTTCGACATCACCGCCGAGCCGCCCGGCCATGTCTCGCGCGACTACCGGGAGCTGGCCCGGCTGTTCGCCTCGGGCAGCTGGCGCGACGAGGAGTCGGCGCGGCTGCGGGCGGCCTTCCGGGAGCGGTTCTGCGTGTTCGACGACGGGCGGGCGGCCGAGCGGGTCGTACGGACGCTGCTGCTGGGCGAGCCGATGCCGCAGCGGGCCACGGTGCGCGTCCCGGGTCCGGCGACGGCCCGCGACCTGCTGGCGTCCACATGAGGCTGCGCCCGCGGTCCGCAGGTGGCCGGGTGGGTCCGCGTCGGCGGCCGGCCGGCGTGCGGGCCTGGTTCCGTCCGCGGCCCACCGGCGCACGGGTGTCGTTCCGCTCGCGGCCCGCCGGTGGCCGGGTAGGGACGCGTCCGCGGTCCGCCGGCGTCCGGGCCTGGTTCCGGCCGGCCGGCGTGCGGGTGTCGTTCCGCTCGCGGCCCGCCGGTGGCCGGGTGGGGACGCGTCCGCGGCCGGCCGGCGTCCGGGCCTGGTTCCGTCGGCGGCCCTGTGCCCGGGTGCTGGTCCTGGCCGTCGTGTTCGCGCTGCTCCAGCTCGCGAACGTCACCGGCCGGGACACCCCGGACAGCAAGAACTACCTGTCGTACGCGCTGAGCCTGCGCGGGGAGGGCAAGCGGGAGGCGGCGGCCGCCACGATCGACTGGGCGTGCGCGGGGCAGGCCTCGATCGCCGTCCGGCGGCAGAGCGTGGACGTGATCCGCTTCCACCGTCCCGACCCCCGCGCCCGGGTGGGCGGCGACTGCCGGGCGCGGGAGTGGCGCAACGCCGGGGCGCGGCTGGCGGCGGGGCAGACCGGCGGGCACACCGTGCCGTTCATGTCGGAACGCTTCATGCGGATCTTCGAGGTGCGGCCGGGCTATCCGGTGTTCCTCGTCCCGTTCGTCACCGTGTTCGGCGTGGTGTGGGGGATGTGGGCGGCGGGCGTCGCGGTGACCGTGGCGGGCGGGCTGCTGGCGTTCCTGATCCTGCGCACGCTGCGCGCGCCGACCTGGGTCTGCCTGACCGGGCAGGCGCTGTACTACGTCCTGCCGTGCGGCACGACCGCCATGCGCCCGATGACCGAGGGGCTGCTGCTGGCGCTGACGCTGACGGCGGTGTGGGGGTGCGCGCTGGCCCTGGACGGGCGGGTGCGGTGGGGGGCGGGGCTGGTGGGCGGCGCGCTGGCCGCCCTGTTCGCGGTCAAGCACTCGCAGGCGCTGTTCCTCGGGCTGTGTCTGGCGGGTGCGGGCGCGCTGGTCGCCGTACGGCGCCGGCGGGCCGGAGGGCCGGTGGGGCGCGCGGTGGCGGTGCTGGGCGTGGCGGGCGGGTGCGGGGTGCTGGGGACGGTGCTGCTGGCACGGCTGCTGCACTACCCGTCGGCGTCGGAGAGCCTCCAGGACCTGCTGACCCACCACTTCACCCGGCCCGACCGCCTCCGTCCGTGGCCGGAGTTCTGGCAGCTCCAGGGGAACTTCTGGGGGGAGTGGCTGCGGCGGCAGCTGTGGGAGCCGCTGTTCCTGGCGGCGCTGGCGGCCGGGGCGTGGGGGGCGCTGCGCGGCCGGCGGCGGACGTTCGGCGTGTTCCTGGTGGCGGCCGCCTGCACCGGGTTCCTCACCCAGGCCGGGCACCCGGACATCACCATCTGGGGCGGCCGGCTGGTCGTGCTGGCCTGGCTGCTGCCGGTGCTGGGCCTGCCGCTGCTGCTGGAGTCCGCGCTCCGGGAGCGGGCCGCGCCGCCGGCCCGGGAGCAGCGGACCGGGACCGTACGGGCTCACTCGATGAGGTGATGGTCGGCAAGGCTGTTGACGCGGGCGGGAACACATACGGCCGATGCCTCCCACGTCCCCTCCCCTGTTCCCGCTCCGCCCGGTCCGATGAGCGTCGGCGTACTGATCCGGCGTCCGGTGCGCGGGGCGACGGCGCTGCGCGGCGGGCGCCTGTGGCGTCCGACGCCGTACCAGGTGTTCGGGTTCCTGTTCTGGCTGGTGGTGTCGCTGGCGTTCTGGCGGGTGCCGCTGTGCTGCGACGCCGGTCAGCACGCGGCGGTCGTGGAGCGGCTGACGGCCGACCTCCTCCGTCCGCGCCATCCGACGGCGGACCTGCCGGGGGCGGGCAGCCCCTACTACTCGCCGTACGCGGTGGCCGAGGGCGCCTTCGCCCGGCTGACCGGTCTGCGGGGCTGGGAGGTGCTGCGGGTCGCGGGGCCGGTGAACCTGCTGGTGCTGCTGACCGGGATCGGCCGGTTCACGCGGGTGCTGACGCCGCGGCCGTGGGCGCCGGTGTTCGCGCTGGGCGCGATGACCCTGCTGTGGGGCACCGAGCGGGCCTGGTGGAGCGGCTACCTGGGCCTGATGTCGATGACCGGCAACCTCGGCTACCCGTCGACCTTCGCCATCGGGCTCGCCTTCTGGGCGTGGGCGCTGACGGGGGCACGCGCGCGGGACGCGCGGCGGGTGCGGTTCGTGGGGCCGGGCGGGCTGCGCGGCTTCACCGGGTACGCGGCGGTGGGCGCGCTGTACGGGGTGGTGCTGCTGGTGCATCCGATCACGTCGGTGGCGGCGGTGACCGGGGGCGCGGCCCTCGTCCTGGGCCGGCAGCGGGGGTGGCGGCCGGCGGTGGTGCTGCGGTGGGCGGGCGCGGGCGCGGCGGCACTGCTGGTCGCGGCGTCCTGGCCGTACTTCGACGTGTTCGCGCTGGCCGGGGACGGCAGCGTGGACGCGATGCACCGGCGGCTGTACGAGGGGCTGGTGGACCACTTCGGGCTGGCGCTGCTGGGGCTGCCGGCGCTGTGGCTGCGCGGACGGGCCTCGGCGCGCGATCCGCTGGTGCTGATGTTCGCCCTGGACTGCCTGGTGGTGGGGTACGGCTGGGTCAGCGGTCACTACACCTACGGGCGGATCCTGGGGCTGACGCTGGTGGCGCCGCAGTTCGCGCTGGCGGTGGAGCTGGCGGCGCCCCGGCCGTGGGGTGCGGGGCGGCGGGTGCTGGGGGCGGCCGCGGCGGGCGCGGCCTGCCTCGGCTTCCTCACCGTGCACGCCGGGGCGGTCGTACCGCGCTCGCTGGATCCGGTCGGCTTCGACCAGCCGCCGCGCTGGCCCGCGTACGACTGGGCCGCACCGTACATCCGGCCCGGCGAGGTGGTGATCACCGACGGGTACTACGCCGTCCACGCGATCGCCGGGTACGGGCCGAACCTCGCCGCGCCCGCCTGGCCGGACGCGGCGGTCGGGGAGGGGGAGCGGCTGCGGCGGCTCGCGGACGTCCGCGCCTACCTCTCCCCGGGGTCGACCCGCGCCGAGCGGTCGGCGATCGTCCGCCGCCACCGCGTCCGCTGGCTGCTGCTCACGCGCCGGCAGCGGGTGCCCGAGGAGGCGGTGGTGGTGGCGTGGAGCCGGCGGACGGGGGAGGTGCTGGCGCGGGTCGGGTGAGGTCGCCGGGGGTTTCCGGCCGTCACTCGACGACGAGGTCGACCTCGATGTTGCCGCGGGTGGCGTTGGAGTAGGGGCAGACCTGGTGGGCCTGCTCGACCAGCTTGCGGCCGGTCTCCTCGTCCACGGTGTCCGGCAGCTCGACGCGGAGGGTGACCTTGAGGCCGAAGCCCTCGCCCTGCTTGCCGATGCCGACCTCGGCGGTCACCGCGGCGTCGCTGACGTCGGCCTTCGCCTGACGGCCGACCAGGGCGAGGGCGCTGCCGAAACAGGCCGCGTACCCGGCGGCGAAGAGCTGCTCGGGGTTGGTGCCCTGGCCGTTTCCGCCGAGCTCCACCGGCATGGCCAGCTGGAGGTCGATCCTGCCGTCGGAGGAGACGGTGCGGCCGTCGCGGCCGTGGGTGGCGGTGGCGACCGCGGTGTAGAGCGCGTCCATGGATGAACCATCCCTTGCGGAGATCGGTGTCGGGGGGTGGCCGGCCCTCGCGCGGTGGCGTCCGGGCCGTCCCACCCTAGAAGTGAAGCACACAATCAAATTGTGCACAACTAAATAGCCCCCAAGAGCTACCCTGGAGGCATGACCCCGCCGCCGACGCCCGACACCGGCACTCCCGCCGCCCCCGAGGAGAACTGGCTCCGCCTGGACCGCCAGATCTGCTTCTCCCTGCACGCCGCCTCGCGCGCCTTCAACGGCGTCTACCGCGTGATCCTCAAGGACCTCGGGCTGACCTACCCCCAGTACCTGGTGATGCTGGTGCTCTGGGAGGAGGGCGAGCTGCCCGTCAAGAAGCTGGGCGAACACCTGCGACTGGACTCCGGTACCCTCTCGCCGCTCCTGAAGCGGCTGGAGTCGGCCGGTCTGGTCCGGCGGGAGCGCAACGCGCGCGACGAACGCTCGGTCGTGGTCCGGCCGACCGAGGAGGGCACGGCGCTGCGCGAGCGGGCCCTGCGGGTGCCGCGCCGGATCGCCGGCGCCACGGGCTTCGACCTGGAGGAGATCCGCGCGCTGCGCGAACGCCTCGACCGGCTCACCGAGGCGCTGGACGCGGCGGCGGTGGCGGAGGGCGCCGGGGGCGGCGAGGCGGGGCGCGACCAGCCGGTGCGGGAGGGCCCGCCGGCTGTCCGACCGTGAGGCGACCCGCGGCCGTCAAGGGGAGGCACACATGACCGACCCGGTCGGTCACGGGCGGCGCCGGCCGGGGGAGGCACGGATGACCTGGTCGGTCACGGGCGGCGCCGGCTACCTCCCGACGGCCCCCGCGTCCGGGTCCACATCCACGTCGTCGCCCTGGCCGGGGCCCATGCCACCGCCGCCCGCGCGCTCCGGGCGCCGCCCGGCCACACCCTCACCCTGAAGCGCTCCGGGCACCGCCCGGCCACACCCTCAACTTGAAGCACTCCGGGCACCGCCCGCCACACCCTCACCCTGAAGCGCTCCGGGCGCCGCCCGGCCACTCCCCCGCTCTGGACCGGGCTCGGCGTCCCGGCCAGCCCCCGCTCACAGGGCCTTGATCGCCTCGGCGGTCGCGCGCGCCAGGGCGTCCAGGTACCCCTTGGGCAGCTTCGGGCTGCGGATCACGACCGAGCGCCAGTACAGCGGCCCCGAGATCAGGTCGAGCGCCAGTTCGTCGTTGAGGCCCTCGCGCACCTCGCCGCGCCGGGCCGCCGCCGCCACGATCTTCAGCGCGACCCCCTCCTGCCCGTCCCGCAGCGCCTTCTGCATCGCCTCGGCGATCTCCGGGTTGCGGGCCGCCTCGGCCTGGAGGTCGGGGATGATCTGCGAGGCGACCGGATGCCGCAACGCCCGGGACGTCACCTCGTACAGCAGCCTGAGGTCCCCCTCCAGACTCCCGGTGTCCGGGGCCGGCAGTCCCTGTACGGCGATCGCCGAGACGACGTCCAGCACCAGGTGCAGCTTGGAGCGCCAGCGCCGGTACACCGCGGTCTTGCCGACACCGGCGCGCCGGGCGATGCCCTCGATGGACATCCGCGCGTAGCCGACGGTCGCGAGCTCCTCGAACACGGCCGCCCGGATGGCCTCCGTCACATCCTCCCGGAGCACGGCCGCTCCGGCGGGGGTCCGGCGGCGCGGACGCGTCTGGGGACCGTCGGCGTTCGTCGTCATGCGGACAGCATAGGGCGTTGCGACGATACGGGCCCGTCCCCACGCGCCCTCCCCGCCCCCTTCCCCGCGCAACCCCGGCGGGACGACGCCACCGTGACGACGAAACGGTTGCGTTCCGACGCCCATTCGCCTTACGCTCACGTTGCGACGATACGGTCCCGTCCCGACGTAAGAAAACGTGAAGAGAAGCGTAAGAGAACGCCGGGTGACGACGGGCGCACGCCGGACGCACGCACCCCACCCCCCGAGTGAAAGCAGCGGATGTGAGCCAGGTCCTCCACACACCGCCCCCGACGCGGCCAGAGGTCCACGAAGACCTCGCGGCTCTCGCGGCCCGGCACGGCCTGTCGGTCAGCGGCGCCCGCCCGTCCCTGCCGGTCTACGTCCGCCAGTTGTGGGACCGCCGCCACTTCATCAGCGCGTTCGCCACCGCCAAGCTCACCGCGCAGTACAGCCAGGCGAGGCTCGGCCAGGTCTGGCAGGTCATGACCCCCCTGCTGAACGCGGCGGTCTACTACTTCATCTTCGGCGTCCTGCTGGAGACCAAGGAGGGCGTGCCGGACTTCATCCCGTTCCTGGTCACGGGCGTGTTCGTGTGGACGTTCACCCAGAGCTCGATCATGGCGGGCACCCGGGCGATCTCCGGCAACATCGGCCTGGTGCGGGCCCTGCACTTCCCGCGCGCCGCCCTGCCGATCTCCTTCTGCCTCCAGCAGCTGCAACAGCTGCTGTTCTCGATGGCCGCGCTGGTGGTCATCCTGCTGTGCGTCGGCGTCCCGCCCGCCGTCTCCTGGGTGCTGGCGGTACCCGCCCTGCTGCTCCAGTTCGTCTTCAACGCGGGCGTCTCGATGATCCTGGCCCGCCTCGGCGCCAAGACTCCCGACATCGCCCAGCTGATGCCGTTCGTCCTGCGCACCTGGATGTACATCTCGGGCGTGATGTGGAGCATCGACAACCTGCTCCGCCAGCACAGCGACCTGCCGGCCTGGGTCGGCGACCTGCTGCGCGCCAACCCGGCCGCCATCTACATCGACCTGATGCGCTTCGCGCTGATCGACACGTTCACCGCGAGCCAGCTGCCCCCGCACGTGTGGGCCTGGGCGGCCGGCTGGGCCCTGCTCGCCGGCGCCGGCGGCTTCATCTACTTCTGGAAGGCTGAGGAGACGTACGGCCGTGGCTGACACCGCAGGACTCACCGAGCCGACCCCGACCCCGACCCCGACCCACGAGCGCGTCCCCACCGACGGGCGCGTCCCCACCGTCGTCGCGGACGGCGTCGACATCGTCTACCGGGTCAACGGCACCGGCGCCGGACGCGGCTCCGCGACCGCCGCCCTCAACCGCATGCTGCGCCGCAAGCAGACCGAGAAGGCGGCGGGCGTCCGCACCGTGCACGCCGTCAAGAACGTCTCCTTCGTCGCCCACAAGGGCGAGGCGATCGGGCTGATCGGCACCAACGGCTCCGGCAAGTCGACCCTGCTCAAGGCGGTCGCGGGCCTGCTCCCCGTGGAGCGCGGCAAGATCTACACCGACGGCCAGCCCTCCCTCCTCGGCGTCAACGCGGCCCTCATGGGCGACCTGACGGGCGAGCGCAACGTCTACCTCGGCGGCCTGGCGATGGGCATGTCCCGCGAGCAGATCAAGGAGCGCTACCAGGAGATCGTCGACTTCTCCGGCATCAACGAGAAGGGCGACTTCATCTCCCTGCCCATGCGCACCTACTCCTCCGGCATGGGCTCCCGGCTGCGCTTCTCCATCGCCGCCGCCAAGGACCACGACGTGCTGCTCATCGACGAGGCGCTGTCCACCGGCGACGCGCGCTTCCAGGCGCGGTCGGCCGAGCGCATCCAGGAGATGCGCAAGCACGCGGGCACCGTCTTCCTCGTCAGCCACAGCAACAACGCGATACGCACCACCTGCGACCGCGTGCTGTGGCTGGAGCGCGGCGAACTGCGCATGGACGGCCCCACGGAGGAGGTCATGCAGGCCTACGAGGCGTTCACCGGCGACAAGCCGAAGAAGAAGCCGCGCCCGAAGCAGCCGGCGTAGCGGCCCGCCCGCCTCTTCCGCACGCGGGCCTCTCCCGCCTGCACCGCGAACGACGCGAGGGCGCGCCCCCCGAGGCCTCGGGGGGCGCGCCCTCGCGCGGTGCGGTCAGACCCTACGAATGCGTCCGCAGCAGGGTCCGCATCGTCCGCATCGCCACCGACAGGTTGGCCAGGTCGAACGTCTCCGACCCCTGGATCTCCTCCAGGGTGACGCGCGCCCGCCCCAGGATCGCCGCGTTCTTCTGCTCCCAGGCCGTGAACCGCTGCTCGGGCGTCGAGGTGCCGTTGCCGACGGACAGGATGTCCGCGGTCAGCGCCGCGTGGGCCGCGTACAGGTCCTCGCGGATGGAGGCGCGGGCCATGGACTGCCAGCGGTCGGCGCGCGGCAGCTCGATGATGCGGTCCATGAGCTGGGTGATGTGCAGCCGGTCGGCGAGGTCGTAGTACACCTCGGCGACGTCCAGCGGGTCCTTGCCCGTGCGGTCGGCCACCGACACGATGTCGAGCGCCGGGAACACCGACGAGAAGCCGGCCACCCGGGTGGCGAGCTCGTCGGGCACGCCGGCGCCGGTGAGCTCGTCGTGGATCATCTGCCACCACTCCAGGTCCGCACCCCGCAGCAGCTTCGTCAGCTGCGACCAGACCTGCTCGACGCGGTCGGCGAAGAAGTCCACCGTCTCGGCGAGCTCCAGCGGCTGCGGCCGGTTGTTGAGCAGCCAGCGCGTGCCGCGTTCCACCAGGCGACGCGAGTGCAGGCGGATGCGGGTCTGGACGGCCGCCTCGACCCTGTTGTCGAGATCCTCCACCGCGTCCCACACGGGAGCCGAACGGAAGATCGCCCGGGCCGCGGTCTGCGCCCGCACGATCTCCTCCAGCGAGGCGCCGGTCTCCTCCCGCAGCCGGTGCAGATAGGTCGTACCGCCGGTGTTGACGGTGTCGTTGACCAGGACGGTCGTGGTGATCTCGCGGCGCAGCGGGTGGCTGTCGATGTGCTCGGGGAACCGCTCGCGCAGCGCGGCCGGGAAGTAGGCGTACAGCAGGGTGCGCAGGTAGGGGTCGTCGGGCAGCGAGGTGTGCAGCAGCTCGTCCGACACCGTGATCTTCGTGTACGCCATGAGGACGGCCGTCTCCGGCCCGGTCAGGCCCTGGCCGGCGGCGAGGCGCTCGCGGATCTGCCGGTCGGCGGGCAGGAACTCCAGCGCCCGGTCGAGGTGGCCCTCGCGCACCAGGTGGCGCATGAACCGCTGCTGGGCGTGGAGCATGTCCTTGGACTGGGCGAGGGCGTTGGCGATCGCCGTGTTCTGCGCGTAGTTGTTGCGCAGCACGAGCCGGCCGACCTCGTCGGTCATCTCGGCGAGCAGCTTGTTGCGCTGCTTGACGGTCATGTCGCCGTCGGCGACCACGCCGTTGAGCAGGATCTTGATGTTCACCTCGTGGTCGGAGGTGTCCACGCCCGCGCTGTTGTCGATGGCGTCCGTGTTGATCCGGCCGCCGCGCCGGGCGAACTCGATCCTCCCGAGCTGGGTCAGGCCCAGGTTGCCGCCCTCGCCGACGACCTTGACGCGCAGGTCGGCGCCGTCGACGCGGATGGCGTCGTTCGCCTTGTCGCCGACGTCGGTGTTCGACTCGGTGGACGCCTTGACGTAGGTGCCGATGCCGCCGTTCCACAGCAGGTCCACCGGCGCGGCGAGGATCGCCCTCATCAGGTCGGCCGGGGTCAGCTTGGTGACGCCCGCCTCGATGCCGAGGGCCTCGCGGACGTGTGCGTTGACCGGGATCGCCTTCGCCGTACGGGGGAAGACGCCGCCACCGGCCGACAGCAGCCCGGTGTCGTAGTCGGCCCAGCTGGAGCGGGGCAGTTCGAACAGGCGGCGGCGCTCGGCGTACGACGTCGCCGCGTCCGGGTCCGGGTCGATGAAGATGTGCCGGTGGTCGAAGGCGGCGACCAGGCGGATGTGCTCGGAGAGCAGCATGCCGTTGCCGAACACGTCACCGGACATGTCGCCGATGCCGACCACCGTGAAGTCCTCGACCTGCGTGTTCACGCCCAGCTCGCGGAAGTGCCGCTTCACGGACTCCCAGGCGCCGCGCGCGGTGATGCCCATCGCCTTGTGGTCGTACCCGGCGGAGCCGCCGGAGGCGAAGGCGTCGCCGAGCCAGAAGCCGTACGTCTGGGCGACCTCGTTGGCGATGTCGGAGAAGGTGGCGGTGCCCTTGTCGGCGGCGACGACCAGGTAGGTGTCGTCCCCGTCGTGGCGGACCACGTCCGCCGGGGGCACGACCTCGCCGGCGACCATGTTGTCGGTGATGTCGAGCAGGGCGGAGATGAAGGTCCGGTAGCTGGCGATGCCCTCGGCCATCCAGGCGTCGCGGTCCGCGGCCGGGTCGGGCAGCTGCTTGGCGACGAAGCCGCCCTTGGCGCCGACCGGCACGATGACGGTGTTCTTCACCATCTGCGCCTTGACCAGGCCGAGGATCTCGGTGCGGAAGTCCTCCCGCCGGTCGGACCAGCGCAGACCGCCGCGCGCGACCTTCCCGAACCTCAGGTGCACGCCCTCCACGCGCGGCGAGTACACCCAGATCTCGAAGGCGGGGCGGGGCGCCGGCAGGTCCGGGACGGCCTGCGGGTCGAACTTCATCGACACGTAGTCGTGCGGTGTGCCGTCGGCGGTCCGCTGGAAGAAGTTGGTGCGCAGGGTCGCCTTGAGGACGGTGAGGAAGGAGCGCAGGATGCGGTCCTCGTCGAGGGAGGCCACCTGGTCCAGGGCGGCCTCGAGCTCCTCCAGGAGGGCGTCGACGATCTCGTGCCCGGCGCGCTGCCGGTCCGGCGACATCCGCGCCTCGAACAGGGAGACCAGCAGCCGGGTGGTGTGGACGTTGTTGCGGAGGGTGTCCTCCATGTAGTCCTGGCTGAAGGTGGAGCCGGCCTGCCGCAGGTACTTGGCGTACGCGCGCAGCACCATCGCCTGCCGCCAGTTCAGGCCGGCGCTCAGCACCAGGGCGTTGAAGCCGTCGTTCTCCGCCTTGCCGGTCCAGGTCGCGGCGAACGCCTCCTGGAACCGCTCGCGGCCGTCGTCCCCGAGGTGGTCGCCGTTGCCGCCGCCCAGGGAGCGCGGGATGCGCAGACCGAAGTCGTAGATCCAGGCGACGCTGCGGTCGGCCAGGCGCAGCTCGTAGGGCCGCTCGTCGACGACCTCGACGCCGAGCCGGCTGAGGACCGGCAGCACGGCCGACAGGGAGATCGCGTCGCCCTTGCGGTAGATCTTGAAGCGGCGCTCGTCGGGGCCGGCGCCCACCGGCTCGTACAGGCTGAGCGCGAAGTTCCGCTCCTCGTCGAGCCGTTCGAGGTGGACCAAGTCGGCGACGGCCGCGCGCGGGATGTGGTCGGCCTTGTAGCCCTCGGGGAAGGCGTTGCCGTACCGGCGCAGCAGCTCCGCGGCCCGCTCCTCGCCCAGTTCGGCGGTGAGCGCCTCGGAGAACGCGTCGGCCCAGGACCGGACCGCCTCCACCAGCCGGGCCTCGATGCGCTCCTTGTCGCTGTCGGACAGCTGCGGCAGCTCGGTGCCCTGCGGGACGCGGACGACGAAGTGCAGGCGGGAGAGGATCGACTCGGTGTTCCAGGCGGTGAAGTCGACGCTGATGCCGCCGAGTTCCTCCTTGAGGATGTCGATGATCCGCAGCCGGACACCGGTGGTGTAGCGGTCGCGCGGCAGGTAGACGAGCGCGGAGTAGTAGCGGCCGTACTCGTCCTGCCGCAGGTAGAGGCGGAGCCGCCGGCGTTCCTGGAGGTAGAGGACGGAGGTGACGATGGACTGGAGTTCGCCCACCGGCGTCTGGAACAGCTCGTCGCGCGGGTAGGTCTCCATGATCTGGAGCAGGTCGCGGCCGTCGTGGCTGTGGGGTGAGAAGCCGGCGCCCTTCAGGACGGCGTCGACCTTGCGCCGGACGACCGGCACCCGCAGCACCGACTCGGTGTAGGCGGCGGAGGAGAACAGGCCGAGGAAGCGCCGCTCCCCGACGACGTTGCCGTCCGCGTCGAACTTCTTGACGCCGACGTAGTCGAGGTAGGACGGCCGGTGCACGGTGGCGCGGCTGTTGGCCTTGGTCAGCACGAGCAGCTTGTGCTCGCGGGCCTTGGCGCGGGCGTCGGCCGGGAGCCGCTCGAAGGAGGGGCTGACGGGGTGGGGTTCGCCCTCGGCGTGGTGCGGGTCGGAGCGCAGGATGCCGAGGCCGGTGCCGGGGACGGCGGCGAGGGAGTCGTCCTCCCGCAGCTGGTACTCCCGGTAGCCGAGGAAGGTGAAGTGGTCGGCGGCCAGCCAGCGCAGCAGCTCGCGGGCCTCCTCGACCTCGGGCGCGGGCAGGTCGCCGGGGACGGGCTCGTCCTGGAGCCGGTCGGCGACGCGCAGGGCCGCGTCCCGCATCTTCTCCCAGTCCTCGACGGCCTCACGGACGTCGGACAGGACGCGCAGCAGGTCGGCGGTGATCTGCTTGAGGTCGGCGCGGTCGGTCTCGCGGTCCGTCTCGACGTGGATCCAGGACTCGACGTGCGCGTCGTGCGGCAGGCCCGCGGAGGGCGGTGCCGCGAGCACCTCGACGAGCTTGCCGGTGAGGTCGCGGCGGACGACGACCTGCGGGTGGATGACGAGGTGGATGCCCCGTCCCTGCCGGGTCAGCTCGTTCGTCACCGAGTCGACCAGGAAGGGCATGTCGTCGGTGACGACCTCGACGACGGAGTGGCTGCAGGTCCAGCCGTTCTCCTCGACGGTCGGGGTGTGCACGCGGACGTTCGCGGTGCCCTGCGGGCGGTTCTCGGCCAGCCGGTAGTGGGAGAAGGCGGCTCCGAAGACGTCGACCGGGTCGCGGTCGGTGAGGTCCTCCGGGGCGGTGTGCAGGTAGTAGCGCTGGAGGAACGACAGCACGGCCTCGTGGTCCGGGATCCCCGGACCGCTCCCGTCCGTCGTCCCGGTCGGTAGGTGCCCCCCGGCCGGGCTGTTCTCAGCGACCCGGGCCGCCCTTTCGAGCAACTCGGCCTTGGCTTCGTCCAGCTTGGTCTGCATTGTCCTCTGACTCCTGTCGCGCGCCGTTGCGTGACGTAGAAGGAAGTACGGTCTCTTCCCCTGCGGCTCGACGCCACGTCCCGGGGTCTCCGGTCTGCTCCGACGCTATGCCGCAAGGGGAGATGCACGGGGCGTTATCAGCCATTCTCGACGCCGCTCCGGGGTGTGACGCTGATCTCCGCGCCGCCTGTGCCCGGGGTGTGTACGGCGTCCTGGGGTCCCTCGTGGCCCCGTCCCGCCCGTGCGGACCAGCGACTGCCACCCGGCCGCGGTCGTCGTCCGCGGTCACCGGGCGCGGGGCAGGGGCGACATCGCCCCCGCGAGCTATCGCGCTGATCACGCCACCAAGGCTATCGCTCCCCACGGGGGGCCCGTCATGAGCCGTATGTGTACAAAACAGGGGCTGCAAGTTTGACGTTCTGCACAGCGGTGGGGCGAGGCGTTGTGTGTGTGGCGGAGAACACGGGGGCCGCGGCCCCGGACGGAAAAGTCGACGCGCGGCCCGCTCCCGGGCAACCTGAAAGCACCCCACCTCTTGGCAGGGCCGCCACCAAGAGGCACGTTGCTGGAAGAGCGCCCGCCCGAGAGGAGCCGTCCGTCATGACCGCGAAGATCCTCATCGTCACCGGCGACGCAGCGGAGTCCTTGGAGGTCCTCTACCCCTACCAACGCCTGCGCGAGGAGGGCTACGAGGTCCATATCGCCGCCCCCGCCCGCAAGCAGCTCCGCTTCGTCGTCCACGACTTCGAGCCCGGCTTCGACACCTACACCGAGAAGCCCGGCTACACCTGGCCGGCCGACCTGGCCTTCTCCGAGGTCGATCCCGGCCAGTACGCCGCCGTGGTCGTCCCCGGGGGCCGCGCCCCCGAGTACCTGCGCAACGACCCCGAACTCCGCAAGATCGTCAAGTCGTTCTTCGACGCGGACAAGCCGGTCGCCCAGATCTGCCACGGCCCCCTCCTCACCGCCGCCACCGACAGCCTCCGCGGCCGCCGCGTCACCGCCTATCCGGCGCTGGAGCCCGACATGCAGACCGCCGGCGCCACCTTCCAGGACACCGAGGCCGTGGTCGACGGCACGCTGGTCTCCTCCCGCGCCTGGCCGGACCACCCGGCCTGGATGCGCGAGTTCCTCACCGTGCTGCGCGCGAAGGCACCGGCGGTCTGAGCCGCTCCCGGACACCACCGGACCCGCAGCGGCCGGCTGCCGGATCCACGGCCACCACCGGATCCGGGGCCGCCACCGGATCCGCGGCCGCCGCCATCGATCCACGCCCACGACCGGATCAGCAGCCATCACCGGATCCACGCCACAACCGGCCGGACCAGGAGTCATCACCGGTTGCGCAGTCGACGCGGGTGCGGCGCTCCCAAGGGC